>CAZSPL010000036.1:0-23178 GCA_964608735.1 uncultured Planctomycetota bacterium | reverse complement strand
CCAAATTCGCGCAGGATCGCGCCGCTGCGCGCATGTTCGCTCTCGGTCATCGCGGCGCCTTTTGGCAGCAGCGCGGGGCTTTGGGCAAGTTCGCTTTGGGAGCCGGCCGCTTGGCGCTATCCTTGCCGCGCACATCATAAGCCTGGGCGCGTTCGAGCTCGGTGATTGGCACATAGATGAAACCTTCGGGAGTGGTGTAGAAACTTACGATGCGATTCCTGATGTAGAACCCGATGTCGTGATTCAACTGGAACCGCCTGCGGATATATTCAACCCGCAACAGGTGTTCGTTACCACGGATGAGCACTTCCGGCGGCTCTCGCCTTGTTTCCCGGACGCGCCGCTGGTAGCTGCTGTATGTCTGACCCGGAGCGCTTCTTTGGGGCTGCGTGTATGGCCGGTGTGATTCGAGCTTCTGGTCATACATAGCGCGTTTTGCCGGGTCGTTGAGGGTTTCATATGCGAGGTTGAGTATTTTCAGATACTCCTCGCGTGTTTTCTTGTCGCTGGCGTCTTGCACGAGGTCGGGATGATTCTTCTTCACAAGGGCGCGGTATGCCTTGCGAAGGTCGTCCTGCGAGCAGTGACAGCTTACGCTGAGGATTTCATAATAATTATTTTCCCGCCATTGATTCATAGAACGCCATGCGGCCTATATTAATTATCGCCATAATCCCGTCCCGCACAACCCCTATTAATATGGATACGTAAAATTCCGGATTGTTCGAGGGGACCGCGGTGGCCGATACGGCTGCAGTTCTTGTCAATCCCGCCGATTGCGAAACGCCGCGGGGTTGCATACAATATCCGGGAGCGATATAATCATCCGCCTGATTAATTTCGTTTAAATCTTCTTAATGCCGGAGTCGATTTGATCGGTCGCGTTTCAATTTTCGTTGCAATCCTGATGCTTACAGCCGTGGTCCTGCAAGGCGGAAGCGTGGGCGCGACCGAGGACGGCATCGGCATGGGAATCGACCTGCTCCTTACGCCGAAGCTTGTATTCGACCCGGTGAGGATGTTCACATCGGGGAACCCGCATGTGAAGATAGTGGCGCTGACGTTCGACGACGCCCCCAACCCATATTACACCGAAGAACTCCTCGGGATACTGCGGGAGAAGGATGTGAAGGCGACGTTCTTCTGCATGGGCAACAAGTGCCAGCTCTATCCCGATTTGCTTATAAGTATTCTCCGCGACGGGCATGATATCGGTAACCATTCGTATTCGCATCCGAAACTCGTCGACCTTGCCACCGATGACTGGCAGGAGGAGATACTCTATACGAACCGGATAATCAACCGCGTGCTCGGCTATGACTGCCGGTTGTTCAGGCCGCCGCACGGACGTACCACCGATGAAATAACCGATTTCGTATATTCGCACGGCATGACCACGTGCTGGTGGACGGTGAATACCGGCGATTACCTCGAACCGCAGGCCGCCTCAGTGATAACAAAGACAAAGAACGGCATCGGCCCGGGGGGTATTGTGCTTATGCATGACGGGACGGATTGCGCGGTGGATGCGCTTCCCGGCCTTATCGACGCATTGCGCAATTCGGGCTATGAATTCGTCACCATGAGCGAGCTCATCAGCGGAAGATCCGTCTTTTAAAAAAAGTAGGGACAGTCACCTGTTTCGCTCGTAGATATACGATAGCAAGCAATGCCATGAGCGAAACAGGTGACTGTCCCTACTTTTTTTGTCTCGCCCGCGGATGCGCCTTGTCGTAGACGCGGCGCTTGTGTGCTTCGTCGACAGAAGTATATATCTGCGTCGTCGAGATATCCGAATGCCCGAGCAATTCCTGGATGGACCGCAGATCCGCGCCCCCCTCGAGCATGTGCGTGGCGAATGAATGCCTCAACATGTGCGGATGAATATCACCGAGATGCAACCCCTTCGCCCGCGCCTTGAGGTCGCGCCAGAACTGCTGGCGGCTTACCGGCGTCCCGCGCCGGGTGATGAAGACATAGGGCGTGGGATGTCCCGCCGCGAGTTGCTTTCGCGCGTCGACAAGATATTGCCGCAGGAGCAGCACCGTTCTCTTCGTAAGCGGCGCCGGCCTGATTTTATCCCCCTTCCCGGGAACGATGATGCATTCGTCATCGAGTTTCAACGATGTTACCCGCAGTCCGCACAGCTCGCTCACCCTGAGTCCCGCGACATACATCGTCTCGAGCATCACCCGATCGCGAAGCCCCACCGGGTCGCCCGTATCGTATGAATCGAGCAGGCGCATTATGTCGACTGAATCGAGGACTTTCGGGAGCTTCCGCCCCGTCTTCGGAGTATGTATCCCCGGCGTCGGGTCGGTATCGGCGAGTCCGGTCTTGACGAGATATTTATAGAATCCGCGCAGCGAACTCAATTTCCTGGCCTGCGAACGCGGGCTGATTCCCGTGGCCTGAAGCGATACCATGAACGAGCGGACATCATCCTCTCCCGCCGCGAGAATGCTCCTGTCACCGCATTTCTCACGCAGGAACGAGCGCCACGATTCGATGTCGCGCCGGTATGAGTCGATTGTATTCGCGGATAAACGCCGGATAGAGGCGAGAAAATCGAGATAGCCCGCGATGCGTCTTCCATCCTTGATGAATGCGCGCGGGCCTTCCATCACAGCATCCCCAGGAAATCCTTCAACTCGCGGATTGTATCATCTTCGGGGACAAACGTGGTCTCGACCTTCTCGATGCCCCACGGGAGTTTCATCTGCGCGTAATCGCGCGTGTTCGGCGTATGAATCACCATCTGCGCGTTGGCGGTAATCTTCTGCATCTGCTTCGTGTCGCTTATCAACGCCGGGACGAGCTGCGTCTTGGTTCCCTTGATATACGCCTTCGCGAAACCGGTCGCGCTCCTGAGGTTGCTCTCGTCGCGCGCGATGATGCCGACATAGCTCAGCCCGCTCAGACGTTTCAGCGCGCCGAGGAATTCGCGCGTCATCTTGATGTCGATAACGAATATCCGCAGCTTCGTGCCGCCGAGGATGCGGTTCAATTCCTGTTCGTGGAACGGCGTTGTCACGAAGACGGCATCCCTGGTGAAATACGAAAGGATGCGCTCGGTATTCTGGCGGAGGATTTCGAGTATCACCGGCACGACGTTCACACCCGCGAGATGCTCGCCGATGGCCTTGGCCATGTCGACCGACTGTTCGAGGGAGCATTCGACGAACGCAAGCGTCTCGAGCTTATGTTTGTGCTGCCGTTCGATATTGTCCTCGGTGGAAATCGGCGCGAGCACCCTCGCGGCCGCTTCAGGATGCGGCACCACCCGCGGCAGTTCCACGGGCTCGGCTTCCTTCAGCTCGAAGCCACGCTCCATCAGGCCGTCGATGGTGCTTATGAGGTCGGCGGGGGAGAATCCGAGCTTGATGGATTTTATCATCGCGGTACGCGCGACCATTTCGAGTTGCTTTCGCTCCTCGCGCGCGAGGTCTATCTTGGCGCACACGAATGCCCCGCGTCCGCGCTCCGAGCGGATGAGGCTCTTTTCTTCGAGCACCTCGTATGCTTTCAGCACGGTCTGCTGGCTGACTTTCATCTCCGTTGCCAGTTTGCGTATACTGGGAAGCTTCTCGCCGAACCGGAGCAGCCCCGCGGATATGCGTCGCTCCATCAGCTCGGCAAGCTGATGATAGAGTGGAATTCCGCCTTTCGTGTTAAGTTCTTTCTTCATTGCAACGGCCCCTTGTGCTAATCAAGCCGGATGCCCGGTCGGAATTATTATCTCATAAATTCCGATAAAAAGTGCGCGAGGGCGGAGCATCGATGTGCGACATTCATAAAACCCGGTGCCACGGGCATACGATTCCGGTGCTATGGGAATACGATTCCGTGTGGCACGGTCAAGCGTCTGCAAACCATCATCGCCCTGCCAAGTCGTACGAAGCTTGCCCGTGTCTTCCACGCATACCAACTAAACCCGTGTGGCACGGTCAAGCGGCGACCAGTCCTTATCGCACTACCACCACTCCCTAAGCTTGTCCGTGTCTTTGTCCCCTCCCTGACGGTCGGGGCTCGGGATTTTTCTTTTCTTTGTTCTCTGCGTGTCAGTGAGTTATAAAATTGCCACCAGACTCTCCACATCCGTAACCGGCGCCTTGCATGCGTAATTCTCGCACACATACGCGGCGGTCTTTCCATCAATCTGATTCTGGTTTTTAAGGAATGGCGCGAGTTTTTCAATTTCCGCGCCGGGTTGTCCGGGCGGATGCAATATAACAATCCTGTTCGGGATATACTGCCGATAAACTGTCTTCATCATTGCCTCTGTCACATCATCGCCCCTGCTTCCCGCGATGACGATTTCCTTCGACGGCCCAATCGCGAAATCGACCGCGCTCAATAATTGGGCGAACCCGGTTGGGGATTTTGCCGCCGTCGGGCCGAACGCATCGAGCAGTTCGCGGGTGCGACGCTCATAATCCGGGTTCGACGTTATCCTCGACAGCCTGAGTAGATTCGATGCCGCTACCGAGTTGCCGGATGGAATCGCGCCGTCGTAAATCTCCTTCGTCCGGGCGATTAGCTCCTCGCTGTCGGTGGAAGTCAGGAACAGCCCGCCGGACTCATCATCCCAAAACAGGCGAAGCACTTCATCGGTAAGCTCCATCGCCCTTCGAAGATATCCGGCATCGAATGTCGCTTCATACAATTCGAGCAAACCCCACGCGAGGAATGCATAATCGTCCGAGAATGCATGCACCGCCGCTTCGCCGTCGCGGTACCGATGCAGCAGCCGTCCGTCCGCCATGAACATTTTTTCATAAATGAACTCGACTGCATTTATTGCCGCCCGCGCATAATCTTCGTCGCCGAAAACCTGCGCTCCCTTCGCGAACGCCGCTGTCATCAGGCCGTTCCAGTCGGTGAGGATCTTGTCGTCCTTGAACGGATGCTCTCTCTTCTCGCGGATGCCGAACAGCTTGCGCCGCGACGCATCGATGCTCGCGGCAAGCTCATAGACGCCGATACCAATCCGCGCTGCTGATTTTTCGAGGCCGTTTGCGTCGAACAGGACATTCCGCCCATCCTCGAAATTCCCTTCATCGGTCAAGCCGTAATGGCTGATGAAAATCCTCGCGGCGGTTTCATCGAGCGCGGATTTTATCTCCCCGACCGTCCACGCATAAAATGTTCCTTCCTTCCCCTCGCTGTCGGCATCCTCGGCGGAATAGAAACCGCCCTCCGGCGATGTCATATCCCTGAGCACATAGGTGAAAATTCCGCGCGCGGCATCGGCGAATGTCTCATCCCCGGTCGCTTGGTATCCCTCTATATAAGCCATCGCGAGCATCGCCTGGTCGTAGAGCATTTTCTCGAAATGTGGGATGAGCCATACCGGGTCGGTCGAATAGCGATGGAAACCGCCGCCGATGTGGTCCCATATCCCGCCGCGATGCATCATCCGCAGCGTACGCTCGACCATCACCAGCGCGTCCGGATTGCCGGTGCGTTTCCAGTATTTCAGCAGGAACATCAGGTTGTGCGGCGATGGGAATTTCGGCGCGGGATTGAAGCCGCCCCACACGCCGTCGAATCGCTTGATGAAATGGTCGAATGCATTGTCGAGGTCGCCCGCATCGGGGCTTTCACCCGTTTGATATGTTGAGAGCTCGCGAAGCGCCGATGTTATCGACTCGCTCGACTCGACGATTTTATCGTAGTCGTTACGCCATACGTTTTCGATTTCCTGAAGCACATCCATCAGGCCGGGACGCCCGTAATTCGCGCTCTTCGGGAAATATGTCCCCGCGAAGAACGGCTTCTTACCGGGAGTCATAACTATGGTGAGCGGCCATCCGCCCGCGCCGGTAATCGCCTGGCATACGGTCATGTATATGCTGTCGATGTCGGGACGTTCTTCGCGATCGACCTTGATGGCGATGAAATGCTCATTCATGAATGCCGCGACTTCCTCATCCTCGAATGATTCCGCCTCCATCACGTGGCACCAGTGGCAGGATGAGTAGCCGATGGACAGGAATATCGGCTTGTTCTCGGCGGCGGCTTTCTCGAATGCCGCATCGTTCCAGGGATACCAGTCTACCGGGTTATATGCGTGCTGCAGAAGATAGTGGGATTTTTCATTTATGAGATGATTTGGTTTTCCATGTTTCATTTTCGAACTCCTCCTCAAGCGCGCCGTCGACCCCGTTCACCGTGGAGCATTATTCAGTTTATATATGACGGTATTATCAATCGTAGTTACCTTGGTGAAATATCGCTTGAATGTTTCGTCCTTCGGGAGTGATATACCCGCATAGTATTTCCTCAAGTATGTAATGCTGTTCAAGTCGTAAAGCAAGTATGAGCACCCATACGCGGATAGATACTCGCAAAGCTCCTCGCCGCTCTCCGATGCCTTGTCGAACCCGTGCCAGTCGGCATAGCCCCACGGCCCGCCGATAAGCGTGAAATTTGAATAGTAGCGCGCGTCCTCGCATCCGACGCCGTACACGATGTAATCCCGGTTCAGCTTCATGGTGTCATTCAGATGCCTCACCGCTTCCATGCTCGACACATGTTCGTTCAGGAATTCGGTTCGCGTCTCGCCGCTGACCGGCAGGTCGGTGATCTTAAGGTTGATGATGCCGTGGTTGAAATAGAAGACCGCGAGCATGCCGAGAATCGCTGCTACGACTTGCGTGACGAGAAGATTTCCCCTGACCGCCCTGAGCCTGAAAAGGTGAAACACGGTGTATCCGCCGAGTATCGACAAGAACGGAATCGCCGGGGTGAAATAACGGGAATGGATAAGCCCCGCGCCGAAAATCCAGTAGGATGCATAGGCGAGGATGATCGCCGCGCACATGAACAGGGGAATCGAATAATGGATATCCAGTTTCATCCTGAATATATATTTACCGATAAGCCTGCCGATACCCGCGATGCCGATAAGGATGAGAAACGGGAGTATCGCGACATGCAGCGGGCCGATCGGATTCGGTATGGTCTTCCCCGAAAGTGATAGGTCGGGGATGAACCGCGCCAGCCTTTCAATGCCCCCCTCGTATTCGAATATATCGAGCATGGTTTCCTGGTTGATAGCGAGCTCGGGCTTGAGTTCCGCGAGTTTGCCGGCGGGAAGAACCTTGCCGAACAACCCGCTGTAAAACGGGAACACCGGGTCGCCGAACAGCACGATATTCCGAACATACCATGGCGATGCGACTACCGTCGCGATGATAAGCATCAATAATGTGCCGGCGATGATGTTCCTCACTGAAATCGCGCGGACGAAAATCCGCTGCACGATTATCCACACGACAAAGATCAGGAGAAATACCAGCGAAGTATATTTCACGCCGAGACTGAATCCCGCTATCAAACCGGCGAGGATATACCACCGGTTTAAGCCGCCGTACAGCCATCCCGCGATGGCGAGAGCAGTGGCCGAGACATAAAACGCCAGCGCCATGTCGATGTAGGGTATGCACGAGAGGTGAATGAATGAAGGAGTAAGGCACATCAGTATGGCGGCGATGAGTCCGGTGGCGGCAGAGTTCAGATGGTATCGAGAGAATTCATAGACGACGCCGAGGCACATCAGGAAGAAGAGGAACGACGTTATCTGCGCCATGATATCCCGGTTCAACATCAGGGCGGGGATATAAAGAAGTTCGGTCGTCATCGGGAGGCTGTTGAAGTTGATTTCCGGATGAAATGTTATCGCGTGCTCGCGTATGAATGTCTGCGGCGCGACAAGGTGGTATGTAGTCGCGTCGTGGCTGTGAACGGGGTAGAGTGGATAGTGCAGCATCGATACGATGAGAAACAGCAGGATGATGAACAGGATTAGCGGTACGCCTTCAAGGCTGTTGGCCTTTAGTGCGCGGAACATGTCGGGGATGAACCGTCGCGCGCAAAAGAGGCTGAAGATAAATGCGAGAAGGAAAAGAGTCCCAACCGCCCACGGATAAAGCATGCCCGCCTGACCGAGGAAGAAAAATCCGAGCGACATAATGCCCAGACCCGATGCCGCGCTGAAGATAAACTCCTGAAGGCGGGAGGGGAATTCAATGCGCGGCCACAGTTTCGCGATGACCGCCCGTCCGGACGCCGCCGAAACGAGAAAGAACAGGAACGTGAGGAGGTAATTGATTACCACGAGGTCCATCAGCGCATAGAACAGGGCGGGATACCAGTCCCCTATCTTCTCCACGATGCCCTTGGGAATTGGGGAAATGAACAGCCCCGACAGGATGCCCGTCCCCACCCAGAGCAATGCCGCCAGCGCAAGTCCGACGGACCATTCCCTCATCACCTGCACCACGGGGTTCGCGCTGAATCGCAATCCCGGCGGGACGAGGAATATCACTGACAAAAGGATGAATGCGCCCGCCGCGATGTAGACTTCGATTACAAGCGACAGGTTCCGCTGGGCGATGAAAAATGATTCAAGCCAGTATTCGATTGGAACGGTATCGGAATATTTGGAGAAATGGATACACGCGACTGAGGCCCATAAAGCGAAGAGCGCAATTGCATATATGAAGATGCCGGTCGTAAGGCCTTTTCTCATAACACGACCGCCCTATTCCCCGCCCCTGCCGACGCAATGGTACTCGAATCCCTTGCTCCGTATCTCCTCCGGGTCGAACATGTTGCGTCCGTCGAAAATGATCGGCGCTTTAAGCAGACCTTTTATCTTCATCCAGTCGAGGTCGCGGAATTGCGGCCAGTCGGTGACGATTACGGCGCAGTCGCAGCCATCGAGCATTTTATACGGGTCGTCGTAATAAACCCGCGTATCTTTCAAATCGTAAATCCTCCGTGCGTTTTCGATTGCGACCGGGTCGTATGCCCGCACTTCGGCTCCCGCGCCCTCGGTGTAGCGCATCATCTCGATACCCGGGCTGTCGCGTACATCATCGGTGCCCGGCTTGAAGCTCAGCCCGAGGAAACCGATGCGCCGCCCGTCGAGATGCCCGAACCTCTCGACGATTCGGTGGAGGAACCGTATGCGCTGCCGCTGGTTTACCTCGATGACTGATGAGAGCAGCTTGAATGTGTAGCCGAATGATTCCGCCTGGTGTGCGAGCGCGGCTGTGTCTTTCGGGAAACAGGAGCCGCCGTAACCGATACCGGCGTGGAGGAACTGCGGGCCGATGCGCTGGTCGAGTCCGATCCCGCGTGCGATGTCCTCGATATCCGCGCCCGATTTCTCGGCGAGGTTGGCTATCTCGTTGATGAAACTTATCTTCGTCGCGAGGAACGCGTTGGCGGCGTATTTAATCAGCTCGCTCGAACAGGTGTCGGTCATTACCGCGGGTATGGGCAGCACTCGATTCGCGTGCGGGGCAGGGCACAATTCGATGTCGGGGATTTTGCCATCCATCAGCGGCATGTACAGCTCCTTGACCTTTTCGCGCGCCGCCGCACTTCGCGAGCCGATGACGATCCGGTCCGGGTAGAGGGTGTCGAATACGCCGGTGCCTTCGCGGAGGAACTCCGGGTTACTCACGAGATCGAATTTCGCGTCGGGGGCTATCTCGCGCACATAGCTGCTCATGCCGTCGCATGTCTGTGCGGGGACCGTCGACTTCATTATGAGGACCATGTATTTGTCGGGATTGCCCTTGAGGAACTGCGCAATGTCGCCGAAAGCGGAGCGTATCTGCCTGAGGTCTGCCCCCCATTGCCCCATGAGCGGAGTGCCGACCGCCACGAAGACAACCTCGGCTTCGCTCAACGCTTCGTCGAGTTTATCCGTGAAATGCAGGCGTCCCGCCTTGATGTTATGGCTGAGGATATCGCCGAGGTATTCCTCGAATATGGGTGATTTTCCCTGCTGGAGAGTTGCGAGCTTTTCGCGGTCGATCTCGACGCAGTACAGGTCGTGGCGTATGTGGGCAAGTACGGCCGCGGTGGTGAGACCGACGTAGCCCATGCCGATTACGGCAATTTTCATGTTCAGTCCTCCATCAATGTCAGGGGGGTATTTTAACATAAGGGGATGTAATTAGAATGGCATCGCGGCTCCCGGCCGGGCTTCCTAATCCCCATATGTCCCCGCGTCCTTCATCTCAAGCCAGTTCGGGCCGTATTTGAAATTGACCACAAGCGGTATATTCAATTTGATGATGCCGCTCATTTTCTTCCCGATCATATCGGCGACTGAATCCATCTCCTTCTTCGGCACATCGAACACCAGTTCGTCATGCACCTGCAGGAGCATCTTCGTTGCGAACCCTTTCTGCGCGAGCAGCTCATCGACGGCCACCATCGCGACCTTGACGATATCCGCCGCCGTTCCCTGCAGCGGCATGTTCGTCGCGGCGCGCTCGGCCGCCTGGCGTATTTGGGCGTTCCTCGACATCAGCTCCGCGTATGCCTTCCGCCTGCCGAAAAGCGTTCGCACATAGCCTTCTTCCCGCGCGCTTTGAATCAGGTCGTTCATCCACGGCTTGACCATCGGGTAGCGGTCGAAGAATTTGTCGAGATATGCCTGGCATTCAGCGCGCGACACATGCAACTCATCGATAAGCCCGTGCGCGGTCATGCCGTAGATGATGCCGAAATTGATGACCTTCGCCTGGCGGCGCATCTCGCGCGTGACATCATCCGGCCCGACATCGAACACTTCCATCGCGGTACGCCGGTGAATGTCCTCGCCGTCCTTGAACGCCTTAACCAGCCTTTCATCCCCCGTGAAATGCGCCAGCAGCCTCAACTCGATCTGCGAGTAATCGCCGGAAAGCAGAACCCAGTCGTTCGCGCGTGCGACGAATGCTTTCCGCACCTTCTGCCCTATCTCGGTGCGTATCGGGATATTCTGCAGGTTGGGATTGGATGATGAAAGCCGCCCGGTCGATGTGATTGTCTGGTTGTACGATGTATGCACGCGCCCGTCTTCCGCGATGAGCTGCTTCAACGCGTCGGTATAAGTGCCGCGCAATTTCGCCAGCGTGCGGTATTCGAGGATCATCCCGGCGACGGGGTAATCATCTTTCAGTTTGCCGAGAACCTCCGCGTCGGTACTTCGCGCCCGCACCCGCGGAATTTTCATCTCATCAAACAATAGTTCCGCGAGTTGGATCGGGCTGTTCAGGTTGATCTCGCGTGGAAGTACCTTGAATATCTCCTTCTCCTTTGCAGCGAGCAGCTTGTCGAGCTCGACGCTCAGTTCGTCGAGAGCCGCGCCGTCGAGCCTGATGCCTTCCCGCTCCATTTTCGCGAGGATTATCTCGACAGGCATCTCGATATCATCGAACAGCTTCGCCAGCCCTTCTTTCTTGATTTGAGGCTTGAACAGGCGCGTAAGCTCGAAACACGCCGCGGCATCGGCGCATGCATACGGCGCGGCGTCGCATACCTCCACGCTGTCCATGCTTCGCTGCTTCGCGCCTTTGCCGATCAAATCGGAGATCGGGGTCATGTCCCAGTTGAGATGCTTCCTCGCAAGGTCTTTCAAATTGTGGCGCTCGTCGGGATCGATAAGGTAACTCGCGAGCATCGTGTCGAATGCGATGCCCTTGATTTCTATTCCATGGTTACAAAAAACGAGATACTCGAATTTCGCGTGCTGAATGTATTTCTCGATTTTTTCATCGGTGAGCAGTTTCCCCAGTCCATCGAGGACGACATCGAGCGCAAGCTGCTTCGGTGCCGGCGACGTGGGGATAAGCTCCATCGTGCTCGACAAATGTCCGACCGGCATGTAATACGCCTTGCCGGATTCGTAACATACGGCGACCCCGACCAGCTTCGTGGTGCGCGCATCGAGCGAATCGGTCTCGACGTCTATCGCGAATTTCCCCGCTTTCTTCAGTTCCTTGAGCAGCTTCTTGAAAGCCGCCGCATCATCGACAAGTATGCTCTGAAGCGATTCGAGCCAGGGACCCACGCGCTCCCCATCCTCTTCCTTGTCGTTTTTCCCTTTCGCCGGCGCTTTCGCGCCCGCGAGGTCGACCCCCATGCGTTCAGCCAGGCGCCGGAATCCGAGCTTCTTGAACCATACCGCGGCGGAGTCCGTGTCGATCTCATGCAGGTGGAATTTTTCGATGTCGAATTTCAGGTCGAGGTCTGTACGTATGGTCGCGAGGTCCTTGCTTAGGAACGCCATCTCGCGCCCTTCGTCAAGTTTCTTCCGCAGCGAATCCGGCTCTATTTTATCCAGGTTCTTGTATATCTTTTCGACCGTGTCGTAATCGGCCAGCAGCTTCGTGGCGGTCTTCTCGCCGACCCCGCGTACGCCGGGGATATTGTCCGATGAATCCCCCACAAGCGCCTTGTAGTCAATCACGTTAATCGGCCTGGAAACCGGGAACTTTTTCAGCACATTCTTCGCATCGAACTCTTCCATCTCGGTTGTGCCCTTTACATTCCTCCACAGCTTGATGTCGTCATCGACAAGCTGCATCAGGTCGGAGTCGCTCGTTACGATCCGCACATCCCACTTCTTCTTCGCATATTCCTTGCCGATAGTCCCGATGACATCGTCGGCTTCATATCCCTCGAATTCCGCCCACGGGATTTTCAGCGCGTCGAGGATAGGGCGAAGCATCGCGATTTGTTCGATGAGGTCTTCGGGGGTAGCTTGCCGCGTCGCCTTGTATTCGGGATAAATATCCTCGCGGAATGTCGGGCCGTGAAAATCGAGCGCCACTATCAGATAGTCGGGTTTCTTCTGCTGCACGAGGGCTATCAGCATGTTGAGAAACCCATACAACGCCCCCGTGGGAGTACCGTCGGGAGCGGTCATGTTCCCCATTATGTGATAGGCGCGGAATACGAACGAATACCCGTCCACGATGAAAAGCGTCGGCTTGCCGGCCATAGATTCACCTCACGTGTATAAATCTACCAGAATGGTGACGCATATGCATCCTGTCCATCGGTCTTATAATTCCAAACAAATCCGCGCCCGCGCGTCTAATTATTGAATCCATTGCTATGGGAAGCCCGTGGCATGATAGAATTTCACATGGCATCAAACGGTGCCGGAGGACGGTTCAATCATGAGTGAGAAAAGGAATACAATCATCAAGCTGATGTTCTGCATTGTCATCCTGAGCATGGCCGCTTTCTGCCTGTCGGGATGCGGCTCGATCAAGAATATCAAGTTGACCAAGGCCTGCAAGGATGCCCTTCGCGCGGAAGTCGGCATCGACCACAAGAAGCTGGTCTGCAACGTACAGGATGGCGTAGCCTATCTTTCGGGATGGGTATACACGGAAGAAGAGAAAGAACTTGCCGAAAAGATCGTGCGCGGAGTCGAGGGCATCACCGATGTCCGCAACACCATCCAGATAGAAGAGGGCGGGGAGACGAACCCGGTGATGCTTACGTTCTGACGAAAGCCGCGATGTGCTCTACTTCTCCTGCCCGCTGTACATCAACGATACAATCAGCCAACCCTCGGAACGGCGCACGAGGCTGAATATATCATGCCCGTACGACTTCTCGAACGACGAGTCGAAATCGTAGCGGCATTTTGCCACCGCGATGTTGCCATACACCGTGATATCCCTCTCCGTAAGCCGGTCGCTGAGGTGTGAATAGTTGTCGAATATACTCCCCGTCATCTCGAGCCAGTTTTCGACATCGTATGTCCGTACGTGCCCATCGAAATCGGTGACCACATTCCCGCCGCTCATGAAAAGAGCGCTTACCCCCTCGATGTCGCGATTTGAATAGTTCGTTTGAAAAGTGTCGAGGAATGCGTTGATGCTTCTCACATCTTCATCTTCCTCGACGGCGCTCTCCCGTGACGCATCGCGCCCGGTACCCGCGTTGCTCGGCTGCGAGCCGCATGCCAGGAGAACCGCGCCCGCGATGAGAATGAACATCGCGCTGAGGGCGAGTTGCAGGGGATTTATATTTCGTCTCATTTTTTCCTCCGTTGACGGACGGTAATAATTACAGGATTTCCGACAAAAGCTCTTCCAACTGGATGGTGATAGTCTTTGGCTGGTATAGCTGCACTTCCATCTTCAGGGGTAAGAGCGCCGGGAAGAAATCGATGGACCACACCATCAGCCGCTCTTCCGTGGAGTTGACGGAAACCTCCACGACATAGTCATCCCCGGCGGTCACATAGTTATTCAGGTACACGAATTCAGTGTCCCCCATCTCGGCGAACTGCTTCGACCACAGGACATTCCGGTTCGAATCGTAGAGCTTGAATTCCATACCTGGATATCCCGCCTTGAGTTTCATGTTGTATGTCGCCGGGATTCCGTATAACAGGTTTTGGCTGATGCTGAACGCGCAGAAATCGGAAGTATCGTCCGGCGTACAGAGAACACCGGTAAAACCCGTCCCCCGGTTGGTCTTCCATCGCTCCTGCCCGGGATTGTCGAACGATTCCAGCGGCTCCTGCCCGCATTCCTCGATTGAGAATGTCTGGCGTATGTAGAACCGCCTCTGGCCGCTGACCGACGGGCTCAGCTTTATCTTGAGAATATAATCCCCCGGGTCGGTGAGTATCTGGTATCCGAAATCGAGGATGGTTTTCCCGTAGGCATCGGGAAGTACCGGCTGCCCCATGGCCGGTCCACCGGTCTGAAGCTTGCCCACTATCACTTCATAATCGGTGCCGGAACCGTATATCTCGAACATACCGACAAGATACTCACCCGGGCCGGTACCGGCCGTGAAGAAATAGGAATCCTGCTCGCCATTTTTTAATTCGAAATAATAGTCGTGCGAGTAATTCGGCATCGTGTCGTATTGCAGTACGTTATCCGCGCTTGTCCAATATGCATGCCCCGGCGGTTGATACGGCCCATAGCCGTGCGGCGCGACCTTTATCTCGTAAGGGATCGAATACCCCGATCCAGTGAAATCCTGCACCTTGATCGTGTATGTCCCATGCCCGATGGGTTCCCTGAAGAATGTCAGGCCGCTGATGGTCGGCATCCCGCCGAGGTCGTTCCCCTTGTTGTTTGCCATTGCGGTCTGAAGCATCATCCGTCCGTTCCAGGGGGAAACATAGATGTCGCCGATGAAATAGTGGTTGCTCGTATATGTGAAATAATCGGCCGTGTCGAACGGGTGGCATATCGAAGCATTCAAAGCGATATCCGGGCTGAGCGGGTATGCGTCGGCTTCGGAGTTGTTGTTGTCGGCCATGCATCCCCCGCTCGTATCCACCGCGCGGTTGCGAAGCTGGAATTTATGGCGGTTGTTCGTCGCCTGCGCGAGGGAGACATATATCTTATATCGCCCGGGCGGGAGGTTAAACGGCGCGAGGTCTATCCACGCATATTGCAGATTTTCATCGAGCTGGGTCTGCGCGACCAGGACGCCGTTGTTACGGAATACCTTCAGATGCATATCCACGTCATCCTCGATGAGCAGCTCCGGTATCTTGCATAGCTGGATGGTGCCGTCCACCGGTTCTCCCGCGGGATGGTCCCAGTAATACCAGCAGTAGAAATCGGTCTGGGTCAGCGTCGCATACCTGTCCTCCCC
Organism: uncultured Planctomycetota bacterium; assembly: GCA_964608735.1. Classification (GTDB taxonomy): domain Bacteria; phylum JAJVIF01; class JAJVIF01; order JAPKYR01; family CAZSPL01; genus CAZSPL01. Next base: position 7,746 of record CAZSPL010000036.1, on the reverse strand, counting down.
GACCGGTATCTCGAGGGCGTCGGTACTGGTGGTCGGCGGCGGAGGCTTCTCGGTACTCGCGTTGAAATAGGAGCGGATGAGATATGGATGCTCCCCCATGTAGTTCGAATAGTATGTAACCCGTATATAGAATTTTCCCCTTAACGGCGCGAAGAAACCGGCGTCCTCGCATAGCGTGTGGATGGAGAGATTCAGCGCATACATGTTATAGTCCGGCTCGAACGCGGGCGACCCGTCGTACACCATCACGATACCGTCCCCCTCGTCGAGATACAGCCGCACCGCGAGTCCCGGGCCGGGCGCTATTATGAACAGGTTGCCGGACCATCCCACGTAGCCGTCCCCCTGGAAAAGGTACCAGTCGAACGGGTCGGCCTGGCATACCGATGCAAGCGCGGCATGGGCATATTCGATCCTCTCGGCGTTGACGTGGTTGTCGTTATCGTCGATGTTACAGGGATAATCACCTATCTCTTCCCCCAGCTCGTAGAACCCGCTTGCCGGCATGATGAGAAAGGCAGCCATTATCACGAGCATTGCTGTTATTGAAAGAATTCTCAGCATCATTATTTCCTCCCCTGAATACTGATGGGCCCTTCGGCCGCTTGATGCCCGTCCCGGGCATTTTGATTATAGCATCAGAGCTGATTGATAACACGAGCGCATCGCCTCTCATGGGCCTGTTGAAAAGCTGTAATTTCATCTTAGAGAGCATTGAAGTAAATCATCTGGTAGCCCCGGGTTGGCCGCCTCCTTCTGAATCACTAATAAATGGCGGCCTACCCGGGGTAGGAGCCTATTGATTTCATGGAAGCAGGATGGCTCCAACCGCAGGCTACCAGAAATATCTTTTTCAACAGGCACATTCATGCCCGCTCCGGCGGCATAATGTAATTATTGTTCCACGCGATGAAACCGTCACGTCCTGTCAGGCGTCTTAATCTTATGATAATGCGAACAATTCGCAACTATGTTAATGGTAGTGGAAATAAAGGCTTACGGGCAATATAATCTTAGAAGGAAGAATCTATGCCGCGACCATCCGGCTGAGCCTTCCCACCTTTGGAGGTAGAAATGCGTTATATCCTGCTGTCACTCATTCTTGCGATTGCCATCACGGGATGCTCCACTTCAGATACGATCACACAGCCCACTGATGTGAGGGCCGCCGCCGATGCGAACGCGCATATGCTGTGCGGGCTCTATCGGTTCGAAGTGTTCCCGTCGGAGGAGCGTATCGAAATCGTCCCGCTGCGCGAAGCGGCGCTTCACCTGAACGCCATCCCGTTCCTCGAACCGGCGCCGCCGTTTCAGATGTTCGTCGGGCTCGATGGCGGCATCCAGGTCACTGCTAACTCCGTAGCATGCAGGATATTTCTCGAACACCCGCTCGGGATAAACCAGTTCGCGGGATTCGATGTGTGCGGGATACTTATCAGCCATGGGAGCGCGAGCCCCTATTACGACACAAGCCTTGTTATCCCCGGCGATAACGATGTCCGGCTCGTCAACGCCGATGGCTACTCCCGGTGGTGGAACCCGGTCGAATTCCCGCACGAGCAGGGATCGACCGCCGCATACAATGACGGTTTCCTCGGTACTCCCGATTCCGCGGCGAATTACACCGCAACATTGAACGGCTACAAATTCTTCGCCGATGGCCTCGGGGCTTATGACCCGGTGACGTCGCTCGGAGCCGAGAGCAGATGCTACTTCTCGCCCGGCGAAAAGAACATCCGCTACTACAACATCGCCTTCACCGGCGGGAATTTCGTGTTCAACTATGCCGTCGACGCGTCGTGGTCGTCGCCAACCGGCCTGCCGCCTTACGACATCCCCGATGACTTCCCCCCGCTGGCGAACCGTCCCGAAGCCTGGCACGCATCGCTGGATATCCAAGACAATACCCTCTATAACGACGGCTCCGAGAACGGCGGAGACCTCGATATCCGCGTGACCGTTTATGACCACTACCTTGCCGAAGAGAATACCGTGCGCGTCGAATCACCCGGCAACCTCATCATCAAGGCGTCGAGTACACCCGCGGAAACCGGCACGGGATACGCGAGATATGATTTCAGTTACACCGATGCCACTCCGGCGGAAGATTCGATCGACCTTTTCATCACGGTCGAGAACAGCGACATCGGCTATGCCGGCATCATCCCCGGCAAGGCCGTGAGCACATACTTCTTCGAGGAAGTTCCCGTCAGCCAATACGGCCCCGGCGTGGATGCCGACCTCGTGCTGGATGTCGTCCGCAACGATTACGCCCCGCCGGGACCCGGCTACCCGCAATCGTGGATTTCCCAGGTCGACCTCGACTGGAATGACCTCCCCGGCGCCGCACAATATGCCGTCTACCGCTCACCCCTGTGGGCCGACCCATACCAGTGGGCGCTCATCGGAACCACCGATGCCGTCACCACGGTGTTTTCGAACACGAACAGCGACGACAATCCCATCGACTGGGATGAAGATTACATATACGAAGTGCGGCCGCGCTCGATAGTCGACAACCCCGGGTCGGAAGGCCCGCCGACCGAGAGAGCCTATGTTATTTTGGAATCAAACAACGACGACCACGGGAATGACCCGCTCAACCCGAAGTGGGTCAACAAATCCGGCAGCGGCGGGGATTTCGATTTCAGCTATGCAAACCTGTCATCCTGCGATGAAAGCTCGAAGATCGGCGGCTCGCTCGATTTCAGCACCATCGATAACGACAGTTGGGAAATAGTATATTGCCCCAGCCCGCTACCCGATATCCCCGGCCAGAGCAAGTGCATCATCGACTTCGCTTTCTCGACATTCAACAGCGTGGCGATTCCCTTCCAGGCCGGATTCGCCCCGGGAAGCATGTCCGTTCCTCCCGAAGGGGGCGAAACGGACTATCCCGATTTCCAGACCGCGCCATTCACCAACAACGAGGAAGGCCAGCCGTATAACAACCCGAGCTGCACGGGATTCGAGACCCATTTCGGCGGCACGACATACTGGGCATACTCCGGCCAGTGCCAGATATACAGGGGCGCGCGCTTCAGGATACCGAAACTGCTTCAGTCCGATGTCGACTACATCGGGATCGGCATCGCGAGTACGGGGATTGTCACCATCTACGTCTTCGACCTCGCGATTGATTCAATCGCCGTCGCGGTTTATTAAACAGGCTTTTCCAAAATGCTTGTCTTTCGGGAATCGTAGCATCCTGCTACATTCTCGCCCGCATCATCACTCAGAATGATACACAGATTCCATTCCCACATGATGCCCGGCGATAACCGCGAAAATAATCCCTCCCTGTAACCCGCTCCAAAAGCGCCTCGCAAGCTATTCCGCGCCGGCCGTGACATTTTCACCTCTTTTGGCAAGAATATTGTTATACATTAAGTGTGACTCGTGGTTAAGGAATTCCCCTCTACCTATTTGAGTGAGTAAACGACATCAACGCCGCAAGGCAAGTTTCTCGGAACGATAATTGAATATTGTCGGGTTCGACAGGAGGCGCGTTATGGGTGAGAACAATACCCGGGATTTACTGAAACTGCTTGAAGCTCTCGACATTTATATCGAGATGGAATCGGGCGCGGTGCGGGCATACCGTGCCATGGCCCACCAGGCGGGGCAGAGGAGCTCGAAGGCGCTTCTCGCATGGCTTTATTACTATGAAACATCGCGGCTGCTCAGGCTCGAAAAACGCCGCAGGATGCTTCTCGCGCGGCACCCCGAATTCATCCATTCGGGCGCCTATGTCCTGAAAAATTTCGGTATCACGAAGATCGGCGCCGGATTCCTCCGCCTCGCCAAGGCGAGTTGCCTGGCGATTCTCCGCTTCGCCATAGCCAACGAGGCGCGCGCCATGCAGTTCTTCCAGGGACAGGCCATCGATACAAAAGACCCCGTGCTGAAATTCGTCTACGCAGCGGCGGTGAAGGAACAAGATGACAGCATCGCATTCCTCGGCGGACGGCGCAGCCTGCTGGTAATGGAGCAGGCCGACATCGACGCCTCCTCCTTCATGGAAAATTCGGCATAGGCATATAACCTCCAGACTTCTAATAAGAAAGCCTCCCAACATCCCCAATTGAGGAGCTCGTGTTACGGAAGACACGGGCTCCTTCCCCATGTAGCATCATGCAACACATGCCCCGCGCGCGGCATCTCAAATGCAACACCCAATATCCCCCGCCTGATGCTTTCCTTGGTAAAGTATCCTTTCCCGAAAACGCCGGGAATTTATTTTTCTTCTCTATCCCCCATCTGATGCGCCATAGCGCGATTCGCCGGGCTTTTATTCCGATTAAATTCAAAAAATGGCACGGAGAATGCACATATATGTCCGGTTAAGGAGCTCCCGGATTTAAACAAGCGGAATAACTCTCTTTGGAGGCTGACTGTTATGCAAGACGGATCGAACAATGGGTTGCTGGCCATGCTCAAGGTAATCGACACCATCATCGAAATCGAGACGAAGTCGTCAAATACATACCACGAGATGGCGCAAAGGACGAATTACGAGGGGAACAGGGCGCTGCTGGCCTGGCTTTACAATGTCGAATCATCCCGCCTGGCGAGGCTGGTAACGAGACGACGCGTTATCCTCAAGGACCACCCCGAACTCATCGATAACGGCATCTACGCACCGCGGCCCGATACCGGGCTCACCAAGATGGGCACCGGCAGGGAGAAGCTCGCCGGCGCATCGGCGCTCGTAATCCTCCGCTACGCCGTCGAGAGCGAAGCCCGCGCGAAGCAGTATTTCCAGCGCAAAGCGGCGGCCGCGACCGACGCGGCGACGCGCATGATGCTCCTCGCGGCCGCGTCGGAGCATGACGACCAGATCGAATATTACGGCGGGCAGCGCGAGGCGCTGTTGCAGCAGCAGATACAGCTCGGCGCGCGACGCTACGCCGAAGCGGTGGCATAGAGTGTTGGTTTTCCTCTCCCATATATACACCCCTGTGGTTTCCGAAGGACCCACCTCGGCAAATCACACAGGATAGGCCCCTCCTCACCCCATGAGATGGAAGCCCGTGGTCCCCAGCCACGGGCTTCGTTGTATTGGCCTTCTCACCAGCCAGGGTAAATGGACGCAAACAATTAAATGTTTTTTCCTGCCCTCAGCTGTTCGCTGTAGCTTTGCACTTGAATATATTTGGATGGCTGGTAGTTTCATGATATAATGAATTAAATCCATACGGAGCAATAAAAATGAAAACGCTATCGGCTATACTTCTATTTGCTGTTATGGCGCTTTCAGCATCCTGCTCTCAGTCGGATATGACCGTGCCATCGACCGGCAATAGTAGAGGATATCAAGATTTGACTGATGTTAATGGTTCGCGGCGTTTGTTGTGGGGCTTATGGGAGTTTCACGGCGACCTTCGTTCCGCCGAGCTGGAAATACTTCCGATCAGACAGGCCGAGATTCATCTGAATGCGCTCGTCTTTATTGAGGCTCCTCCAGTCGTTTATATCAAGCTTGCCGGTCCTCCTATTGTCAGCGGCAATGAGATCGACGTCGATATCGCGATAACACATCCATTCGGGACTAACCCGACCTTCACCGGATTCGATGTCAAGGGCACCATCATTACGCCCGGTAATGACGGTCGTTACCCCGGTCCTCTCGTGGTCATGGCGGATGAAGAAACGACTCACCTGGCCAATCCCGATGGTTACACTCTCTGGTGGGGGCCATACCTTTTCCCGCCAAATGAAGCATGGCCGAACCAAGGCTACATCGACGGTTTGATGGGCCAACCGGATGAATTAGTTAACTACGGTTCCAATGTCAATGCATATAAATATTTCTGTGACGATCTTGGCCCTGATGATGATGTCTCCCTTATCAATCCCGAGCACAGAGGCGTTTTCAGCACGGGCAAGACCAATGTCCGGCATTACAAAATCAAAGTTGTCGATGATACCTTCGTTTTCAACTATGCCGTTGACGCGAGCTAGGCCTGGCCGACTATCATACCGCCTCCGAATATCTATATGAATTTCCCCCTGCATGCAAACCAGCCTGAAGCATACCGGGCGGAGATAACCGAAATTAAAAACACGCTCTACTACGATGGATGGTTCGGGGGCGGAGACTTGATCCTCGATGTAAAAGTGTTTTCGTGGAGGGATCCATCTACTACCGGATACGTTTTCATGGAGTCTCCCGAGGTGTTTACCCAGGTATTCTCAAAGGAGCCCGTGGAGACGGGAGACGGCTGGGCTACGTACAGGCTAAGGGCGAAATCATGCACCTGTCGTCAAACAGGGCCGCTTTTTATCCTTATTGGCGTGCAGACGAACCTTGTCAAAATTAAGGCGGATTGGGGCAAACCCGCGTTTTTGACAGCATATTTTCCTTACAGTTCATCGGTTGGAAGCACTCCGCCATCAGATGGTACTGCCGGTGCACCGAGGGGGATTCACTCGGTTGCTGAATGGCAGGATATCCCTTTACCGCCGGCGTTCTCACGGTCTTCATTTAAACAAGGCTCGACAATCGCGGTTGAGGGAAACCGGATTGTGATTCCACTCTGGATCCAGGGTGATACAATTACCGGCTCTCGCATTGCTTACGCGGAAAGCCTTGACGGCGGGCAGACATTCAAGGTCATCAAGGTATCAACAAAAGAGGATCCTTATATAGGCGGTGCAGTGGGATATAAAGACTACCATGTAGCGATTGATTCGGTGGGAGGGATACATTATCTGTATAACGCGAGTGGATTTGAAATTCTTAACTACTCATACACTCCTCCGGGAGGAACTCCAAACAACCTTGTTTTCCCACTTGGGACGGAACAGGGGGTCTCTAATGAGAGAATTGCATTTCTTTTCCTGGATAATGAAGATCGAGTGCACATTGTATTCGTCGGCGACGGGCCCGAGCCCGCCACTTTTCCGTACATGCTTTATGAAATAACATCAGATGATTACCTGAATTTCACCGCGCCCGTTGAGTGCATGGTGTTCCCCTCATGTTACTGGGGTACACCGGGATTCACCGACTCACACATTTATCAGGTGGAGATGGAGATGGCCGGAGATGGTGAGATATTCCTTGCTTTTAGGGGATTCGCTGAAATCGGCGATGGTGATGACATTTATTTCAGTTATGGTTTCCCTGGGAATATGTCCGAGTGTGTTCGGTTAGGCGAATACATGCCTGAAGCGGAATATCGTTTTGAAGTGGATATCGCTCTTTCAGGCAAGGACGCTTTCGTAGCCTGGAGAAATGATAGCTCCTCTGATGAGGGTGGACATTATGATTATCCCCATGCACAGATTTGCTACATACCGTATGGAGCCGTTCCATCAAAAATAGTGGATCTCGTTTACCCAAGCTACTCAACTCTGGAGGATTTTTGCCCTAACGCGTGGGGTGCTCTTATAATTAGACGATATGTCAGTCTTGTAGGAGCGGGTATTGGGCCTTCCGATAAGTACAGGCACTGTTACAAATTCAGCCCTATTCTTCCAGAGGGGAGTTTTAGAGACAATTTATTAACCGATGCGCCGTCCTGGAGACCCGGAAGCGTTATATCAGAAAACGGGATTGTTGTAGTTACAAACGGTTACGATTACCTTGGTGATAGAGTTCAATATATGTTTTCACCAATCGATTATTATTAATCCTCTTTGCAATAAGGTCTCAGTAAAATGCAATTTCGCGAGTCATCAACTCAGACAATTGAATGACCGTAATTCCCAGTTTTAAAATATCATTCTTCAATAGTTATC
>CAZSPL010000035.1:0-23644 GCA_964608735.1 uncultured Planctomycetota bacterium | reverse complement strand
GAGCGCCGCCTCGGTGTCGGCCGGCGCGGGCATCGAACGCCGATTGGGTGAGGGGGGCGAGCCCCCGTTCGACATCACCGAAGAGGAACCGCCCGAATGCGTCGATGACGGCAACAACTCCGCCATCGATGCCGATACGATAGAGAACAGCTCCTATGTTATCGATGTCGTATGCGCCGAAGACCCGTTCGATTTCTACACCTTCACCCTCCCCGCCGGGGCGGATACCGACGGCCTCATTTACTTCATCGGCACCGGACCCGGCACCGTGGTGCGCCTCGCTGATTCAAGCGGCGTCCTCTTCGAACAGGCCACCACCGACGACAACAAGAGGATCCTGATTCCCGTAAGCGTCGCCGCTTCGGTCGGCGGAACATACACAATGCGCGTGTCGTATTATTCATCCTACGACACCGACCACGTCTATTTCATCGGGCTGCTGCTCGAATTCACCGGATGCTACGCCGAGGGCAACGAATCGCACACAGGCGCGGGAGAAATCGAATTCCGCGACAGCATTGACGATGTCCTTTGCGACAACGACATGTCCGACTGGTATCGCTTCACCCCTACTTCCGATGAACTCGACGACGGGTGGGTTCAGTTCGACCCGATGGACAGCGAGTTCCGGCTGGTCATAGCGCGGGCGGGGGGCGCCGAGCTTCATTCGGAGACGGTTTCGGGCGACCCGGTGAAAGTGAAATTCGCCGATATTCCCGGGATGGCGATGGCGATTACTTATTATGTCGCGGTTGAGTTGACCGAAGCGGTGCCCGGTGAAGAATACGAATATCGACTCAGGCTGGGAAGGGGGGAATTAAGCGATATCCCTGCGATGTCCGGCTCCGTCACACGAGTGCTTCCGGAGATTCCCATCTGGCCTTGCCCGAAACATGATAAGTACGGGAGCGCGCGGACGGGGATTCGGGGTCCGGGATCGGTGCAAACGAGCGAGGATTATTACATCAGCGGCGGGGGCGTGCATATAAATTCAATGCAGTCGCCCGCGATAGGCCCTGACGGGGAGATATATGTTGTGGTTCACGGCACGCCCAGCGACACCCTTGTGCAGGTGGGGGATAACGGCAACGTGTTGTGGTCGCGCACTCTCCAGGATAACCTCGCCGGGCCGTTCCTCGGCAGCGACGGGATATGGGTCGCCAACCGGGATTATATTTATCATTTCACCTATAAACACGACCAAGGCAACATCGCTATACCCAACGCGATGGGCACGGGCGGCGGGAAATTGATCGGGGTATACGACACCCGCCTCTATTTCAAGGCGGGCGACGGCGGCAGCGAGCTGTGGTGCCTCGACAAGAGCGGCAATGTCCTTTACCACGGCAGCACCATCGGCATACTGCGCGGACTCGCCGTCGACATGCACAACAACGCGTTCACCACGTCGCTGATGGGAATCACCAAATTCAATTCCGACGGGAGCGTGGCATGGCAATACCAATATGCCCCGATGACGACGGTCGATGTGGACAACCCCTACGGCGTCGGCTACGAAATGGGCCCGTGGATAGGCAAGGATGGGCGCATCCTTTTCGCGACGCACACCAACACGCGTGATGGCGAACCGGCCCTGATACTGTTCAACCAGGATGGGAGCGAGGTGAAGAAGTACGCCAAGAGATTCGATACTCTTCCCCAGGCTGTGTGTATTGATTTAGACGGCAATTATTATATCGCCGACAACGGCGGGGCGCTGTTCAAATATAACCAGAGCCTTGACATACAATGGACGAGGAGCATCACCGGCGAAGTGCACGATATGATAATCGACGGCACGCCGATCATTTTCCTGTCATGCGGCGTCGGGGGCGGGTTTGACGCGTATAACATCCACTCGTTCGACCTCAACGGCAACCTCAGGTGGAATCATATCCCGGAAGACGTCACATGGCTCGGCACGCAACTCGGATGGCTCCGCATCGTCAATAAAAACGAACTTTTCATGCTCACCAACACCGGGCGCATTTACATAATGAAAGCCGAGACGCTCGACTTCACGCCGTCCGAGCCCGGCACGCTCCAGCCCAAGAGTTCCGGTATGAGCGGCACTCTCTCCCCGCCGTAGTCGTTTCTTCGACCACGAGTTTCCACGTCCCATGCCCGCATGCATGGAAATCCTGCCCCCCCTTGTGGTGCGGGTGCCACGCCGAGTCCGCGAGGATGGGCGTGCTCCCGAATTCATGCAGTCTTCCAATCAAAAACCTGTTGCCGGGTGGTGACGTGGCACCCGGAGATAATTTGTAAACGAAAGCAGCCCTTGGGACAGTCCCGCGGGCTGGTGCTGTTATGGTTGACTATACGACTTCCCAGTGGCGCAGTTCGTCGGAGAGGAGACGGACTTTGGCGGGGTCGTCGGTGACGCAGTAGTAAAACGTACGGTGGACCGGGCGGTCGGGATGCGTGACGATTTCCTCTTCCCACCATGGCACCTTGCCCTCGTGGGCCTGGTCGAGCAGTACCAATCTCGATTTCGGGGCGATCATGCCGATGGTGACGCCGTTCGCTTCATCGGTGACGCTCATCCAGGGCCAGGCGCAATGCTCGCCGCCGTGCGTGTTGCGGATGATGTCCACGCGGTCGTCATCGAGTCCGAGCGCCGCCGAAAGAGTGGTCTCGCCTTTCGAACCACCCGGTGGGATGAACATGGCGCCATCGAGCTTGAAAATCCGCTTCGCGCCGAGGTTTTCGTTCAGCCGCAGGAGCTGCATTATCACCGGCGCGCCGGGAAGCGTGAGATAGAACACCTGCATGCCGAGCGTGCTCCACTGCATGAGCGGCGACACATCGACCCGCACGCCCCGCCAGTTGTGGCCGTGGAATTGCATCTCGGCCGGGACGGCATCGAAGCCCGAATTGTGGAAGCGGTATTCGAGCTGCCATGAACCGATCCCGATGCCGCCATACCATGGGTTGAACCATGTATGCATGGCGATTTCGGGGAAGCGGGTGTGGAGGAGATTGACATCGCTGCCGGAAGTGGAAAGCCACCAGAGCGTACCGCAGTAATCCGGCGACACCTTGAAACGTATCGCGCCGTTGTCGACGGTGAAGGTGCGGAAACCGCCTTCGGCGCTTTCGTCGACCGTAAGCCCGGCACCCGGTGGGGCGATGACTACGGGGATGGTGCCGCTCTCGACGCGCGATATCACTTCGGTGCTGTATTGGATGGAGTTGATTCCGGGTTCGAGCTTACCGGGGGGGATCTCGATCTTCAACGGGTTGTCCATGTTCCATTTGTCGCTCGATGCCGTAAACACATCACCGCCCGGGATGGTTGCTTCGGTGCTTCCCTTGAGCGAAGTCCCGCGTTCGTAGCGGCATTCAAGGATGCAGCTCTCATCGGCGGCGTGGAACAGTTTCGTGCGCACATTGAGCTGCTTTCGCGGACAGTCATCGAGGACAAGGGGAGCGTCGCCCATGGCTTTGCGCCTGATATAATCGACGGTTGGCGCGTCGCCGACGATGGTGATCTTCGGCAGGTCGATGCGTTGGGACGGCGGAAGCGAATCGACGTTCCATTCGAATGAGGGCACGGAAAACCACCAGTTGAAGGCGACGGCGTCGAATTCGCGCGCGATAACACCTGTGAGTCCGCCCGGTTCTTTGAACGCGAACCACGGCTCGGGGAAGTCATCGCGTTTTTCCGGTATCGCATTGACGCCGATCATCAGGAACGGGAGGTCGCCATCGACGATGCCGCTTCGCAGGGGGATCATCACGCGGCGAATCCCCTGCCGCCGCATGCTGCTCCTGACTGCCCCGGTGAATGCATCGGGGCTTTCATTTATCAGCGATTGCCATGTGTCGAATTCGGCACCGGGACCGATAAGGATGGTTCGTTCGAGGGCCATGCCGGGAAATTCGCGCGATGCCGCGCGAATGTGGATGAGCGCTTCGGGGCCGTTCTCGTCGACCGTCACATCGTGCGGGGTTGAATCCATCTCGACCGAGTACGGCTTTCCGATGGAGTGGCCGCCAAGCTTGATTATCAATCCGCCGGTGTCGTGATGCCGGAATTTTACGTTGCCGTTTTCGCGGTTGATAATTGCGCGGACAACGCCGTTCGCGACGCATATCTTCATCGGGTTGTTATCTTTTATCTCGACCGTATGTCCTTTCGGGGCGATGCGCGCATACACCTTGAGCGGTTTAATCGCGAATTCCAGCCCCGATGCATTCACCGTTCCGCCGATATCGATAAATCCCTCGCCGGGGGAATCATCGGCCATGATATCCGGCGTGACCGCGAAACCGCCCTGTGGGGGGATATCGAGCGGTTTTCCTTCCGGGCCGGTGATGCGTATGCCGCCATCGGCATGCAATCGCGGGACGAATTTTATCGGCTCGGCGAACGCGGAGATGAGGTTGATAGCGAATTCACGCCGCTCACCGGGAACGAGAAGCATGGGCGGCAGCGCGGCATCGAGTTCGAACGGCGGACGCGCGCGGAGTCCCGGCGCGAGTTCGAGGGCCATGTCGTCGATGCGTACGCGGCATTGAAGCGGGTATCCCCACCAGTCGGTGCTGAGCGGTTCGAGGGAAGGGTCGAGGGAGGCGAGAGTCTCGAAAAAATTCTCTCCGGAAAGCTGCATCTCTTTTTCGAATTTATAATCGATGCCTTCCGGCGCGGTGCATTCGATACCGACAGTGATGGGCTTGCCGGTGCGATTGACGAAATGCCAATCCACCGGGTAGGTCATACCGGCGATGTGCCTTTCCCCGCGGATTTCGCACCGTATTTCGAAGTCGTCCGAGATTATCGCGGTGACGCCGGAAGTGGACGGGTCGACCCATACTTCGAGTGTGGAGCCGTCCTTATCGAACACGTAGCGCTGGTAATTGCATCCGTTGACGAGGGCGTCGCTTTCGGCGATGGATAAATCCTGGCGCATGCGATGGTACCAGTCATCGCCGTCGAGGAATTTTTGCACGAAGGGGTTTCGGAGTACCGTGGGGAGGAAGTTGTACATGTGGACTTCGGAGCGGGGCCGCCAGAAGAACCCGGTTTTCTTGTAGAGGGGTACGGCCTTGGTATTCGCGGCCCAGGTGTGGAGGTCAAGGCGCCGCGCGTTTTCCTCGACGGCGCGCGCCACGCCCATGCGCAGCAAGTCGCGCCCGACCCCTTTGCCGTGGAAATCCGGCTGGGCGTTGAGGAGGGGGATGTAGCGGGCGTCGGGTTCCTGGAAGTGCAGGCTGAAGCTCATGAATCCCACGATTTGTTCATCGTGCGCGGCTATCCAGTTGGCAAGGTGCCTGTTCCTGAACAGTTCGGCGCGCGTGCTTTCGGGGGTGAAATCCCAGCCGGCGAATTCACCGGGCGGCCAGCCTGTAACGGACGCCTTGAGATGTTCCGCGAGCGCGGGAAGGTCTTCATCGCGGTATTCGCGTATGATGAAATCGGCCAATGTTCTCTCCTCGCCGTTTTGAAAACGGGCGGAGTATTATGACGTATTTCGGGATGGATGGGAAGGGGGGCATCACACACCCATCCTCGCGGACTCGGAGTGGGCGTGGCACCAGGGATGGGATGGTAAGGGTTTCGGGACAAGGGTGTCCCGAAACATCGGATAGAAGCATCGGGTAGAGAGGCTATTTTTCGTGTGAAGCAAGAATGGTTATCATTTCAGGGTTTTTGGCATCTATATTAAGGCAAGCATCTGTTTGAACGTGGGGCAAGAATGGATTTGGGAATTTAGCTGTTCAAACAATCAAGGAGGGAGAATAATGCTCCACAAATCGAATCTGGTGCTTTTTATTATTTTCCTTTTCATCCTGGCGGCCGCCGGATGCTCGACATCGTCGGTCGCAAGGACCCCGGGCGACTCCGCCGAATTCGGCGCGCTCACAGGGCTCGGCTCGAATGAGCTCGCACGCGAATCGCAGATCGATTTCCCCTATCACTGCGGGAATTATGTGATCAAGCCTCTGTACGGCGGTCAGACGATCTTTGTCGGATGGGTTGCCGTCTGGAACGATGAGGACAACATGTATATCCACTACCGGACGACCGGTGGATGGAAGCTCGCCGAGACTCACGCCGCGGTGGCGACATATCTCGGGGGCATCCCGCACACAAACAGCGGTAATCCGAAGGTGGGACATTTCCCGTACAAGGCGGAACACGACCCGACGGTCGTGGATTATGAATATACGATCCCGCTTGAATGGGCTCCCGGTACGATGCTCTATCTCGCGGCTCATTCTGTCGTGTATCTCTACGACGGAGATATGCAGGTAGTGCAGGAAGAGACCGCTTGGGCCAGGGGATGTTTTCCCTGCATCGACATCGGAAGCTGGGCATCGTTCTTCACCTACAATATCCAGAGCTGCCCGGAAGAGTGATCACTCGGTTCGATTCGAATGGAAGTCAAAGGCTCCCGAAGGGGAGCCTTTCTGTATTGCGCCCGGTGAAGCGCGTCGGTGGGTGGTGGATTTTGTTCCCGGCAAAGCTCCGGCTGTTTCGTGCGGTGTGGATGATTCATTCGGTCATAGTGCCGGCCTACATGAGACGCGTTTTCAGTCTCGCGCGGGAGTGTAAAAATACAGTATTGATGCGCATGCGGTTAAACTCCGGGAACGGCTCGCATGTCTTATCGTTGACGGTAGAGATTGTGGATGATTCTGATGTTCCGTCTTTACCGGAAACATGTGCCGCCTTGAATGAGGACCCCCCGCCAGGGGTCCTCCCCTTTTTGCGGGCCGGGTAGCCCGTCTATGAGAGGGCGTGTCAAGCCGCATGTAGTATATTAACATGATCATCGAGGCCAGCGTATCTCCAACCGTCTATTCGCGCTGTTGCCTGATAAACCAAATGCGGCCTACCCGGGGCGGCTCGCAATAAACAGCTGAAGGGAAAAAACCCTTAAAAATGCACCATTCGGGACTGTCCCGGCCTTTTTTATCCCCCCGACATACTCCTCCACGCCGCGCGGTTTATCCTTCGGTTGGTCAACGCGATTGCCTGAGTGAGCGGGATTCCCTGCGGGCACAATTTTGTGCAGTTGAGCGCCTTGCCGCACCCGGTGACGCCGCCCGGCTCCATCATCCTTGACTGGAGGCGTTCCGCTTGCACATCATCGGGGCCGAGCTCCTGGTATGCCGCGCTTATCGCCACCGCCTCGGGGCCGATATATTCCGAGATGCCGTTGAAGCTCGGGCATGCTTCGAGGCATATCCCGCAATGTATACACTTGCCGAAATCCCTCGCACGTTTCGACGACGCGGGGGTGATGCCGCCGCGCCCCGACGCCGTGGCATAGGAATCGGTCTCTATCCATGCTTCCATTTTCCTCAGCCCATCGAAGAGCGGAGATTTGTCCACCCACAGGTCGCGTATCACCGGGAATTTCAACAGCGGCTCGAGGACAAGCGGCGCGGGCGGGAAGTCTTTGACATACGCCCTGCATGCGAGCAGCGGCTTCGCGTTGATGAGCATCGCGCACGAGCCGCATCGCCCGGTGCCGCATCCGTCTTCCCACACCACGGGCCACACCATCGCGCCCGATTCATTGCGCGGTTCTTCGGCGACGGCCTTAAGCAGGTCGGCCACCGTGTCGTCCTCGCTCCAGTCGACGTTGAACGCTTCCCAGTAGTAATTCCTGTCCGGGGCGTCCTGGCGCCTGACCTTCAGATATACTTTCGATGACGGGTCCATGTGCGCGTCAAGGATATATCTCCGGGTGAATCAATGCAAACGCATGGCGGGGCGAATCATCGATGGAATTATCATTTACAGAAATCGAATATCCGGCAAAAATGAGTAACAATCAGCGCTTTTATCACATCTAATTTCATGGAATCAGATTTCACTCTTTCGGGAGGTTGTTCCAATGAAACGCATCATCCTCTTTGCGGCACTCATTGTGCTATTTTCCACGTATGGATGTTCTGGAGGGGGGAACAGCGCGGTCGACCCGGTCGCTCCGGCCGACTCCGCGAGGCCCGAAGCTGCTTCGGAGTACGGCTCGCATGTCACATGGGGGCTGTACCAGTTCGTCGCCGACATCGATGCCCAGACACTCGATGCGGTACCGATTCGCGCGGGCAACTTGCATCTGAACGCGGAGGCCTTCCTGGAGCCTCCGCCGCTCGTCCTTCTCACGCTCGAAACACTGCAATTCAACGGCAACATAATCGAAGCCGACATCGGGCTCAGGCACCCGTTCCTCGGCCTGACCGAATTCACCGGCTTCGATGTGTGCGGCATCCTCATTTCCAACGGCACCATATCCGGCTTCAGCGACCCGGACATCGTGATGGCCGGCAATCCGGAAGATACATATTTGATGAACCCCGACGGCTACTCCCCATGGTGGAATCCAGTCAACTTCCCGCCGAACCCGGAGTCGGTGATATTCGGCTACATCGACGGCCTGCTCGGCGCGCCCGATTCAATCGGCAATTACAATTCAACGGTATGCGGATATAAATACTTCGCCGACGGACTCGACCCCGACGAAAGCCTCGACTCCCTCGATCCTGAAAACCGCGGCATGTTCTCGGCGGGGCAGAAGAATGTCCGCCACTACACCATCCATATAGGCGATGAAGGCCTCATATTCAATTACGCCATCGATGCGAACTGGATGTTCCCGCAGGGCAATCCGCCGTGGGAAGCGCCCGATTCGTTCTCGGCCATGGCGAACAGGCCCGAGGCATATTTCGTAACCACCGCGGAAACCGAGAACAGCCTGTACTATGTCGATAGCGACACCAAGGGCGGGATACTCGGGCTCGACATCGTCGTATACGACTGGCAGGGGCCTGATACAATCGCATCGGTAGGCCTCGAATCCCTGGACGACACATATCCCTATCTCGAAGAAACCGTCCCGGTCGAAACCACCGGAAACACCGGCACGTTTCATTTCGAGCTTAGCGGCGACGACCTCGTCACGAGCGCGCCGCTGGATTTCTTCATCACCATAAAGGACACACAGACCGTACCGGAGCTCGGCAACATACCGGCATTCCATACATGCGGCGGCTATGAAGTCGGCAATGACGAACCGTTCGAATATATGGACATGATATTCTACTGCGCCGACGCCGGTGTCGGGCGCAATATTTTCAGCATCGATCCCGAAGGCCTGACCGAGCCGGTTCAGTGGACCGAGCAGACGGACACATCGACCTGGTGCGAAGGACCGGAGGTCTCCCCGGACGGCAAGTATGTCATATACCTTCGCTACAGTTGGTCGACCCTGGGAAGCGAGCTGAGGCGCATCGACCTTGAAACGCTCGAAGACATCTCCCTCAGCGATAACGGGATGTCGAACTGGTATGTCTACGGAAGCTGGCGTCACGACAGCCAGAAGATCGTCTACTCATTCGCGGACAGTATTTTCGCGGGCGACGCCGAGCTCTATATAATGGATGCCGACGGCTCGAACAAAACCCCGCTACAGCCCACGGGCCTGTATCCATGGGCGCCGGAATACAGCCCCGACGACACCACGCTCGTCTTCCAGGGCTTCAACGACAATCATCTTTATTTCTACGACCTTGCCACCGACGCGTTGACCCAGTACACCAACAACGGCACTTGGAACGACGACCCGACATACAGCCCCGACGGGCAGTACATCGCCTGGGCCACCATGTACAATAACGGCGGGCGTCATATCTATATATCGCCCATCACCGCATGGAACCCGCCCACATGGGAAATAGGGTTCGAGCAGTATATCCGCTCGCCGAGTTTCAGCCCCGATGGCACGAAAGTCGTCTTCGACCATGGCGGATACGACGGCTCGGAAATCGCAGTGTATACCATAAGTGACGGCACCTGGTATAACGTGACCGCCAACGCATTCGGTGACTACATGGGGGACTGGGGAGTGGTTCCGGTTTATTAGTTAAGATCGGATGTTAACTATTTGATCTCACACCAGCATCTCGATATTGCCGCGCAATCGAAAACCGGTTGCGCGGTTTATTCTTCGCCCGTGCGCTCCCAAAATCCCGCGGGAACCTCTATAATGAGTATAATGAGGACGACCTGAACCGGGAAGCCTTGATGAAGACTTGCGCACAATTCATTCTGCTCATTCTCGTTCTTACACTCCCCGCATCCTGCGGTATGAAGCGGGACGCCGGTTTCGGCCCCCCGCCGGTCGTTATCCTGTGGGACAAACCGCCGGTGAAACTGAATCCCGGCGATGACCCGGCGCCGCCCGTGCTGACCCTGTTCCCTTACGACGGCGAGCCCCGGGAGCTTGAGTTCGCCCCGCAGTGGTCGAGCGATATATTCATCTCCACCGGCTCGGGAGTGGCTGCGTTTGTCGGCGGCGATGACGCCCTGTCGCTGAACGAGAAGCTCCGATGCCGTGACATCGCCACCGGCAAGGAGCTGTTCAGCATCGAAGGAAGCTGGCAGCCGCTCGGGTTCATCGAGGAAGGCTGGGTACTCGTGGCCCTCAAGATCGATTCGGAGTGGAGCAGGATTCGCGAAAATGATTCGGCGAAAGCGCTCGGGGGCTTCACAAAGAGGGGGTACAAGCTGAAATACACCCTCCACCTGCTGAATATCCTCACCGGTGAAAGCGAGAAGGAAATCGAGCTCTACGATGTGCAGTCGCAACTGATACGATGGGAAGACCGCCGCGAATTCAAGCCCCAACTCGCGCGTGGAGCCGGCCTGCTTTTCGCCGCGCTGCCTGAGATTCCTTACAAAACCGATGAAATCGCCGACGAGGTCCGCCCGGCAAAGCTCTGGGCTTTGCATCTTCGCTCCGGTGAATGTGAGGAAATCGGCCTGCGCGAATATATCCGCAACAGGAATTTCTCATACATGGTAAGCAGCGACGGCGGGAGCATCGTCTTCCAGACCCAGAAACGGGCCGACACCGTCGCGCTTAAAATGGCCGCCTATGGCGATTCGCGCCGGGAATGGGGCGATATGTTGCTCTACAACAGCAGCGGGATAATCCCCATCACGGGGCTGGATGATAATCGCGTCAGGCAGCAGATGGGCATAAGCCGCAGGGGAAAAGAAATCCTTTACGCCGAGATAGACTACGATCCTGAATCGGAGCGCCCCGTTGAGGGCACTCTCAAGTTCGTGCTCGCAAGTTCATCGGGAGAGAATAAGCGGGAGCTGCCGCTGAAGGGAGATATCTGGAATGTCAGCCTCAGCCCCGGGGGACGATGGCTCTCCTACATGATTTCCACCCGCGGGCGAATCGAGGCGAGGCTGCTCGATACCCTCCTCGGCGATGACAGGCTCATCGCCGAATGCGGCCCGTATACCAGGTTCTATGGTTTCGCCGGGGCCGGGAGAGGCGATATCGCCATACCGGCACTCGATGCCATGCTCTTCGGTTTTAAGCCCTCCGCCGGGGAAACCGCCGTTACATCGTAGGAATTCCCTCCCCAAGCCGCGTCGTTCAAGAAAATTTGAATGTAAAAAATTTAGTGTTTTTCAAAATGTGTGATATTTTTATATAGTACTCGATAACGGAAGACCTATAGATACCAGTAACGGAGGATGCATTAAGATGTTAAAGAGTTTTACCTGTATTTTGATTTTCACTGCCTTCGTCCTCGCCATGACGAGTTGCTCCCAGCCCGCGCCCGTCGCTCCCCAATTTGCGCCGGAAAGACTCGTGGAATCCGATAACCACGAACTGATTGGATACTTCCACCTCTACATCGACCCCTTGGTCCCATCGGTGGAGGTGGTGCCCGCGAGAAGCGTCGCCAAGCATGCCAATGTCAAAACCTACCTCAACCCGCCGAACTGCTATGACTGCATAACCATGACGCCCATCGGGCCTTACCAGGATAAAATCATACCGGTGAACATCACGCTGAAGAATCCCACGCCTCTCACGGGATACGATGTAAGGGGCATACTGCTGAGCACTGATCCCGGGGCGGATCTCGACAATCCCGACGATTATACTACGCTCTTCGGCGACGGCTTGACTCCCAACCCGTTCAAAGCCTTCGCGAAATCGGCGCTCAACCGCGCATTCGGGGCCGGCGAATCGTTCACCGAGCAGTACGACGTCTACCTCTCGTCATTCGGCAAAGTCATGGCCATCGACTACGCCGTGGACGCGAACTATCCCGGCAGGGCGAAGGAACCATATGAAATCTCAATCCCCATAGTGGACGGAGAGATCGACAACAAGGGAAATAATATTGTCGGGATTTCCGTCGATGTGTTCGCCGCCGGCGATGACGTCGACGAAGTGGTTCTCGACGCATCGGCCATGTTCTTTGCCGATGACCTTACGTTCACGCATGGAACCGGGAATACATGGGAGCTCGATTTCCAGAACACTCCCAAGGCCCAGGCGGGGACCTATACCTTGATGATCAAGGCATCGACATCGAGCAGCACCCAGTTCCTCTATGACTACTTCGATGTAACCGTAATACAGGTCGTCACAAGCCTCGCTAACGATATCCAGCCGATATTTGACGCTGAGTGTATAGGCTGTCACGGCACGGTCGCCCCGCCGCTCGGACTCGATCTTACATCCGGCCATACCTATTCCAGCACCGTTAATGTCGCGTCGGTCCAGGCGCCGTCGTTCAAGCTCATCTCGCCGGGCGAACCCCAGTTCTCATACCTCTGCGCCAAGATAAGGGGAACACACCTGATCTTCCCGTTCGACGGCTCCGGCGACCGGATGCCCAAGGATGGCCCGCCATACCTCACTCCCCTGCAGGAAACCACGGTATTGGATTGGGTCATTGCCGGCGCCCTGGATAACTGATCAAATACCGAAAGAAAAATGAAGAGAGCCCGAGGAAACGGGCTCTCATTTTTTTAATGGAAAAACAGACGGCTACGGCTGGTCGATATCGATGGCCATGTTGTCCGTCCAAGCCGTATAGTCGCACTGTACCGGGATATAAACACCGTTGTAAATCATGAACGCGCCGGTATAATCATCGGAAGTCTCGTTCACCCTGCTCCCGGCGTCGACGATCTCGATGCGCATATCGTTCGGATTGGCGTTGTTAACACCGTTGAAGATAACCCGCCAGTTGGTGGTGTCCGCTTCGCCAATCTGGCCCACATCGCACCACTGGATAACCCAGCGCTCTGTGCTCGTCCCCGCGTCGAGAACCTGGTGCCGCACTTCGCCCGCGCAGTCAGCAGCCAGATCCGCGTGGTTATATGTGGCTGAGGCAAACTGGCATGTCGCCTGGTGATCTCCATAGGGGAAGAACAGGTCGATCGCGTCGGGCTCACATATCCTGTGCCCGTATGTCGTAACCGTAAGGCTGGGGAACATGAATCCTGAGTCGCCGATCGTGAAGTAAGGCGGCACGGCTCCGGCCCAGGTCCAGTTGACCGGCATACTACTGCCGATCCAGTAATAGTAGATGTAGTAATAGTCGTTGCTCGATGAATAGTAGTTGTAGAAACTAATCAAAGCGCCCGTCGAACAGATTTCATTCGCCGGATCGGGCGCGCCGCCATCGTTGATATCGGGAAGAGGACCGGGATCGTAAGCCTCCGAGGTTACGTCCCAGAGCGTGCAGGCCGTCCCGACGTTGTCCGCGGCATCGGACTCGAACTCGATCACCCAGCTTACCACGGAGTCGTCAGGCAAGCCGCCAAGGGCTATTACCATGTCGTAATCCGTGACCGCTCCTCCCTGTGTAAGCACCATTGTCGCCGGGCTTTCATCGATCTTATACCCGATGGTGACGGCGTCGCCGGTGGCGATATCCGAATCGAAATGGTACGTGAACCTTATCGCGTTCGTGGATGGCACCATTATCTGCGGCCCGATGAGGAATGTATCCATGTCATCGTCATACACACCCCCGGTATTACCCGAGTTCCAATAGGTGCCGGACGGGTAATGGGTCCAGTAAAGGTCGGTCGTTCCCGTGGAAACCTCGCACGCGCAGGCTGTGTCCTCGGTGAGGTCGTCGAACCATGTGCCGTTGTACGGCGGGGCCTCGATATCAACCGGTTCCACGGTCGCACATGCCGGTTCGCCGCTCACGGGGACCGAGATTATCCAGAAACTCGCGACCGGAAGGTCGTAGAAGGGATTCGTCTCGGGCAGCAGCCCGAAGAACCATGCGCTTCCATAGGTCTCGGAATTGTCGGTCACCTTGATGAGGATATCGATATCCGTCGTGCTGATGGGGGTCCCGGGAATATCATCGAGGGCGACCTGCCCTTCGAACGGGTCGGAGCCGGGATCGAAGTGGTCGTTCGAAGCCGGTGTAAGCAGACCCGGCTCGATGGACTCGGCTTCCACCATGGTGCTGTTCAGTCCCTGCCAGTCCCACACGCTTATGAGAAGGCTCAATTCGCCCTGTCCGACACCCTCGTAATAATTGAGCGTGTTCTCGGTGACCGAATAGGACATGCAGAATGCCTCGGCGCTGTTCGCCGTTGTGATCGGGAAGTCCTCGGTGTCAAAGGGCGGATCACCGACCCCCCAGTCGAAGTTGGCATAGACGGCATAGTTGAAGACGAGGAAATCGATCGGCGATTCAAGCCCCGCCCAGCTGAGGTCATAATGCCGGCTGTGAACCTGCCCCCTGAGGGGACATTTCTACTTTGCCCAAAAGGGGACATTTCTACTTTGGTTTGACATTTAAATTCAATAAGAACATAACAACTGGTTCTCAATATTCATGAAAGCTTACTTCGCAATCGAGATGATCCTTGCGTTGACCGCCACGATTACGGTGCTGATCGACATCAATACCGCCCCGGCCGCGGGGCCCAGCATGATGCCATAACCCGCGAGCACCCCCGCCGCGAGCGGTATCGCGACAACATTATAGCCCGTCGCCCAGAAAAGGTTCTGGATCATCTTGCCGTATGTCGCGCGCGCCAGTTTGAATATTGCCACAACATCCCCCGGGTTGCTTCGCACGAGCACGATATCCGCCGTCTCCACCGCGACATCGGTTCCCGCGCCTATAGCTATACCGACATCCGCGACGGCCAGCGCCGGGGCATCATTCACGCCGTCACCGGTCATGGCGACCCGCATCCCGCGGCTCATCAGGTCCCGCACCTTTGCCGCCTTCGCGTCGGGAAGCACTTCCGCCATGTACTCGTCGAGGCCGATGGTATCGGAAACCGCTTTCGCCACCGCATCGCTGTCACCGGTGAGCATAATGCATTTTATTCCCATCGCGTGCAATGCATCGATAGCGGGTTTCGATTCAGGACGAATAGAGTCCCCAAGGGCGATCACGCCGATAGGCGCGCCCGAGTCGAGTATGAAAACAATGGTTTGCCCCTGCGCGAGATGCTCCGCGATACGGCTTTCGTCATATTTGATGCCGTGCCCATCCATGTACGCGCGGCTTACCGCCAAGATCTCCCGCCCATCAACGATCCCCCTGACCCCCATGCCCCTCATCACTTCGAAATCGGTCGCGACGCCGGGCTTGATCGACTGCTTCCCGGCTTCGGCGATGATGCCGCGGGCAATCGGATGCTCGGACATATTCTCCACCGATGCCGCGAGCCGCAGGATTTCCTTTTCTTCGACGCCGCCGAAGGGGACGATTCCCCTCACGCCGAACTTCCCCTCGGTAAGCGTACCCGTCTTGTCGAACACCACGGCGTTGACATTCCTCGCGCCTTCGAATGCGGCGCGGTCGCGGATCAACAGCCCGTTTTTCGCGGCGATGGCGGTCGATACCGCGATGACAAGCGGCACGGCGAGCCCGAGCGCGTGGGGACATGTGATGACCATCACGGTGACCATGCGCTCGATCGCGTACGCGAAGTCATGCCTTATGCTCAGCCACGCGATGAGCGTGATAACGCCGACGGTAATGGCGATTATCGTAAGCCACATCGCCGCGCGGTTGGCGATATCCTGGCTTCGTGATTTCGATTCCTGCGCCTGCCGGACAAGTTCGACAACCTGCGACAGGAAAGAGTCGGCGCCCGCCTTCGTGACCTCGACGGTCACTGCGCCCTCGCCGTTCAACGCACCGCCGATGACTTTGTCCCCGGTCATCTTGTGTACCGGGCGCGACTCGCCGGTAAGGAGTGATTCATCGACGCTTGAATGCCCGTCCACGACAAGCCCATCCGCGGGAAACTTCTCCCCGGGCTTGACGAGAAACTTCCGGCCCGCCGTAAGCGATGTCACCGGGATATCCTCGGTGGTTCCGTCGTCATGCACCAGGTGCGCGTCCTTCGGCATCAGCGAAACAAGCTCCTCGAGAGCCCTTGAAGCCCCCATGACCGATTTCATTTCGATCCAGTGGCCGAGAAGCATGATGTCGACCAGTGTGGCCAGTTCCCAGAATAGAAGCTTGCCGCTGAGTCCCAGCGCCACCGCCGTGCTGTACACGAACGCCACCGTGATAGCCACCGCGATAAGGGTCATCATCCCCGGCAATTTCTTCCGCGATTCGTCGACAAACCCTTTCATGAAAGGGAATCCGCCGTAAAAATAGATCCCCGCCGAGAACAGGAGAAGCACGTAGGCGCTCCCGCCGAATGCAAGCCGCTGCAGCCCGAGCCATTCCTGTATCATCGGCGATAGAAGAAGCACCGGAATTGTAAGGATGATACAAACGATGAACCGGCGGCGGAAATCCTCCACCATATGGGCGTGATGTCCGGTGTGGCCCGCATGCGCTTTAGCGCCGTGCATCCCTTCGTGATTCATGTTATGGGCATGTTCATCGTGCGGTGGGGATTTCACCGGCGCGTGATGATGCTCGTGTTCCGAATGCTCCCCATTGTGTTGATGGTGTTCCACCTTCGGCCTCCTCTCTGGATAAACCCATTATAGCTTATCCTCCGCACCGGGCGGCTTGACTTCCGGCACCTTTTCCGTAATAGTCTTAGCCTCTGGAAAAATGGAGGACGTCGAATGGATTCCAGCAGCGCCACATTTGCATCCCCTTTCGCACAACATGGCCAGCCCTTGTGGTCGATAAGCCCGCTTCACGCGACGATTATCGCCATGCTGTTCCTGGTTGTCGGGCTCATCGCCATATACACGATGATATCCCTGCAGGGACGCACTAAACCATCCCATCCTGAATTCTACCGAAAGCTTCACAAGTGGTCGGGATGGGTATTCGCGGTGCTTTTCATTTTCATGGTCGTCGCAATGAGCGCAAGGATGAAGACCTTCTGGGAAGAACCATCGGCGAGGGTCGCCCTGCACATCTCACTGGCGATCACGGTGATATTTCTATTGCTGGTCAAAATCACCATCCCGCGCTTCTTCGCGCGGCTCCGTCCGTACCTGTTCACCATCGGGATCGGGGTTTTCACGCTCGGCTTCACGCTCGTATGGATAACCGCCGGCTACTACCTGACCAGCGTCTGGAGGGATACGCCCTATATTTCGCAATCGACAACCATGGAACAGATGCTCGACCTGGAGCTCGGCAAGGAGCTTTTCATCTCCAGGTGCAGTGTTTGCCATCCACTCGACCGCATCATGCAGCACCGGAGCATCAAGAACTGGGAAGAGGTCGTCAACAAGATGGTCCAGATTGCGGAGCCGCGTATCACCCCGGATGAGGCGAAGCAGATACTGAATTACCTCGTACAAACACACGGGCCGGAGCCGGTCGAAGGGGACGCATCGGCATCACCCATCGCGGCGCACTGCTACCCGTGCCATGAACCACAGGAAATCCTCGGCAGGAATTTATCGGCGGACGGATGGCTCGCTATCGTCAAGCAGATGAACTCCTACGGCCCGGAAATCGTTCCCGAGGACAAATACCAGGAAATCATCGACGCTCTCATGGCGAGCGAGCAGCAGCAGCAAAGCGTCTCGCCTTGATATTTTCACCCGGATACGAAATCATATCCTCGCTTTGACGAGGTGAAACATATGCGCATCACACATGAAATATTCGATGAACGGCTGAAGGCGATGCGAGCCGCCGGGGAATATGTCTGGTCGAGAAAGGACGACATAACCCAGGCATGCATCGCGAGCGGGCTCACCCGCGGCGGGGCGGTGCTCGACATCGGCCTGATGCGCAAGCAGATGCTCAACCTCGAACTCGACCGCGACCGCCTCGTCGGAAGGGAAATCGGCGATGGCACTATTCTCGCGGCGATGATTCCGTTCGATGTGCCGAATTTCATGGTGCCGTTCTACTGCGGCTCGGCATACTGCGCCGGGAAAGAAGTTGTGATGCGGTTCAGCGAAGGATGCCGCCCCATCGCCGAGGTTTGGAAGAAGGCGTTCGCGGAAACGAAGATCCCGGCGATACGTATCGAGGAACAACTCGGCGGGCCGCAATACGGCATGTGGGCATGTGAAACCGACGCCGTGCGCCACATGATACTCGCGGGGGGCACCAAGGTGCTCAAGGCGTATTCGAAGCCCGATGTCACCGCGAATTTCGACTCCATCGTAATGTCCGGCCCGACGCGTCCCAAGGCGATCATCGATTCGACGATGAAGGACTGCCTCGATGTCGCTGTGAAGGCGACCGTCGACTCGGCATACTACGGCACCGGGCAGCTTTGCGCGCTGGAGAAGGAGGTCGTCCCGGACGCCGATGTGTACGACGACGTCAAGCGGCTCCTCATCGACGCGGTGAAGCGGGTCGATTTCGGCACTCCGGAAAATACAGTCGGCCCCATCGGCGACCAGTGGGTTATCATCGGGCTCGCGGCTATGTACGACCGTATCGGGGACGATGCGCGATACAAAATCCTCGTCGGCGGTGGATACGACAAAGACACCGGCGTATTCGAGCCGACCCTCGTCGAAGCGCCCGACGGCTTGGAGGACAATATCCACTATTTCGGCCCGCTCGTTTTCCTCAACGGCGCGGCGCGGAGCGGCATCAGCCCGGTGGATATCGTCAAATCCGACACGTTGCACGGCGGCTATTGCTACGCGTGGACGCGGGACATCGCGCGCGGGCTGGAATACGAAGGGGAGCTGAAGCAACACTACGGCATAGTACGCATCAACGCGACAATCTTCGCCTCATTCTTCGACTGGCCGTTCGGCGGATTCAAACAGAGCTTCGTCGCCAAGCGCCGGGAGGATGAAGGCATGATGGACAAGCATGGGTTGGTGCATCACGCGTATATGATTGCGGGGTAAGGGGGTTATTCTATATTACTGTGAATTAAAATGAATTGGGGACGGGCTTGATATCAGGCCTGTCCCTGTTGTAAAGCGCCAATGTTCACCTACAAGCTTCGAAAAAGGAGTGAGCCTGGAAAAGAAAGTCACGATCACCAATTTCCATCCGCCGGAAATTTGCTGAGGAACGAGTCCTCCAGGCCGTTGGAAGAGTGCCAGTCCGCGCCGGAGCCGGGGTCGAAATCTACATTTGACATATAGTAGCCCGACACATAGGCATTCCCCGCCATGTCGACATCCACGCCAAGGCCGTTATCAAGCCACTCGGCGCCCCATGTGCGCGCCCAGAGGTAAGCCAAGTTCGAATCGAATCTGCTCAGGAAAGCGTCCTCGAATATGCCCGAAGTATGGTTATCCACCCCGGTACCGGGATTGAAATCAACAGTGCCGATGAATTTCCCAGTCACGTATACGCTGGCATAATAAACAGCCAGGGAATAGCCCTCGTCTTCACCTGTGCCGCCCCAGGTCCAGGTCTCCGGGTTCTCGTAATATAGATGACCGCTGGAATTAGCATGGCACTTCACAACAAATATATCCGAGCCGCCATTGGAGGTCTTGTAATTTACATCGGGCGACCAGGGTTGAAAATCCGCCGTGTCCTCAAAACAACCCGTTAAATATAAATAATAGTTGTTCCCGGAAGGGCTTGACGTAATATCGTATCCCATGTCCCTGCCGGGACCGCCAAAAGGCCAGGCAGATGCAAACTGCTTATCCACGGTCAATATGCAAATGAACACATCGGACTGCCCATTCGATGTAAGCAACCAGGGGGCAGAAGTGGAGAAATTAAAATCCACCGCTCCGCGGAAGTCCCCAACAACATTCACCATACCATTAGCGCTGTCTACGGCGACGCCCCATGCTTCATCGTGAAACTCTCCCCCCCATGTGGCGGCCCATTTGAAATCGCCGCTGGTGCCGAATTTACTAATGAATACATCGCCTCCCCCATTGGACGTACTCCAATACTCTCCCCCGCCGGGTTTGAAATCGACCGACCCAGTGAACCAGCCGGTTATATATAAAGCGCCATCACTGAAAGCAATCCCATTTGCGGTGTCATTGTCATTGATATTTCCCCAAGTGGCCGCATATCGGAATTGGCTGTCCGCGTCGAATGAAATAAAGAATGCGTCGTCCAATCCATTCGAAGTATGCCAATCTTCGCCGGTTGGGGAAGGGTCGAAGTCCACGGAACCGTTGAAGGAGCCGACGGCAAATATATTGCCCGTTGTGCCGTCAACTGCAACGCCCTTCGGCTCAACCGAACCCGTCCCCCCTCCTCCCCACTTCACTTCCCATTGGAGGTTCCCGTTGGAGTCATACTTCCGCAAGAAACCGACGTCGTAAGTATCCCCGGAGCCGCAGACATAAACAACGCCCTCCCATTCCTGCGCTACAGCGGTTGCCTTGTCGGTTTTGTCCTCCCCCCACGTGCGCGCCCAGCCATCCTTGGGAATCTGCTTGACCTCAAACAACCCGATTCCCGCGCCGACAGCATCGCAGCCGTTGGTCACCTCGACATCATACAGACCGGCGGCGGCCCCTAATGGGATACTGATATCGCAATGAATGGTGGAATAGCCGTCAACAACCACATTACTCGCGACTATATCGGCTTGCCCGGACTTCCTGAGCCTGACTTCGGCCCCCGGGCCCAGGAATTTGCTCCCGCCAACCACTACGCCCGGCAAAACCGAACCCTCATATGCTTCCAGTGGATCGATGCTTTCGACCACGGGCGTCGGGCATAGAATTTCAAATAAATCGATACCCGTGCCGGATTTACCATCGCCGTTGACAACGACAACATTGCGTGTCCCGATGACGCAGTTGAACGGGATGGCAATATCGCAAGTTATTGTTTCCGGATCTACGACCTGAACGTTCGTCGCCATAATATTCGGCAACAGAAATTCCGACATCTTCACAACCGCTCCCGGCCCGATGAAATCGCTTCCCGTTATAGTGACATCGGTCAGGCTCTCTCCCGCCTCGGCATTTTCCGGGTCGATGCCGGTCACGGATGGGGCGCCGGTTTCGCTGATGGTTATGTTGAAATAATCATAGAGGGCGGTTGACCCCGAGTTGATGGAAGAAGCGATTATCCGTACGGTGTAGTCGCCCGCCGATGCCCCCGTGTTGTTTGTGAGTACCAGGTGCCATAAATCACCGCTTTCTTTCGAGAACTGGGTAAAATTCTCCCCGGCAATCATGGGGGCTACCAATGTAACCTTGCTGGTATCATCCTGCCAGTCGCGCACACACACTTCCAATTCGGCTGTTGCGCCTTCGTATTCATATAACACGCCCAATTGCGCGAAATCGTCGATGGCGTACGGCTCTTTGCAATTACCCGGCCATGACGCGGTCACGGCGTATGTAATGCTTTCGTAATGGGGCGGCTTTGGAATATAGACCAGGTAATTCTCCGCATGTTCCGCATCCGGGGCGAAAGACCTGCCGGGTTCATCCTTGGCGAATGCCTTGAAGGGATTTATGGCGTCGCCACCCGGAATATCAAACAACCCCGTCCAATCGTCGGGATTGCACAACTCATGGCCATAGTCATTGGTGTAGAGTATGCCTCGCACATCATAGCCCGTAATCTGTGATGGGTTCCCCAGGGTGACATCGACATCCGCATTACGCGTAACCGGGTCAAAGGAGTTAACTTTGATTCCAAGGCAATCATCACAAGCCGGAGGCAGAAGCATATCCGTGATATCGAAATGGGCTTGCAGGCTCCTGTTGGGTACGATTACAGCCTCATAATCATATGCATCGAAATAGAGATCCCAAATCCCCCAAAGCATACGCTGTGAGTTAGTGTCATGAGCAGCATAAGATGGATCAAGAAAATCAGTTGGAGCGATGGCGTCTCCAGCCATACCCGAACACCCCAATAACCAACCGCAGATAACAAGGATCACCCCTGAAAGCAAGATGAATTTATTGATAGTTTGCATTTCAAAGCCTCCGGAACAGCCAAAATCAGCCGGAATATTTTAACCCCTGGATATTTCCCGCAAAATACGGATTGCGGAGCGCGCTCTGTATAACTGCATGCCAGAAAAGCTATATTTGGAAAATCCTTAACGAAGTGTATCAGCGCGAATGGTGAACCGTCAATCTATAGCCTCTCAATAATTTCGACGCGCCTGTTCAAGGTTTTGCCTTCATCGGTCTTATTCGAAGCCACCGGGCACAGCGGTCCGACACCCCTGGCTTCCAACCTGGAGGCATCGATGCCATATTCATCGACGAGTTCATCCACAACCGCCTTGGCGCGGTTTGCGGATAGATCCAGGTTATAGTCCAGTCCGCCGGTGATATCGGTGTGCCCGACAATATAAACATTGAGCGACGGATTATCCGTCAAGAGCTGTGCGATAGCTTTGATCGCGGGCTCGGATTCCGGCTTGATCTCCGCTTTGTCCACATCGAAGTAAATGCCATAGACGGCGACATGGCCCATGGATAAAATATCGGCAGCCATCGCTTTGGGGTCCGCGACAACTTCCTGCTCCATGGCTTCCCGCTCGACGATGGTCAACTCATATTCCGAACCATCATCGCAGACCCAGACATAAATCCATGTTTCCATCCCGCCTTGAACGACTTTCATATAAGCATAATGGGACTCAAACAGGATGGTTCCCCCAATCGCTCTTATCGCGTTCGTATAATTTTTCACGACTTTGAGCTGACCGGGTGGTTTCACCCCATCCTGCAATGAATAATCGATGACATACTTATGCCCTTCAATCACATATTCATTGTCCTCTTCGTCGTAAAAGGACTCAGAATCATACTCATACTCATCGTAACCGGAAATGTAGAAATCATCCATCCTCGTCAACAACGGATGATCCTTGCTCCCCTCAACATCTTCTTCCTCCGCCCAAGCCTTCCCTGAAGTAATCAGAACAAGAAAAACCGGCAAGAGCATGATAAGTAAGTAGAAAATAACCTTGGCTTTCATCGGAATCTCCCTCCTGCGCAACACCATTTTAGCCGTCTGGTAAATCATACTACAATGGCTCTCTATTCTCAAGATTGGCGCTAACACCGGTGCCGCATGCAACGGGTGTCTTCGTAGCGGGATACGACAACGACACCGGCGTATTCGAGCCGACCCTCGTCGAAGCTCCCGACGGGGTGGAGGACAATATCCACTTTTTCGGGCCGCTCGTTTTCCTCAACGGCGCGGCGCGGAGCGGCATCAGCCCGATTGAAATCGTTAAATCCGACACCGTGCACGGCGGCTATTGCTATGCGTGGACGCGGGACATCGCGCGTGGACTCGAATACGAGGGGGAGCTGAAACGGCACTACGGCATCGTGCGCATCAGCGCCACGATATTCGCCTCATTCTTCGACTGGCCGTCCGGCAGCTTCAAACAATCCTTCGTGGCCATGCGCCGAGAGGAGGAAGGTATGGTGGAGAAGCGGGGATTGGTGACCATGCTTATATGATTGCGAGGTAGTTAAGGATGAGATGGATTAGGGCCAAGCCC
>CAZSPL010000034.1:18032-23820 GCA_964608735.1 uncultured Planctomycetota bacterium | reverse complement strand
CCATGT
The DNA here is from genome assembly GCA_964608735.1 of uncultured Planctomycetota bacterium. Lineage (GTDB taxonomy): Bacteria > JAJVIF01 > JAJVIF01 > JAPKYR01 > CAZSPL01 > CAZSPL01. The sequence goes on along the minus strand of CAZSPL010000034.1, from coordinate 23,814 downwards.
TATTAGGTTCAAAAGATAATCTATGTTTATTACAGATCCCTAATCCTCTCCCCCTACCCTCCCCTCCTCCAGCCGCATAACCCGTCCGGCGAGGCTGTTTATGAAGGCTTCGGTATGACTCACTATCACCATCGCCGTAGGCAGGCTGTCGAGTACCGATTCGATGCGCTCCGCCGACCTCTTATCCAACCCGTTGACCGGCTCGTCGAGAAGCAGCACCTCCGGATTCATCGCGAGCACCGTAGCTATCGACACGAGCCGCTTCTCCCCGCCCGATAATTTATATGTAATCCTGTCCTCGAAACCAGCGAGCCCCACGGCATCGAGCGTCGACGATGCAACCGCCATCGCGTCGGGCGGCTTCATCCCCAGATTCAGCGGGCCGAACGCCACATCCTCCAGCACCGTCGGGCTGAACAACTGGTCGTCGGCATCCTGGAACACGAGTCCCACCGCGCGACGCACGTCGATGAAATCCCGCTCCGTCCTCCTCTCCTTCCCGAACACGACCACCTTCCCCTTCGTCGGCCTGAGCAGGCCGACAATCATATGCAGAAGCGTCGTCTTGCCGGAGCCGTTCGAACCGACCAGCCCGATGCGCTCCCCGCGATGCAGCCTGAGCCCGACACCCGCGAGCACCGGCGCGTCGGCCGTGTAGGCGAAATGCAGATCGTCAAGTTCAATTATCGCGCTATTGCCGTCCATTCGAACCATACCGAAACGAAAATCGCCACCGACATCGCGGCGGCGAAAATGATATCCCTGCTCTTTATGTACATCGGCGTAAGTACATAAAACCGCGAATCGAAACAGCGGCACTTCATCGCATTGAGAATACGCTCCGCGCGGTCCAGGCTTCGCACGATGAGCATCCCGGCGAGACTTCCGAAGCTTCGGAACGTGTGCACGTTGAATCCCGCATGGAATCCGCGAAGTAGCATCGCATTGCGAAGCCGGTGATATTCGTGATGTATCACCTCGATGTAACGCACCATGAATAGAAACGTATGCGTAAGTTTCGCCGGGAAGCCCATGCGTCCGAGCGAATAGCCGAGCGTCGAGGGCGCGATGCTGCCGAGCAATGCGAAGATCGACAGCAGGATTATATTCGCCCTCAATGTTATAAGCCCGGCGCGTATGAATCCCTCCCGGCTCCATTCCAGGCCGCCGAGCGAGAATGCGGCTTCGCCCCGGATGAACAGGGGCAGCGTGAGAATGAGCAGCAGCATGAATGCGTTCACCGATGCGAGTTTACGGACCGTCCCCGCTACATCGGTGCGGGATAGTCCGGCGAGGACAAGCGAAACCGCGGCGCCGGTCGCGAGGGCGGCGGGATGCGAGCTGAGGGCGATGGTCGTCGCGAATGCGAATGATGCGATTACTCGCACCCGCGGGTCGATACCGCTGATGAGATCCACCGGTTCTTCAGGATTGAATATCCGCATCGCGCATCACGCCTGTTTACTTGACCCCTCCTCCCGCGTTTTTTTCATCCGCAACCCGAGAAAATAAAATGCCACTCCGAAAATCCCGAAGATGAAACCGATACCTCCGATGATCTCGTTTATACTCACCTTTTCCTCATACTGGTTTATATCGCGCCTGTATGCCTCGACTTGCTTGCGAAGCGAAGCAATATCTTCGCGCAGTGCCTCGTAATCCGCATCGGAAGCCACGGTCGGAGCCGCTTCCGTCGCCACTTCCGTTACTGGCGTTTCAATTTCTTCCTTTACCCGCGCCGGTTTCGCTATTGTCTTCTCTTCCCTGACGACCGGTTTTTCCGGAACCTCTTCGACAACCTCGGGTTCGATAACTTCCTCGGGCTCCGGCGCGCCATAAGCCGGCAAATCATCGGGAAGCTCATCGGCGCTGACGGTCCACTGCGCGGCATGGCCATCGCCGGTGTCTATCTTCAATATGTAATCGCATTTATATTTCGCCTCGAATTCAAACACCCCCTCTTCATCGGTCTTCACTTCGCCGAGAAGCGTGTCGCCCGGCCCGAAAATCTTCACGACCGCGTCGGACGGCCTCCCGCCGCCGGGATAATACGCGTAACCGGAGATAGTCTTCCCGTCCGCCGACGCGAAAATATTTATCTTGTGCGCATCGGCGGGAACGCTGAGAAACATCGCGATAACTACGGCGGCAAGGGCAATGTTGATGCCGCATCGCATTGTATTACGCATTGTGAAGCCCTCCTTCATCGATGTCCACCGCGGGAAGAGGCGAGGCGAATATTTCGGGACGCACCTTCAGAAGGAACGCCGCGGCCCAGCCGGTCACGAATCCCTCGATTACCATTACGGGGATGTGTCCGAGCAGGATTAACGAGACCGCCCCGGTGTATTCCCTGCCCGATAAATACAGCGCGCTCCCGGTGAGAATCGCGGAAAGCAGAACCGCCACCGCGCCAGCCGCGAATCCGAGGGTGAATATTTTTCGCGGCGATGTCGACGGCTTCACGCCGCGCGCGAACAGGTAGTAGCACACAACCGCGGGAATGCCCATCGTCAGCGTGTTGGTTCCGAGCGATGTCAGTCCGCCGAAGCCGAATAGTATCGCCTGCAGCAGAAGCGCCAGGGCCAGTGCGGGAAGCGCCGCCCATCCGAGAAGGAATCCCATAAGGCCGTTCAGTATGAGGTGCGCGCTCGTCGGGCCGATAGGCACATGGATGAGCGACGCCACGAAAAATGTGGCGGCGAGCATCCCGACCCGCGGGATTTTCTCGTAATCCATTTTATACAGCCCTATCCCGACCCCGGCAATCGCCAGCCCACCGCTCGCGGCGAGCACCGGTGCCGAGAGTATGCCGTCGGCGATATGCACCGCTACTTCATCTCCCTGCAGTTGACCCACATAAGCGCGCCGAGCTCGACATCGACCATTTCGCCTTCGGGATTCATCATCGGCTCGCCGTCGATTAGCGCGGCGAACGCCCACCATCCGGCGCGCGGCATCGCGTAGTAGAACACACCGTTCGAATCGGCCTTGATGACCTGCGTGATGAATGCATCGCCCGGTATCTCCACGGCGGCGCCGTCGTTTAAATATTCAACTTCGATCTCGGCGTACGGTACGGGATTGCCGTCTTTCATGACCACGCCGCTGAATATATTCCCCGCCCACAATCCATATGGCCGCGTCAATGGCTCGATTTCCACCGGGAACCCGACCATCGCGTCCCAGCCGGTTTCATCGCCGTATGCGCTCACCACGACCTTGGTGTAGTGGATGATCATCTTCTCCTCGGCGGGCTCATAGTACGGCGCGGGCTCGATGTAGAAAACATAATCACCGGGCATACGGACATCATATGACGCGGAATAAACCGTCTTCCCGTCTATATCCCCAACCTGAAGCGTGTCGAGAAGGTCTGTCTTCACGCCCGACGCGAGCACACCGAATTGCGAAGGGAACCCCATTTCCATCACGGGGCCGCCTTCCATCGGATGCGTGAAAATGATGCCCAGGCCTACGGTCTTCCCGCTATCCGGCGTGATCAGGACCTTCGACGGTATCAGTTCCTGGAAATGGGATGATGCGCTCGGGCAGAATATCATCAAGATTCCAAGAGCGAGCGCGATTGTCGGAAAGATGCTGAACTTCTTCATCGGGTATTCCTCCAATCATCGTATGGTTCTTCCGGTGGTGCTGCACACGAGTTCGCCATGCTTGACGCCGCGCGTGCTTATGAGCATGTTCGCGATATTGCGGACATTTTTACTCGACCCTTTCACGATAATCACTTCGAGGCAGTTGTGATGATCGAGGTGGATATGCGTGCTACATATTATCGCATCGTGGTACTTGTGCTGCGCTTCGGTAAGCTCGCCGGCGAGGTCGTGCTGGTGATGGTCATACACGAGGGTTACGCTCCCGATGACTTCCGCCTTCGGGTTGGACCATTCATCCTTGACGAGCTCCTGCCGTACGAGGTCCCTTATTGCTTCGGACCTGGATGAATACCCCCGGTTGCTCACTACGGAGTCGAAGCGTTGGAGCAGCTCCGATTCCATTGAAACGCCGAATCGTTCGAGTTCGGGCATGTGAATCACCGTGTTACGATTTAGTTTATCGTAGCACTAATGCCCGTGGGTTGTCAATGGTGCTGGAGCTGCCTGAGTAAGCCGTAGAAGAAATGCCTACATCTCGACCCATCCGTCATCGAGCGGCGACGGCGGTTTCGGCATCGGTTCATGGATCTTGCGTTTCGCGAAATTCGCGCCGTGACCGATAAGCTCGATCAGGCGCAGGGCGGTCTCGTCATCGAGTTCTTCGAGTATGTTTTCTATTTCGAGCACGAGTCCGGCGTCGTCATCGGGCGATGTCCTGAATATTTTCCATGCAAGGCCGTTCGTGAGTACGCCGGTATGGGTGAATGTCGACTCCATGTATTCGCGAAGCTGCTGTTCGTGCTTGCGGAGCGGCTCGCGCATACGCTTGGCTTCGATGACGGCGAACGGTTCGCCGGACTGGAAGTAGAGCACATAGTCAGCGCGGCGATCGTAATCGACGCGGCGTTCGATGCGGCTCATATTTTTGGCGTCGACATTCCATCCGAGGGCGGCGAGGACGGGGTCGATGACGGCGTCGCGGGTGTCGGCTTCGGTGAGATGCGGGTACTCCGGGCCGATGATTTCGCCGGTGCGCTTGTCGATCTTGAATTCGGAGGATGACGCGAGGATGCGCTCGCGTACCGCCCTGGTTATCCTGAGCAAGGCTATGGCTTCCATATTCACCGATTCAGTCACAAGCTAATTATACATGGGGACAGGCACGGTGCCTGTCCCCTCATTTTTTCTGAAATATTTTTATATCGCTGTAAGATTTCCGCCAAAACTTTCGCCTATAGAGTGTAGTCAGTCAAAACGATGAAAGGAGAATCAGCAATGGGACGTAAACCAAGAATCATCGCAGAGGGTTATCCGCATCACGTAGTTAATAGAGGCCATAACGGCCAGGTAATCTTCCGCAGCGATTTTGACATGCATATCTTTTCTGGACTGCTCTCCCACTACCTTGAGAAGACAGGTTGTAGTCTTATGGCCTACTGCCTGATGGCGAATCACATCCACCTGATGCTCAAACCCGAAGCAAGGGAGGATCTGGTCGAACTGATGCACGCCGTATCATTCCGCTATGCGATGTACTTCAATCAACTCCCTGCTCGTAAAGGCGCACTGTGGGAAAGCCGCTACTATTCGTCGATTATCATCGATGAAGATTATATCTGGAGTGCCGCGAAGTATATCTGCCTGAATCCGGTGCGTGCCGGGATTGTTGACAAGCCCTGTGATTATCGATGGTCCAGCTCGCGGGATTTGATGTACGGTATAAAAGGGGAAATCCCGGTAGCCGACTGGATCGATGACAGGCAACGCCCTGATTTCAGGCAGCTATTGATTGACTCGGTGGAGACCGAGACCATCAACACACTGGTCCGTCACAACCAGCCGTATGCATCCATCCTCGGGCTGAAAGAGCTGGAGCGTCTGACAGGAGCTACCACTTAATGGGGACAGGCACCGTGCCAGGCACGGGGACAGGCACGGTGCCAGTCCCCTCGTTTTTTTTGAAATACGCTTATAGCAACCAACTGCCTCAGGTGTGATTATACCGGGCATACTCCCTCGCCCACCTCGTTTGCGATCCACGAATAAAATCGGGATAGTCTGAACAGCCCTGAGTTAAGTCATACTGAAATCCACAACCCCATCATTGACCACGATGTTGTACTCAGCCACACTGTCGGTGATGATTATCTCCAGCTCATACTCAA
>CAZSPL010000034.1:0-18022 GCA_964608735.1 uncultured Planctomycetota bacterium | reverse complement strand
AGGCGCTGCGCGAGCGTCTGTTCGAAATCATCGGGGGTGATTTCTCCCCCGATAAGCGCGGCGCGGTCACCGGATGTGAGGAGATATTGCGTGATCAATTTACCCCCATCATCGCCGGGGTCGAAATCGGCAGAGCGGCTTTTCAAGTGCACCGATACATTCTCGGTTGCCTCGGCGAAGCTATCCATTGGCGGGCAGACATCATCCATCGCTGGTTCATCTTCACAGGCGGCTGCCGCATCGACACTGCCTGCACCGTCGAGGCTGACCTTTGGCTTGAGCTTCCGTATCAGGCTTTTGATGCCGCGCTCGAGTGATTCGTATTGTTCCGACGTCAGTATATCTTCCCCGGAGCGCACCGCGTCCTTCAGAAAATCATCCACCTGGTTCAGCCGTATATCATCGAGCTTGTCGACGCCGGGGACCTTTTTCAAGAGCTTGCCAAGCTCTATTTCGTCTATGTCGGCATCGCCGAAAAGCTTCTTGATTTCATCTATGACAAGCCCGAGCTCTTGGGTCGATGCGATGCCGAAATCGAATTTCACACGTCCCTTGAGAAGGTCATCAAGGCTCAGATCCTTCAACTGGCACAGCAGGCCGAGGCTGGTAATCAGGTCATCAACGGTGATGTCCAGCCCCGACAGGCCGGGAATCCTGAAACGAAACGGTATGCTCCGCACTTCGCTCTCAAGCGCCCGGTGCACCGCATCCTCGAACTCATCCGCCCCGATCCTGCCGCCCGCGAAATCATCCTGAAGTTCCCTGCTTATCGTGAGCGGTATCCATTGCCCATCGCCGGTTCCCCCGGAATCGACCCGGATTCCCAGCTCGCCATCGCGCACCAGGATCTCCAGATCGTCGAATGATATCCCCGACTCATCGAGGCCGATGTAGCGCGGCAGATCGATCAACTTGTCGAGCAACAAATCCGCCAACTCCCCGCCGTCAATCCCGCCGGCGACCAGGGCGTTCAGGTCAGCATCGGTGAAGAGGACGTCATCGATGGCGATGCGCGGGATGGAGATGATGTACTCGACATCGCCCAGCCCGACCGATGGATATTCCTCTACGAGTTTCCCGTAAACGCCCACGGCGACAACGGGATCGCTCGATGTTATCTCGAAGCTCATGCTCTTCAGCCCCGCGGGGCCCTGTATGGTGGTGAAGTTGTCGATGAGGGTCTCGGCGGAAACCTGGAGTTCGTCATAGAATTCGGCGGGAAGGAGAAGCTGCGTGAATTCCGGCGCCTCGCGTAGCGGCGGGTCGAAGGTGATTGAGACGCATGTAATGGGGCAGATATTGGAGGGCAAAGCGGGCTCGTCCGAGGGTAATGCAGCGACGTCGGATGCCATGGCGGGATATGACAGTAGCAGCGTCGCGATGACAGCCGCGAGTAGAGGCGCAGTTCCATGCAAGGTTTGTTCGCGATCGTCTATACGTTTAAGTCTCGAGAACAAGTATTCGCATCACCCTTGACGCCGCTCGATGCTGGACCGGACGTCATCAATATTAGGTAAAACCCGCCATCGCCGCAATGTTAATCGAATATCCGCTCTAAGAGTCACTGCGAAAAAAAGGGAGGCTGCCTGATTCTCACGCCCCTCGCCGCACCTTCCTCGTCAACGCATGACCCGGGCGGATGGAGTGGTCGCCGTAGCGGCCACGGATTTCGTCGACGCACTCGGCAAGCGTCCGCTCGCGCGAACGTACCCGGTAGCCGAACAGCTCGAACTGCTCCCCGTCCGGACAGAACCGCTCGACCCGTACCCCCATAAGCCGCACCCGTATCCGCCGGGTGTACATCATGCCGAACATCGCCCGCACCGCGCGCAACAGGTCGCTGTCGCGGCTCGTCGGCTCGATGCCCATCGAACGCGTATACGTGCGGAAATCCGAATAGCGAAGCTTCATCCCCACACCACCGGCGAGTATCCGCCGCTCTCGAAGCTGCGTGCCGAGCAGCGCCACGAGATGCACCAGGGTCGAATCGAGGTACTCCATGTCGGTGGTATCCTCGCCGAACGTCGTCTCGTGGCTCATCGAACCCGATTCCCCCGGCTCATGCACCACGCTGTGGCTTATTCCGCGCGCGCCGTCGAGCATCGCGGCCCCCCATTTGCCGAACATGCGCGTAAGCTGCCTCTCGCCGAACTCGGTTATCTGCCCGAGGTAACGTATGCCCATCTCGCCGAGCCGCTCCTGTGTGACCTTGCCGATGCCGGGCAGTTTGGATATCGGGAGCGCGCCCATGAATGCGGCCTCGTCACCGGGCGCGATTTCCATCAGGCCGTCAGGCTTGGCTTCGCCGGCGGCGACCTTCGCGACGAGCTTGTTCGTGGCCAGGCCGATGGTGCACGGAAGCCCGATCTCGCCGCGTATATTGCTCTTGATGCGGCGGCATACATCGATGAAGACCGGGTACATACGGTCGGTGCCGGTGAAATCGAGGTAGAATTCATCGATGGATGCCGGTTGCACCACCGGCGCGTAGCGGTGAAGAATCCCCCGCACCTGTTTCGAGTATTTGCCGTACTGCCCATGCCCGCCGCGTACGAATATGGCTTGCGGGCACAGGCGGTACGCCTTGGCGGACGGCATCCCGCTGTGGATGCCGAATACCCGCGCCTCGTAGGAGCATGCCGCCACCACGCCGCGCCCTTTCGGGTTGCCCCCGACGATGACCGGCCTGCCGCGCAGCTTCGGGTCGTGCAGACGCTCGACCTCGACGAAAAACGCGTCCATATCGATATGCGCTATCCTCGGCATAAACATCCCATAACCTCTCCTCATCGCGCGCATCACGGCTGCCGCCGTCGCACAAGAGTGCGAATAGATACGCGCTACCCGAAACGGGTTCCACATCACTCCGTCCGGGTGGCACGCCCACTCCGAGTCTTCGAGGATGGGCGTGCCTTTGTCCCCTCCCTTCCGCCTTCGCTACGCTTCGTCGGACAAGCACGGTCGGGGCTCGGGCTCCCGGAAAGGGGGGCATACATATATACTATACAAATGTTGGGATGTCAATAGCCGTAGCCGAAATGCGTCTCGTACTTTTCCTGCTGCCTATGCGTGATCTTTAACACGACGAAAATCAGGCATATCTGGGCCACGATTGAGATTGCGCCGCTCACTGCATCTACAGTATTTATAGCAACCTGGTCCTCGAGTGTCGCGCCGATGGGGGCAACGGCGCTCCAGAAGTCAGTGGCGGTCTCCGACTCGTAGCCGGAGGCAAGGTTGGGCACGATCCCGCTGGTGATCCAGAGTATCCACCATATCAGAACCAGCACGCTCCACCGCTTCCCCCGTACACTCGTACCCGGCGGGTCCATCGGGTCGCTCGCCTGGTAGATTTCGTTGACGGCCTGCACGAACTTGACCAGGTTCAGTAGCGGGATGAACAAATAGCCGACGGCCCATCCCGGCGAGAATTGCATGTCCTCGGCGCCGAGCGCGCGGGCGTTGACATTCGATTTATAGACCCAGATGAGGAACAGGACGAGGAAACAGAGAAATACGAGGCATCCCGAAACAATGATGCAATCCAGGCAGCCCTGTGTAACTTCGCCCTCGTTTATGAAGTCTTCTTTCAGTGCATCTTCGTAAGCGCTGCTTTCCATCTCCGCCAGCGCCGCATCGTGCTCCTCCTGGATGGTCGTGAAATATTCCTCGCCACGGGTTTTCAGGGCCGCGATTTCACTCAGCGAGCTCAGAAGAAGAACCACGTTGAACAAGGCCAGGATTATAAGGGATGCGATGACGAACCACGACAATAAGCCGGGGTCCTTGTAGTTCCATGTCCTTCCGTATTCCATGCGTGCGTGCCTTTCCTGTAAGTCGAATGCGCGGGAATAATGGAGTAATTGTATCAGATTGGCGGTTCGATTTGGAAGACCACGGTCAGGCTCGCGGACTCGCGTGCCCGTGGCACCAATTGCGGGCCGGGGCACCGGGAATAAGAAATGCTAATCCCTTCTCTCGAACTCCTCCCTCAATTCTCTCAGCAATTCGACAATGGGCAAGCCTTGCGTGCAGCGGGATTCGCACTCGCGGCATTCGGTGCAGTTCTCGACGCCGGTCGGGTCGTTCCAATGCTCAGTGTAGTAGTCATAAAGATGCTGGGCGCGTTCGCGTTCAATCAGGTGATGCGCCGCGCGGAAATGAAGAAGCCGCGGTATGTTTATCCGCTGCGGACACGGAAGGCAATATCCACACAACGTGCATAGATGCTCGAATCCGCCGGTGAGCTTGTCGAAACGCTCCTTTATCTCGAGCGCCTGATTTTCCGTCCACAGCGGTTTGCCGATTGATTTCACATTCTGCTCGATCTCATCAACCGATGCCATCCCCGAGAGCGCCGTCACACCAGGGAATGCGGCTACGAATCTCAGCGCCAGATCCGACATGCTTTCGATATCCATGTCGGACATGGCATCGACGGTCGCCGGGCTGGAGCCGGTGAGAATCCCGCCCGCAAGAGGATTCATCGCCACTATCGCGACGCCGTTCTCATGCGCATACCTGATCCCCTCGAGACGCGATGTATCGAGCAGGTGAAGGTGAACAGTAATCATCTCGACGCAGCCCGTATCCACCCACCGTTTCATTTCATCGGGACCGGCATGCCCGGTGACGCCGAGATGCACGATCCTGCCTTCATCGACAGCTCTCCGGACCCCTTCCATCCATCCACCGGGCTTGAATGCATCATCGAACATCTCCCGGTTGTTCACACCCCACAGTTGGTAGAAATCGAGCCTGTCTACATTCAAGCGCCGCAGGGACTGCTTCACCTGCCGATACGACTGCTCCGCCGTGTTGATATTCATCCCGCGAGATGGATTATATTCGCCGATAGTGTTCCCGGAGCAGTTGGAGCATTTCGCCGAGAGAATGACCTTGTCGCGGATCCCTTCGATCGCGGTTCCGACCCATGTCTCGCAGTTATCTTCCTCCGACTGATAGCAATATCCCGGCGCCGTGTCGAGATAAAGGACATCATGCCCGGCGCATTTACGGATGACATCGACGGCGTCCCGGCGGCTCTTGTAGCGCATCGTGCCGGCGGAGAGTTTCGCAAGGGGTTTGCCATCGAATGAATACCGCGTGAAGTTCATAGCCCTTTCATTATAGCGCATGGCCTTCTTATCGTGTTTGTGATAAATTTCAGGAATGAATACTAAATACGCCCTCATCCTGTTCCTGCTCTTCGCGATGCCGGCATATGCATCGGAGAACGGGCTGCATTCTCCGGTACTCCCCCATCATGTCTACGACATGTCGACCGGGGAGATAATCGATTTCGAAGAACTGCTGACGCGATGCGCCGGGTCGGATGTCGTCGCTTTCGGAGAACATCACGGCGACCCCGCGACCGACCTGATCGAGTTGGCAATCCTTCAGGGTCTTGACAGGCTCATGGACGGCCGGGTGGAGCTGTCGATGGAGATGTTCGAGCGCGACGTTCAGCCCGTCGTGGACAGCTATATTCAAAAGGAAATCGACGAGGATGAACTTCTTGCCAATGCACGTCCGCCTTCGACATATATGCGCGATTACCGGCGGTTGATAAATTATTGCAGGCGTAACGGCATCCCCGTTGTTGCCGCGAATATTCCCACATACATGGCGATACAGATAGCGATAAACGGCTACGATGCCGCGCTGATGGAATTCACCGATGAAGAAAAGGGATGGCTGCCGGATGAATACACCGTCGAGGGTGGCGAATACCAGACGCGGCATGCGGAAACCATACGCAGTTCCGGCGTGCATGGAATGGGCATGGAGATGACCGATGAGCTTGTGTACAAATATTTCCAGGCACAGTCGCTCAAGGATGACACCATGGCCGAATCGATAGCGGAAGCCTCAGCTTCATACCGGGATTCGGTTGTTTATCAGATCGTGGGATCGTTTCATATCGAAGGCAAGCTCGGGATGTTCGAGAAAATCGTGCGGCGCATGCCCGGGGATAAGGTCATCTCAATCCTTGCGATACCTGTCGAGGATCTCTCCATCTCGCCGGATGAGATTTCCCATCCGCTCGGCGGTGGGATTCCGGAATGCGATTACCTCATCCTGGTGCCGGATTATTCTCAGGAGTAGTCTTGTAATTACTATAACCGGTAAATCCCGGGAGCGTTCTTGACGGCCCGGAATTAAGGCAATCACTTGACAAAACCTGGCGCACGCACTAATATTAGTAAGGATTACTATTAGCAATAAGCATATGCAAGACGATAAAAAATACCGCATAACAAGGCAGAGAGCGATAATCCTCGAAACGCTCGCGAAATCGAAGACACATTTCACCGCGGATGAAATCTATGAGCTGGTACGGCCGAAGATGCCGCACATAAGCCTCGGCACGGTCTACCGCAATCTCGATTTCCTCTGCGAGCAGGGCTTGATAAACAAGCTCGAACTCGGCGGGAATATGCGCCGCTATGAATGCAGGTTGGAATGCCACTACCACGTCAGGTGCATCAAATGCGGCAAGGTCGAGGACATCGAATTCGCGGCCGAAAAACCGCTCGAGGAAATAATCGGGCTCGAATGTGAGTATGAAATCATCGAGCATCAGCTCGAATTTATCGGTATTTGTCCTTCGTGCCAGAAGCCGGAGCAGCGTAAACCCGATGGAAAGGTCAGGAGATCAAAGCAGAAGTAGAAAAAATTACCGGGAACCATGTTTCACCCCGGAAGTATAGAAAGCACTTAGACTCCCTCTTCGCCGAATACCACAAGCGGGAGTTCGTTCATCCTGATCCCCTGGAATTTTTATATGACTACAAGAAACCTGAAGATCGCGAAATTGTCGGCTTAATAGCTTCATCATTATCATACGGGCGCGTCGCGCATATCCTGGTCAGTATTGAGCGCATCCTGGATAAAATGGATACATCGCCGCGCGAATTCATCGAGAAATCAGACCTGAGATCGCTGGAACGGACATTCCGCGGATTCAAGCACCGGTTCACGACCGGCGATGATATCGCTCGTCTCCTGACGGGAATCAAATCGATCGTTGCAAAACATGGCTCGCTTCATCGATGCTTCGCGTCTAAGATTTCGGAAGGGGACGATGATGTCATCCCGGCGATGTCGTCGTTCGTCGATGAACTGAACGCGGGCGGCGAGTCGAGGTTCCTTATCCCCTGCCCCGCGATGGGCAGCGCGTGCAAGCGATTGAACCTGTATCTGAGGTGGATGGTTCGGAGTGATGACGTAGACCCGGGCGGATGGTACAATGTCCCGGCATCCATGCTTATCATCCCGCTCGACACGCATATCTTCAGAATCTGCAGTGTACTCGGGCTGACGGAAAGGAAACAGGCGGACATGCGCACCGCTCGGGAAATAACCAGCGCGTTTCGTGAGATTGCCCCGGACGACCCGGTCAAATATGATTTTTCGCTCACGCGGCTGGGCATCCGCGACGACACCGACAGCGACAAGTTCACCAGGGAATGCCTCGGTGACGGGAGGGCATGCGATGCTTGAGCATATCACCGGCATCGCGGGCGAATTCTGGCTCGTCCTCACCGAGATGGCGCCGTATCTTCTATTCGGATTCTTCTTCGCGGGAGTTCTCTCGGTTTTCATATCGCCGGATTTTATCGAGCGGCATCTGGGCAAGCGGGGGCTGATGTCGATATTCAAGGCATCGGCGTTCGGGGTACCGCTGCCGCTGTGTTCCTGCGGAGTATTACCGGTGGCGGCATCGCTGAGGAAAAATGGCGCGAGTAAAGGCGCGACCGCGTCGTTCCTGCTGTCGACGCCGCAGACCGGCATTGACAGCATACTCGTGACATTCAGCCTCCTCGGGCCGATATTCGCCATTTTCCGGCCCATCGCGGCATTCATTAAAGGAATAATCGGCGGACTGCTTGTCGAATTGCTGGGGGAAAAGGATGACATACCGCAAGCCGGCGCGCGGGTCGATGAATGTTCCGGCGGGACATGCTGCGCGGCGGGGCCGAAAAAAGGCGGGAAACTTCGCCGCATTTTCGAATATGGTTTCATCACACTCCCCGCGGACATCGGGAAAACGCTCCTCATCGGGCTGCTGGTAGCCGGGCTGATATCGGCGTTAGTCCCGGCGAATTTCTTCGCCAACATCATCGGTCCCGGTATATGGGAAATGCTGATAATGATGGCCATAGGCATCCCGATGTACGTCTGCGCCACGGCATCGGTACCCATCGCCGCTGCGCTGGTGTTGAAAGCGGGGGTGACTCCCGGGGCGGCACTGGTGTTCCTGATGACCGGTCCCGCGACCAACGCCGCCGCGATAGCGGTAATATGGCAGCTTCTCGGGAAACGCAATGCCGTCATTTATCTGTTCTCCGTGGCGGGGATGGCGCTTGTATCCGGGTACCTGCTCGATATGGTATTCAATTTACAGGGAGCGGCGGCGAAGCCGGGAATGCCGTTCATGCTGCCGGGATGGCTATCGACATCGTGCGCGGTTATCCTTCTCGCGCTGCTCGTTTATGCTATATTCAAAAAAACACCAAAGGTGGAGATAAAAATGACTGGAGAAAAAATCAGCGAGACCATTCAGCTAAAAGTTGCGGGTATGACATGCAACCATTGCGCCGGTGCGGTAACCCGCGCCCTTGCGGCTCTGCCCGGTGTAGGCTCGGTGGAAGTCGACCTGAAGAAGGGACTTGCGATGGTGGGGGGCTCTAATTTGGACAAATGCGCGATGCAGAAAAGCATAGAAGATTTGGGGTATAAAGTCGTGACCGATGGGGAATCCGATAAACCTTGCAGTTGTTGCAAATAGGAGGATCAAGTGAATCTCAAAGGCTCAAAGACGGAGAAGAATCTGCTGACGGCATTCGCCGGGGAATCGCAGGCGAGGAACCGCTACACATTTTTCGCGAGCCAGGCGAAGAAAGACGGCTATGTCCAGATCCAGCTTGTTTTCGAGGAGACCGCCGCGCAGGAGAAGGAGCACGCATCGAGGCTTTTCAAGAAGCTCGAAGGGGGGAGCGTCGAAGTGAAGGCTTCATTCCCCGCGGGCGTAATCGGCACCACCGCCGAAAACCTCAAGGAAGCCGCCGGCGGCGAAAATTGGGAATGGACCGATATGTATCCGTCATTCGCGAAGACCGCCCGCGAAGAAGGCTTCGCTGAAATCGGGGATATGTTCGAGGCCATCGCCATCGCGGAAAAGCAGCATGAGAAGCGCTATCTCGGGCTGCTGTCGAATATCGAGAAGGGCACGGTATTCAAGAAGGACAAGCCTGTAGTATGGCGATGCATCAATTGCGGGTACCTTCACGAAGGAAGCGAGGCGCCACTGGAATGTCCCGCCTGCGCGCATCCGCAATCGTATTACGAGTTGCTTGCAGAGAACTGGTAGTATTTGTTGATTACATCGAGTTGTTTATTTCGTGCTGCGCGATGATGAAATACGAATGAAACGAGGAGACGGCAATGGCTGACGAACCACGAGGCTGCGTGGCCGAATCGACCGGCATCATCGAACCGGCGTCGGAAGAGGCGGAAGCGCAGTCGCAACCACATGCACAGGAGGCAAAAAGAGTGCTTGCAAAAGTAGGCAAGGAAGCTCCCGATTTCGAGCTCACCGCGTATCACGAAGGGGGATTCAAGAATGTGAGGCTGTCCGATTACCGGGGAAAATGGGTGATTGTATGTTTCTATCCCGGTGATTTCACTTTCGTCTGACCGACCGAGTTGTCGGCGGTCGCCGCACAAGCGAAAGTACTGGAGGAACTCGGGGTGCAGGCACTTTCGATAAGCACGGACAGCCGTTTTGTACACAAGATATGGCAGGAGGAAGAGCTGGGCAAGATGGTGAAGGGAGGCGTGCCGTTCCCGATGCTCTCCGACGGCGGAGGGCGAGTGGGTAGCGCTTACGGTATCTACGATGAAGCCGCCGGCGTCGATATCCGCGGGAGATTCATCATCGACCCCGACGGCATCATCCAGGGAATGGAAGTGCTGATGCCGACCGTGGGACGCAATGTCGAGGAGACCATCAGGCAGGTCAAGGCGTTCCAGCACGTGAGGAAAACCGGCGAGGTCACTCCCGCCGAATGGACTCCCGGCAAGCCGACCCTCACGCCCGGCCCGGAACTGGTCGGCAAAGTCTGGAAACAATGGAAGCCGTAATTTACTTTTTTATGGAATAACCAGGAGGAGGATTCAATGACAAAGCTTTTGCAGATTTACAAGTGCGAGATATGCGGGAATATCGTCGAGATGCTCCATGACGGCGTCGGCGAACTCGTATGCTGCGGAAAGCCTATGAAGCTCTACGAGGCGAACACCGTGGACGCCGCCAAGGAGAAGCATGTGCCGGTCATCGAGAAGACCGCGAACGGATTCAAGGTGAAGATAGGCAGCGTCCCGCATCCCATGGTGGCCGAGCATTACATCGAATGGATCGAGGTCATCGCCGACGGGAAGGCATACAGGAAATTCCTCAAGCCGGGCGACGCGCCGGAAGCGGAGTTCTGCATCGATGCCGCGAAGATAACCGCCCGTGAATACTGCAACCTGCACGGGTTGTGGAAAGCGGACATGTAATCGCCTCGGCAGGCGGTTATTCAATGGGAATATAAAACGGATGCGGCCCCGCGGATTGACAGGGCCGCATCCGGTTCCTTTGTATTTTTTATTTTATTGCGACGGCGATAATCCCGCCTGTATGGGTATAATATCCGACGGATTCAATTCTCTGCATAGGAGCGGAACATGAGTTACAACTTCAACGCCGAAGATATGCTCGATATGGCGCGGCAGATAGAGCGTAACGGCGGCAATTTCTACCGGAAAGCCGCGACGACCACCGCCGATCCCGACGTGAAGGAAATCCTGCTCGACCTCGCGTCGATGGAAGACGACCACCTGAGAACTTTCACCGAAATGAAAAAGGAGCTTCCCGCCCTCGAAAAGACGCCCCCGTTCTTCAATCCCGATGAGAACGAGATGGAATATTTGAAAGCCATGGCGGACGGATGGGTCTTCGATATCAAGGTCGCCCCGGAAAAGTATCTCACGGGAGCGGAATCGACGGATAAAATCCTCAAGATAGCCATCGGGATCGAGAAGGATTCGATCGTGTTTTATCTCGGGATGAAGAAATTCGTGCCCGAAAGCATGGGAAAAGAGCGGCTCGACAACATCATCCATGAAGAGATGAAGCATATCGTGATCCTCTCAAACTGGATCGAAAGATTGAAATAAAGAGCGGGGTATCTGATGAACCGACACTTCAAGGCAGCGAAGGTCAGCGACCATGTTCACTGGGTCGGCGCGATAGACTGGAACATCCGCGACTTCCACGGTTACACCACCGACCGCGGCACGACATACAACGCCTATCTCATCCTCGCGGATAAAGTTACGCTGATAGATACGGTCAAGGCCCCGTTTCGCGATGAGTTGATGGGCAGGATTGCGTCGGTCATCGACCCGAAGAAGATCGATTACATCATCTCCGATCATTCAGAGATGGACCACACCGGAAGCCTTCCCGACGTGATAGATTTCATCCAGCCCGAGAAAGTATTCGCATCGACCATGGGAGTGAAAGCGCTGCACTCGCACTTCCATCGCGATCTCGACATCGAGCCGGTAAAGACCGGGGATACATTGAGCCTCGGCAACATGAACCTCCATTTCATCGAGACGCGGATGATCCACTGGCCGGACAGCATGTTCAGCTACCTCGATGCCGACAACCTTCTTTTTTCGCAGGACGGATTCGGGATGCACCTCGCGTCGGGTGACCGGTTCGCCGATGAGATTTGCGAGGGCAAGTTGAAATTCGAGAGCGCGAAGTATTACGCCAACATCCTCATGCCCTTCTCCCAGATAATCGCTTCCGCGCTTAAGAACTTGCTCGATGCGAAGCTGAACATCGACATAATAGCGCCCGACCATGGCCCGATATGGCGGAAGCATCCCGAGATCATCATCGACCTTTATTCCCACTGGTCGGTGAAACATCCCACAAATCGCGCTGTTGTGATGTACGACACCATGTGGCACAGCACCGAGTATCTGGCGAAAGCCATCTGCGAAGGGCTTGTCGACGGGGGCGCGGTTCCGGCGCTGATGTCGCTCGAAGTTAACAACAGGAGCGATGTGGCGACGGAAATACTGGAATCGTCTGCGCTCGTGGTGGGCACATCCACTCTGAACAACAACATGCTTCCGAGGGTCGCCGATGTGCTCACGTATTTGAAGGGATTGAAGCCGTCCGGACTCATCGGCGCGGTGTTCGGGTCATACGGATGGAGCGGCGAAGCGACCGGGCAGGTCGAGGAAATCCTCAAATCGATGAAGGTCGAAATCGTGTCCGACACGGTTAAGGCGAACTATGTGCCGACTGACGAGAATCTCGATGCGGCATTCGCGCTCGGGCGGAAGGTCGCCGATAAATTGCTGGAGAATCCTGAATGTGATTGCGCGGTGAGGCGTTTTTCGGTTGATTAGAGACATCGCGGGTGCTTCGGCATACGCGATTATCCTTAGAGAATATGGAGAGTATAGTTATGGCTAAGTATATGTGCGATGTTTGCGGCTATGTCTACGACCCGGCGGTCGGTGACCCGGACAACGGGGTGGAGCCGGGGACGGCATTCGAGAGCCTTCCCGACACATGGGTATGTCCTGTTTGCGGGGCTGCCAAGGATCAGTTTTCAAAAATGCAGTAGGAAAAACAGGGACAGTCACGAATGGCGCTTTTTCAAGCGGATGTCCTGTTGTCTGGCAGCCGCCCCGGGTTGGCCGCATCAAATTGTCTCATGAATCAAATGCGGCCTACCCGGGGCGATAAGCTAATAATTACGTGGCGTCGATTAAACGAAACCTCAAAAAGCTCCATTCCTGACCGCTCATGCTTCTTTTTGCGCGCATCACGGCAACGCCGTCGCATAAGAGTGGGACTAGATACGCGCTACCAAACCTTTTTACAATGCTCATTGGCCCTGTTTTTCCAAGCAGAAAAAAATGGGGGAAAATCCCCCAAAGCACTTGACATCTTTCCATAATCTGGTATACTCGTACCAGATTGCTGAATAATGTGTTAAAGGAGATGCGACGATGGCTGTGCGGCCAATGATAAGAATCGATGAAGAGTTGTGTAACGGGTGCGGTGAATGCGTAGTGGCCTGCGCCGAGGGAGCGTTGCAGATCATTGACGGAAAAGCACGGGTCGTGAACGAAGTATTCTGCGATGGACTCGGTGCCTGTATCGGGGAGTGCCCTACCGGGGCGCTGGTTATCGAGGAACGGGAAGCGCCAGGTTTCGACGAGAAGGCCGTGGAGAAGCATCTCGCCGGGATGAAAGCGAAGGAAAAAGCGTTTGAGCACGAACATGCCGAGAAGCCGCTCGCCTGCGGATGTCCCGGGTCGATGGCGCGGTCGATAGACAGGTCTTCGAGCCGGCACGGTGAATCGATAGAGCAAACAGGCCCCGTTATCTCGCAGCTCACAAACTGGCCCGTGCAGATACATCTCATACCCGTGAAAGCACCGTACCTCGACAACGCCAAGCTCCTGATTGCCGCCGATTGCGTACCGTTCGCGATGGCAGATTTCCACCGGCGATATATCAAGGACCATGTCGTCCTGGTCGGATGTCCTAAGCTCGACGATGCCGATGCTTACATGAAGAAGCTTTCGGCGATATTCAAGGAGAACGACATCAGGGAGATAACGGTTACGTATATGGAAGTGCCATGTTGTTTCGGGCTGGTGCATCTTGTGAAGCAGGCCGTGGCCGACTCGGGGAAAGATATAGAAACGATATATACCAAGATAGGCATCGACGGGGAAATCCGTGAGACCGTGGCAGCCTGATGTTTAGAGAATAAAAGTCTTTTTCCTTATGGAGAGTCAGTATCGAACTTGCTTTAAAGAGGGTCGGAAATTTTCAAAATGGGGGATTTTTGGAAACGCGCAATTTGAGATAAATTGAGCGAAAAATTTGCAAAGCGTCGCCTAATCCTTGGGCCCGGGTCATAATCCCAGAAATGGGAGAATTGACCCGGGCTCTCGCGTTTTAAAGTTCCCGGTAAGCTATATGCAATTCAATAATTTTGCATCTATACTTATGGCAGGTTTTAGCCAGAAAATAGAAAACGCGTATATTTGGAGGAAAAAATGTCTAAGTGTCTACTACTCATCTTCCTTTTCCTTCTCGCACTGATGTTTTCCATCGGATGTTCCGGGGCAGTCAATTCTCCCACGCTGCCCGGGGCAGTTCCCAAGGCTGTAGATAGCCATTCGGGCGGTGCCCTGAATATCGGGACATGGCAGGTTGCCTATGATAAAGCAACCGGGACTATCGACGCGGTCAGGCTCAGGGAAGCCGACAAGTCGATCAATGTCCTCGGCTTCATGGAGCCGCCGGCCCTGATGAACCTGACGATCGACTTCGACTCCCTGGTCTTCGCCGACCCGATACTCGAAGTCGATGTCATCTTCAAGCACCCGATCCCCGACCCGGTATTCACTGGGTTCGACGTCAAGGGCGTCGTATTCGGGCCTGAGCTGGCCAACGCCGACGGTTATACGCCGTTCATGAATCCGGAGGATTTCTCCGGCGTACCGTTCGGTTATTCCGACGGCCTTCTCGGCGCACCCGACAGTTTCGCGAACTACTCGGGGACGCTTAACGGGTATAAATACTTCTGCGACGATCTCGCCCCGGATGATGATCTCGTCGCGTTCTTCAGCGATGAGGACAACCTCACTAACAGGGGCGCTTTCTCGCAGGGCGCACAGAATTCGCGGCACTATGTTTTGAGCTGGGAGAATACGGTCTCCCCGATCAATTTCATGGTATTCAACTACGCGGTCTACGCGAACTATGACTGGCCGGTTGGCGATCCGCCGATCGACCTCGACAACTTCAGCCTGACTTCCGCCAACGCGCAGGAAGCGTTCTGCTTCACCGCGACAGTCACCGATAACACACTCTATTACTTCGAGGGCGAAGGCGGCGGCGAGATTTCGATGGATGTCGAACTCTGGGACTGGCAGGGCCTCGAAAGCTATGAGGTCACCGTCGATTCGGACATCCTCGCAGCGCCCGTCAGCTACGATTCGACATCCGCCGGCACGACATCGAAGAGCCAGATATTTTCATTCACATCAATGGCGGGCGTGCCCACATCGTTAGACGATGTCGAATTCATGGTCACCGCGACAGATGAATCGGCGACATTCGGCTCCGCATGGTTCCTCGACCTTCTGCCGGAGAGCCACCCGATGTTCGACGATTTCGTTTACAACGTATGGTACACAACCGCCACGGTGAGCCCCGAATCACCCGTATCTTACTCCGTGTATACCGATGCGCCGTACACGAGGAACACGGCATACGGCGACCTGCTCCCCGGACTTGTCACCGACGAGGCGAACCATCTTTACATCTGCCACCTGATGCTTCAGAACACGAGTGACAGCCTTACATACTCTTACGTCAGGTCGGATAACAGTGGAACAAGCTGGTATCAGCCGTCCTACGGTTGCTTCGGTACCGGCGGTTCATCGGTTTTCCGCGACACGTGTACGGCCATATGCCCGACCAACATCGTGTTCTTCAGCTGTATGCGCCAGTCGGGTTCACTCATCTGCCGGATTGCATCGAACGAAACTTCCGGTATCTACACCCCCGACTCGATATACGGTAGCACAATCCCGTTCACCTACGACGGCTATGCGGTCCCGATGGGGGACAACGGAAACATGATCCGCTACAAGAAGAACGATAAAGCTTATTCGGCATACTGCCTGCTGGGTGCTGGAAGCGGCTGGCTGTGGAACGACATTCCCCTGCAGACAGCAGTACCCACGGCATCGAGGCTGGCAAGGGTCGACAAGGATGCGAGGACATCATCCAACGCCATCTTCGTCATCTACTTCTCATCGAGCACGGCGACATGGATCAGGATGCTTTACAACGCCGACGGCTCTGGCGACTCCTGGACATACAACACCGATGTCTACGACGGCTCATCCGACGGCTATGACAACGTCCATGACCCGAGCTTGTTCCTGGATTCGGGGGAGGTATTCCATTCCGCCTTCATCGCACACACCAACACACCGTCGTCCACCGAGAGGATCCTCTACACCACGTCTACCGACGGCCTCAACTGGAACGCACCGGTGGTTGCGTATGAAGTCGCCGGCAACGGAGTCCTCACCGACCCCACCGTCAAGACGTTCGACCAGGACGGGAACGAAATAATCGCCCTCACATACCAGGAAGGCACGAGCATCTATTTCACGTTCAGCTATAACGGCGGCGAGGAATGGCAGGAACCGGTGCTCCTGAGCGGTTCCGACAATGCGTCGTACCCGGATATGACCCTTACCAATGATGATTACGTTCACGTGGTATGGTTCCATGACACCGGCACTGACCGGGTCATTGAGTACATCCGCGTCTCGCTTGTCGAGGAATAAGCGTAGTCCGCTGTTTTGTTTCAATCATTAAAACACGCCGGGGAGGCTGACGGCCTCCCCGGATTTATTTTCCAGGTTGAATTCGGTATCAATAGAAGTGGAATTGAATATAACATCGGAGGTGCGCATATGCGCCGGTTTTCTTTTGTCCTTATGATATTGACTCTCTTCGCTTTCGGCTGTTCGGGAGGCGGAACGAATGTTTCAGCGCCGGATGCCGGCAATAAAGTCAGCGACATCGCGCCCGTGAGCCATTCCCTCTGGGGGCTCTGGCAGGGAGTTATCGACCCCGGGGCGCAGACGATAGAATTCACCGAGCTTCGTACCGGTGATTTCCACATCAACGCCCTGCCCTTCCTCGAACCGCCGCCGCTTCTGAACCTTACTCTCGAAACGCTTCAATTCAACGGCGATATAATCGAAGCGGATATCGGCCTGAGGCATCCGTTCCTGGGCCTGACCGAATTCACCGGCTTCGATGTATCCGGTATCTTCATCACAAGCGGCTCAATCGGCGGTTTCGACGATACGGGCCTGTTGATGCCGGGTGAAGCGGATACGCGGTTGTTGAATCCCGACGGCTACTCCCGCTGGTGGAACCCGGCGGAATTTCCCAGCAACGGGACGATATTCGGGTATACCGACGGGCTTCTCGGCACACCGGATTCATCCGCCGATTTCAGCGCTACATTGAATGGATACAAATATTTCTGCGATGATCTGGACGATCCGGATGATCCGCTGACGGATGTCACTTCCGAAAATCGCGGGATGTTTTCCGCCGGTCAGAAAAATGTCCGGCACTATACGATCCAGATGGCGGGCGGCCTTATATTCAATTACGCCGTCGACGCGAGTTGGATGTTCCCGCAGGGCGCCCCGCCATACCAGGCGCCCGATGATTTCGCGCCCGGCGCGAACAGGACCGAGCCATGGTGGATTTCGGTCGCGGAAATCGAGAACAGCCTTTATAACATCGACGGCGATAACGGCGGCGATTTGAGCCTGCAGATATTCGTCTACGACTGGTTCAACGGCGGGCTCAACACATTGCAGGTCGAGTCGCCGGGCAACTTCACCACAGCCGGCCCCATCAGCCCGACCGGCGGCGGCGAGGGATACTCCACTTATGAAGTCGAGATTCTCGATGCCACACCTCAGCCGGATGCGATAGACCTTCTGATAAGCATCGCTTCGGAAGAGGCGGATTTCGCCGATTTCATCCCGGGCGTGAATACAAGCGCATACTTCACCTATACCGCTCCCGTTGGCGATGTGCCCCCGGCGAATTACGCGTTCGAGCTCGACACCCCGCGTACATTTGACAGCCTCGGATTTAAGGACTACAGCCCCTGTATAGAAACAAACTGGGACGACGAAGTCTACCTCATGTGGTTCCACTTGTATTACATCCCCGGCAACACGACCACCGACTTTGCCCGCTCGGGCGACAGCGGCGCAAGCTGGGAAGAGCCCACATGGAGCGCGCTCGGCGGATTTGTCGACGGCGATGACCCGTCCGGGGCGATAGACGGCGTGGGGGATATGTACTACTATG
>CAZSPL010000033.1:0-24293 GCA_964608735.1 uncultured Planctomycetota bacterium | reverse complement strand
AGATGAGACCACTCCAAGCTCGCGGACTCGCTTGGAGTGGCTACAGGTTGGGGAGCTTGGAGTGGCTACAGGTTGGGGAGCTTGGAGTGGCTACAGTGCTATGAAATTGGGGACATCTTTTTGCAGCCTGCATGCCCCTGCAGTAACTGTCAAGCCTGCAACCCGATGCCGGAACGACATAGTAGACAAGGTGTCCCCAATTTCCCAGAGCCATAGGTGATAAGCGAATGATCAATACTCCGGTGGGAGGTGTTTGAGCTGGTCGGCGCGGAAGACGGGGCCTTCCTTGCATACGTAAACCTCGCCGACATTGCACCGTCCGCATTTGCCGAGGCCGCATTTCATCCGGTTTTCGAGGGTGGTGTATATCTGCTCGTCGACGAAGCCGAGTTTGTCGAGCACCGGGAACGTGAATTTGATCATTATCGGCGGGCCGCATACGATGGCGATAGCATTGTCCGGTTTGGGCGCGATTTTTTCCAGCACGGTCGGCACGAACCCGGAGTGATGCTTCCATTCGGGGGTCTCGCCGCCGGGATCGACGGTCTGCACGAGGTTGACATCGCCCATCTTGTCCCATTCATCCAATTCGCGCTTGTAAACGAGGTCGCCGACGGTGCGCGCGCCGTAGATGATGGTGACGTCCTTGTATTTGTTCCTCAAATCGAGGATGTTCCATATGACCGACCTGAGCGGCGGAAGCGCGATGCCTCCCGCGATGAAGAGGATGTTCTTGCCTTCCCACTCGGTGATGGGGAAATAGTTGCCGTACGGCCCGCGGAAGCCCATGGTGTCGCCTTCGTTGAGGCCGGCGAGCCCCTTGGTATTCTTGCCGGCGATGCGGAACGTGCATTCGACATAGTCGGTGCGCGTCGGCGGCGATGCCACGCAGAAGGTGGATTCGCCCTGTCCGAAGGCGGAATACTCGCCGAACTGGCCGACCTTGTAGGCGCCGAAGAACTTCTCGCGAGCGGCATCCTCTTTGAATTTCAGCCTGAAGGAAACGGTGTCGACGGTTTCCCAGTTGATTTTGTCTACGGTCATTAACGATGGCAGGTAAATATTTTCCATTAATACACCAGAGTTTCGGATTTCATTGTTTCAAGACACGGACAAGCTTCGTTTAGGTTGGCGGCGCGATAAGGATTGGTTGCCGCTTGTCCGTGCCACACTTGCTTCGTGGGTTACCAGGTTTTCAAAGACACGGGCAAGCTTCGTTGATGCCGGCGGCACGATAAGGATTGGTTGCCGCTTGTCCGTGCCACACTTGCTTCGTGGTTTACCAGGTTTTCAAGACACGGGCAAGCTCGAAGACTCGCGTGCCCGTGGCACCAGACTTGCCTGTGGTACCAGACTCACCGATGTTTCGGGACACCCTTGTCCCGAAACCATAACGGTCATTACTTAACGGTCATTACTTCGCCCCCGCGGGCTGTTTGGCCAGCTCGTCGATGCCCTGTATTATCGCGAGCATCGAATGGTCGACCGGGCAGGAGCGTACGCATCGCCCGCACCCGGTGCAGAGGATGTGTCCGAATTTATCGACGTAATACCTGAATTTATGCTGAACGCGCTGGCGGTATCGCTCGAACTGATAGTTGCGCGGGTTGTGTCCTGATGTGTGCAATGTGAACAGCTTGCCCTGGCAGTAATCCCAGTTTTTCACCCGCAGGCCGCCCTCGATGTCGCCTTCGTCGACGATGTCGAAACAATGGCAGGTGGGGCATAGGAATGTGCATGTGCCGCATCCGATGCAGGCGACGGTCGCGGTGCGCCAGTAGTCGTGGTTGAAGTTGGCGGCGAGCCAGTCGTGAAGCGCCTTGTGGTCGAATTTCGGTTTCAGGTTCGCCTTGAGTTCGTCGATGGCGGGTGAAGGTGTCGCCGAGGCGGTTCCCCAGCCCTGGGTTTTCTCGATGAATTCCTTTCCCTTGTCGGTGACGGGTTCGACGATATATTCCTGCTCCGCGCCGGTTTCGGCGGATGTCGGGCGCAGGAGGATATCGACGCCGGACGTGCCGTCGGGCATGACATCGACCGATGTGCAGAAGCAGGCGTTGTCGGCTTCGACGCATGCCACGGCGATGACGACATTGTTGCGCCGGCGTTCGAGGAAGAAATTGTCGTCATAGTCCCAGGTCATCACGCCGTTCACGATCGGCGCGGCGGCGGCATCGCAAGGGCGCGCGCCGAATATGACCGTCGGCGGGGCGAACGTCGCGGGCTCGATATCCATGATTTCGACATCGCCCTTCAGGCCGTTTTTATAGCGCATTATCGTTTCGTTCTCGGCGAGGAAAAATTCCTTCACCGATTTGGTGGGGAGGATTTCGTCGAGCACGATATCGGCGGCTGAAGCCGGTTCGCGGAAGAGGGTGACATCATCGACGCGTACCGGCGCGATGAAGCGGTATCCCGCGGACTTCGCCGAGTCGAGCAGTTTCGCGATATCTTTCGTGTGAAGCGTGGCAGCCAAGATATTTCTCCGTATTCGGTATCGCACGCTAAGGTGTGCGGTACCCGGCATTTTTAAGACACGGGCAAGCTCGAAGACTCGCGTGCCCGTGGCACCAATTCTCTTGATGTTTCGGGATACCCTTGTCCCGAAACATATCAAAACCTATCCGATGAACGACTGGTCGTCGGATTCCTTGTATGTCGCCAACGGCGGCGGGTCTTCGGCGTTCAGGCCCGTCCTGAAAGCGAACTGGTCGAATACTTCCTTGCCTATCTTCAAATTCAGCAGGTTCAGCGGTATTTCCATCGGGCATGCGCGGGTGCATTCGCCGCACTGTATGCATCGCCCGGCGAGATGGAACGCACGGGTGATGTTCCAGTGCAGGTTTCCCATTTCGCTCGGACTCGTGGGCACCCATTGCGGCTGGTTCTTGTCGGTGATGCATCGAGTGCATGTGCAGATGGGGCATACCTGGCGGCACGCGTAGCATTTGATGCATCGTTCGAGATGACGCTGCCAGAAGTCCCAGCGTTCCTGCGGGGACATCTTCTCAAGCTCTTCGATGAGATGGTAGTCGTTTTCTTCCCAGCCCGTGTCGATGCCTTCATGGCCGAACATGAAATCGAATACCGGCGGCGTATTTTTCTTACGCCAGTCGGTGTCGCCGTCGATGTTGACGCCGAGGATGACGACATTGTCGCGCTCGAGCTGGCTTTCAAGCAGGAGCACGTTTATCGCGCGGGCGTCGGCGGCCTTGGCGACGATTGCCATTTTCCCGAGCATGGAAATCTCGGGCTTCTTGAGGTAGAGCGCGAGGTTGTTGTCGCACCGCTCATCGAAGATGAGTTTGCCGGCATCCTTCGGGTCGGTGATGGCGATGGCAGTGACTCGTCCTTCAGATGGGCCTTCGCCATAGCCGATGACGACTTTGACATCGCCCGATTCGAGCAGTTCGGCGGCTTTTTTTCTAAGTTCCTCTATCAACAGTCCTTCTCCAGGCGTATTTCATTTTGTCTATTTCGTTCTATCACGGGCAATCTACACGATATTTCGGGACACCCTTGTCCCGAAACCTTGCATTGCGTTATTCAGCATTTCAAGACACGGGCAAGCTCGAAGACTCGCGTGCCCGTGGCACCAAACCCGCGAAATGGGATTCGTGGGGATGCATTTTCACGAGACCTTCTGAGGCAGTATGTCGTGATACTGCTTGAAGGGTCCGAGTTTCCTTATTTCACCCACAAACTCTGCGACTTCGTCGGCGAACT
The DNA here is from genome assembly GCA_964608735.1 of uncultured Planctomycetota bacterium. Classification (GTDB taxonomy): domain Bacteria; phylum JAJVIF01; class JAJVIF01; order JAPKYR01; family CAZSPL01; genus CAZSPL01. The sequence goes on along the minus strand of CAZSPL010000033.1, from coordinate 20,570 downwards.
TGCGTCCCTCGGCGGCGGAGATCCAGGTGAATTTCAGGCGGCGCATATCGATGCCGAGGAATTCCAGCTCCTTGCGGAATATCGCCCAGCGGCGTCGCGCATAGTAGTTGCCGGTGTTGTAATGGCAGTCGCCGGGATGGCATCCTGAAATCCACACCGCGTCCGCGCCCTGTTCGAATGCCATTACCACCATCTCCGGGTCGATTCGCCCGGTGCACGGGAATTTGACCATGCGTATATCGGCGGGGTAGGTCATTCGCGATGTCCCGGCGAGGTCGGCCCCCGCATAGGTGCACCAGTTGCATACGTAAGTGATTATCTTTGGATGAAATTCGTCCGCCATAATGTTTACCTGTTTTTCGATGTTTCGGGACACCCTTGTCCCGAAACTTTAAAAGGGATAATCAACTTTTCAAGACACGGGCAAGCTTCGATGAGAATGGCAACTCGATGAGAACCGGTCGCCGCTTGTCCGTGCCACACTTTCTTTGTGGACAATCAGGTTTTCAAGACACGGGCAAGCTCGAAGACTCGCGTGCCCGTGGCACCAGATCCCACGAAATGGGATTCGCGGGCGGCATTGTTATAGCGCCGCTATCTCGGCGAAAATCTGTTCGTCGGTGAAGCCGAGTACTTCAATCGAATTCGACGGGCAGATGGCGTTGCACGGTCCGCAGCCCTGGCAGAGGCCTTCGTTGACCTCGGCCACCCGCCGTATGAGATTGCCGTTTCTATCCTTGATGTCCTTGCGCTCGATAGCGCCGTACGGGCACACCCGCTCGCAGGCGAAACATCCGATGCAGGTCACTTCGTTGACATGCGCGATGGTCGGCTCGCGGGTCAGCTCGTCGGAGGAGAACATCCCGAGCACTTTCGATGCCGCTCCCGATGCCTGCGCGACGGCTTCGGGGATGTCCTTCGGGAACTGGCATGCTCCCGCGAGGAAAACTCCAGCGGCGCTCGTTTCAATCGGGCGCAGTTTCGGGTGAATCTCCGAAATGAAACCGTGCTGGTCATAGCCGACGGAAAGCATCTGCGCGATGCTCGTCGCCCCGGGGGATGATGTCATCGCCGATGCGAGCACCACCATGTCGGCATTGACTTCCACCGGCGTCCCGGTAAGTGTGTCCATGCCCTGCACGATGAGCTTCTCGCCGTGGCGGTATATGCGGCTTACGCGGCCGCGCAGATATTTCACGCCGTCCTCTTCGATGGCGCGGCGTACGAATTCATCATACATCTTGCCGTTGGAGCGGATGTCCATGTAGAACACAATCGCATCGCCGTCATGCACCTTGTGTTTGTAGAGCATGGCATGCTTCGCGGTGTACATGCAGCAGATTTTCGAGCAGTAATGCAGTCCCTTCGACGGGTCGCGCGAGCCGACGCATTTGATGAAGACGACCGTTTTCGGCTCCTTTCCGTCGGATGGGCGCTTCATGGCTCCCGATGTCGGGCCGGATGCCGATGCGAGCCGCTCGAACTGCAGGCCGTCGACGATATCGGGGTCGTTCCCGCCGCCGTATTCGGGGTAGAGCTTGCCCCAGTCGACGCATTCATAGCCGGTGGCGATGACAACCGCGCCGACATCGACTTCCTCGAATTCATCCTTATCTTCAAAATTGATTGCGTTCTTCTGGCATGATTTCTGGCACAGGCCGCACTTGCCCTTGGTGAGCATCAGGCAGTTCTCGGCATCGATGACCGGCTTGGGCGGTACCGCCTGTGGGAACGGGATGTAAATCGCCGTACGCATGCCGAGTCCCTGCTCGAATTCGCTCGGGATTTTTTTCACGGGGCACTTGTTCCAGCAATCGCCGCAGCCGTTGCATATTGACGGGTCGACATAGCGGGCTTTCTTTTTCAGCGTTATCTTAAAATTACCGATATAACCTTCGACCTTGTCGACTTCGGTGTAAGCCATGAGCCTGATGTTGGGATGATTCGCCGCGTCGACCATCTTCGGGGTGAGGATACACTGCGAGCAGTCGAGTGTGGGAAAGGTCTCGGAGAGCGCGGCCATTCGTCCGCCGATGGACGGCGTTCTCTCCACGAGGATGACTTCCTTGCCGCCGTCGGCTATGTCGAGCGCGGCCTGTATCCCGGCGACCCCTCCACCGATGACAAGCGCGCGCTTGGTGACCGGTACCTTGATGGGATTGAGCGGCGTATTGAACTTGACCTTCTCCACCATCAGGCGGGTAAGTTCGATTGCCTTTTCGGTGGTTTCATCGGTGCGTTCATGCACCCACGAGCAGTGCTCGCGTATATTCGCGCATTCACACAGGAACGGGTTAAGTCCCGCCGATGCGACCGCCTTGCGGAATGTCGGCTCGTGCATCTTGGGGGAGCATGCCGCGACAACAACGCCCGTGAGCTTCTTCTCCCTGATGGCATCCTGGATCATGTTCTGCCCTGGGTCGGAGCACATATATTTGTAGTCCACGGTATGGACGACTCCGGGCCATGTGGAAGCCGTTTCGGCGACCTTCGCGCAGTCCACCGTCCTCGCTATGTTCTCGCCGCAATGGCAAACAAATACGCCGATACGCGCCATTTCGGATCCTTCCTTGGTTTATTACATCAGGCTCGACACATCTGATAAATGCTGGTCGAGCGCAAGTTCAGTCGGCTCCATCCCGATCGCCAGTCCGAGAAGGTCGGTAAGATATACGACGGGCATTTTGAATACGGTATTGAATTTCCTGCCCGCATCCGCCGCCGCCATTTCGAGATTGGCAAGGCACATGGGACATACACAGGCGATGACATCGGCCTTGTGGAAGATTGCGTTCTTGTATATTCTCCCGACAAGGGTCGAGACATCCTCGGCGTTGCTGACCGTGAAACCGCCGCCGCAGCATTCGACCTTGAACGCCCAGTCGACCGCTTCGAATCCCATCTCGTTGACGAGGTTGTCGATTGACATCGGTTTCTCGGGCTCGTCGAAATTGACTATGTCGGGCGGGCGCACGAGGAGGCAGCCGTAGTAGCAGGCTATCCTGAGCTTGCGAACATCCTGTTTCAGCTTCGGCTCCCATAAATCTCTCGTATTCTCTACGGCCTGGACGATATTCAAGATACTGATGCCGGGGTCGACCTTGCGCTCGATGATTTCTTCGATGTTATCCCGTTTCGCGGGGTCGGCGGCCATCTTCTTGAGCGCCTTGAGCATGCCTTCTGAACAGAGCGGGCATGGGGCGACTATTTCCTTGAGGCCGCGCTCGGTGGCAAGCGCGAGGTTGCGGGCATTAAGTGCGGTACCGAGGGTCTTGCTGAGCATATGACCCGACGATGCTCCGCAGCAGCTCCAGTCGGGGATCTCAACAAGGTCGACGCCGATGCTCCTGAATACGTTTACTACGGACTTGCCGTATTCAATCGAGGAGCCGTCGAGAGCGCAGCCGGGATAGTATCCAAATTCCATCGTCATTCAGACCTCGTCTATTTATCGGAACCGAGACATCGTTCAAATATGCGCGCCATCTCGTCGGTTCCCTTGATGTGATGCCCGAATATGGGCAGCTTGCCTTTTAGGAGCATCGTCGGGGCGATGAACACATAGCGCATCATTTCTTTCAAATCGAGATGGAACGCATCCCCCATCTTCATCTTAACTATCATGCCGATTTCGTAAATCCGCCCGCTCGCTTTAACCGAGTCGAGGAAAGCCTTGTGGAACTGCAGGATGCGTCTTCCCTCGGGGCTGACCATCTTGTTGTCGTATGACTCGTGGCGGCAGAAATCCATGAGATCGGCGGGATGCACTTCCTGCGGACATCGCGCCGAGCATGTCTCGCAACTGAGGCATACCCATATCGCCTGGCTACGGAGCGCCCTTTCCTCGCTGTCTTTGTCCCTTCTCTGGATGAGGCGCACTATCTCGCTTACCGGGATATCCATCTCATGGCGAAGCGGGCATCCGGCGGTACATTTGCCGCACTGGTAGCATTCCAGGTAATTATGACCGGTTTCCTCAAGGGCTTTTCCGAGCAGGGAATCGGTATCGATATGAGCGCTCATTGATCTTCCTCTCGGGGCCGAAAACGGCCCGAAAAAGTCAGGCATCCGCGGATGGGATGGTAATTATACACCTTGTGAAACAATTATCAACCGCTCGTGAAAATTATATCATGTGCTATCATTAAATAAGGAAAATGGCGGTTGCAAAAAGCCCGCGAGATGCTTCTACTGCCGCCCACCGAAAATGGCTTCCCAGAGAAGTTCTATCGTATGTACGACACGAGCGTCGGGCATGCATCCCCGAATCTGCAATATGCATCCGGGGCAGTCCATGGCGACGCAATCGGCATCGGCTTCGCTTATCGAATCCGCTTTCCTTCGTCCCAGATGCGTCGACAGCTCGGGATAATCGAACGCGAACGCGCCCGCGAATCCGCAGCAGCGGTCGGCATCCTCATGCTCGCGAATTTCATATCCCGCCGCTCCCAACAACTCGCGGGGCTTAGTATGCCTCTGAAGCCTCCGCCTGAGATGACACGAATCGTGATATGTCACCGTACCGATTCCCGGCGTTTTCGGTATATCGATATTCAGCACATCGGTGAGGAAATCGCATATGCCGTGGATACCCGCTCTGAATGCGGCGGCATCGCCCGCTTCAATGAGCTCGGGATAGCGCATGAGTGTCGATGCACACGATGCGCATCCCGTCACCACGGCGTCCACTCCTTCGAACGCATCGATATTCATCCGGGCAATCTCCGCCGCGACGTCCGCGAGCCCCTCATGCAGCGCCGGTATCCCGCAACACGTCTGCCCGCATGGCAGCACCACCTCGCATCCGAAGTGGGTGAGGATATCGATAATCTTCGCGCCGATTTCCGGGTAGACGAAATCGATAAGGCATCCGGAAAACAGCCCGACGCGATGCTTCCGCTCTCCCTTCGCCGGGATTATTTCACCGAACGTCTCCCTCAGGGGCTTGTCGGCGAGGGCGGGTATCGCGCGCCCGGTGTCCTGCTTTATCAGCGCGAGCGGAAGATGCCTGATATATCCCCCGCGCGCGAACGGCTTCTGGATTACGGACATCGTTTTGAGCAGGCGATGGAATTTCCCGCGGTCATTCAGTATATGTTTGAGAAGGTAATCCTTCGGGAACGGAATTGCATTGTCGTCGGTGATTCGTTTCCGCAATTCTTCGATGAGTTCGGGAATGGGAATTTCCGCGGGGCAGACCTCGACACAGGCGCGGCATCCGGTGCAGAGGGTGAGCAGCCCGGATGCGGCATCGATTCCGCGATGGAACGATGTTAGCGCCGCGCCGATGCCGCCCATATAGACGTCCCCGAAAACATGGCCGCTTACCGCGAGATACACGGGGCAAACATTCAGGCACGCGCCGCATTTGATGCATCGGAGCGCTTCGGCGGATGCATCGTCGACGGTCATGCGGGAGCGTCCGTTGTCGACGATTACGATGTGCTCGGCATCGCGCAACGGGCCGGTGATGAAGCTGACATACGACGTTATCTTCTGCCCGGTCGCGGATGGCGGTAACAGCTCCAGGATTTTCAGCGCGTCGCCAATTAACGGCACGATTTTCTCCATACCGACGACGGCGATATGCAGCGGCGGCTCGGTGGTGACCATGCGCCCATTGCCTTCGTTGGTGACGAGCACGAGCGTGCCGGTCGACGCGACGGCGATGTTCGCGCCGGTGATGCCCGCGTCGGCGGTGAAGAATTCTCGCCGTAGACGCTCGCGCGCGCGGGCGACGAGCGACGGGATGTCGGCGTCGAACTCACAGCCGGCTTCCCTGCCGAGCGTACGCGCCACCGATTCGGTGGTCATGTGGATGGCGGGCATGACGACATGCGACGGGCGCCCGGCATCGAGTTGAAGTATCCATTCACCGAGGTCGGTCTCGACAACATCGAAGCCCGCGTCGATGAGATGCCCGTTGAGATGGATTTCCTCGGTGAGCATCGATTTCGATTTGACGATCTTCCGCGCGGACGCATTGTTGAGTATCGACTTGATGATTTCTACGGCGGCGGATTCATCGTATGCCCGGTGAACAGCCACGCCCATGCGTTGGGCGTTGGCGGTGAATTCATCCCACAGTTCGTCGAGACGTGATGCCGCATCTTCCTTGATGGAATGAACCTCACGCCTGAGAGCATCGAAATCCTTATCCTTGAAAGCATCGGCGCGGGCGTTTATATATCCACGGGAAAATGCGTCGAGCGCTTCGGCGAGATATTCATCCGAGAGTGCCTCGATGGTTTTCCTTCGCATTCCCCGGGGGGTCATCTCAGCGCTCATCCTCCAGTATGAAGATAACGAGCCGCTTCGGCCCATGCACGCCGACCGTGAGGGTGCGCTCGATGTCGGCCGTACGGCTCGGTCCCGAGATGAACGACACGCGGATCGGCCTTCCGGCGGTTACATCGGATGTGATGCGGGACTCGATCGCCGGGGCGAGATCGGATGAGCGAGCGTATATATCGGAAGTACGCATGACCACCAGGTGCGTGAGCGGGATATTCCCGGCGCGGAGTTCGTTGGCCGAATGCTCGAACATCACCGCCGTACCGGTCTCGGCGATGCCGTAGTCGGCGGCGCTCAATCCGATATTCGATGCGTTGAGCGATTCGATTCCCGGCGGAACTGTCTCGATGCCATGCCCTTTCAGCAGTTCGGGAAGTTTGTCCCAGTGCGCCTTGCCGGTGATGTATCCGGGAAGTTGCGATATGCCCTCGTCGCGGCAGAAATCCGCTATTGCCCTGGCAAGACTTTGCATATCGGTGATGAGAACAACGCGGGCATCGACCGCTTCGGCTTCAAGTTTGAAGCACTCGACATTTCGTTTCAGGCTTTCATTGATCGTCATAGATACTCAGGTACCTCTGTTTCGCTTCATCCCATGCATCCCGTTGCGATGGCTCATATGTCTTCATCGAAAACGATTCGGCCGCGATACGCGCGCCTTCGCCTATGGATGAAATGCTTCCCATGGCGGCTGCCTGCGCGATGATGTTCCCCACGGCGGCGGCTTCGACCGGGCCCGCAATCGCGTTGAGACCGGTCGCGCCCGCGAGCATGTTGCACAGCAATTCATTACGCGCGCCGCCTCCGCCGATATGAAGCCGCGACGGCGTTATCCCGGCGACATCGCAAATATCCGCAAGCACTATCGCGCTCTTGACGGCGATGCTTTCGAAGATGCAGCGCAGCATTGCACCGTTGTCATCGGGAACCGCCTGCCCAGACGCTTCGATGAGCCCCGCAATTTTGCGCGGCATGTCTCCGGGTACCGCGAGCGATGGGTCATCGGGGTCGATAAGCGGCCCGAACGGTTTCGCAGCCGATGCCATCGCCACGAGCTTCACAGTGTCCGATTCGGCCCCTTCATCACTCCACGCGCGACGGCATTCCTCCATCAGATAGAGCCCGGTGACATTCTTCAGGATGCGGAAACGACCGTCGACGGCGCGCTCATTCGTCAGGCCCGCCCGGCGCGCTTCATCGGAAATGATGGGCTTGTCGGAGATGCATCCCGCGAGGAACCAACTCCCGGTGCTGAGATAGATGCCGTCGCGCCCGAGGTCGAACGCCGCTACCGCCGCAGCGGTGTCGTGCCCGGCGATATTCAACACGCTCACTTCGCGCTTCATATTGCTTAACATTGGTGATACAAGCGGCTCGCCCGATGATTTTCCGGCGGGTATGATGTCGGGGAAAATGCCCGCCGGGATGCCGAGGCGTTCGATTATGTCATATGCCCATTCGCCGGTGGCGATGTCGACAAGCTGTGTCGTCGATGCGATGCCGGCGTCGACATCCTCCGTACCCGAGAAGAAATGCGCGAGCAGCCCGGGCATCAGGAGCATCTTCCGCGCTTTGAAAATATTCCCCGATGGGTCTTTCGTCGCGGCATGAAGCTGGAAGATGGTGTTGAACGGCAGATGCTGGATGCCGGTGCGGGAGAAAAGCTCACCGTGCGGGATGATTGAGCGGACTTCGTCGACCGTCGATGAACATAGCGGGTCGCGGTATGCGACGGGCCATTCGACAAGGTTCCACTTGTCGCTTATCAATCCGTAATCGACGCCCCATGTATCGAAGCTGACGGAATCGAGCGGCGCGGGATGTTTTTCGAGAACCGCGAGGATGAGCCGAGTGATGGAATCGAGCAGGTCGCGGATGTCCCACCGGAGGCGGCCGTTCATTTCGACGGAGTTGTTGGGGAAACGTCCCGCCTCGGTAAGGGTAAGGCGTTCGGGGGATATTTCTCCGATGAATGCCTTGCCGCCGGAAGCTCCGATATCTATAGCGAGATGCGTTGTCATATATTTATTTAATGTATCGGGACACCCTTGTCCCGATACTTTGCATATCCTGACTTGGCTTTACAAGACACGGGCAAGCTCGAAGACTCGCGTGCCCGTGGCACCAGACCCACGAAATGGGATTCGTGGGTTACTCCCTCTCCTCAATCGCCGCAGCCAACGGGTCGGGATGCAGGCCGAGGTTTTCACGGAACCCATACAACATCGGACGCACGTCGGTAAGAAACGCGTCGCGCATTATCGCGTCGGCGCGTACGGGGTCGGGAATCGAACGCGCATCGGCGAGGGCATCCCAGTCTATCAGCATCGCTTTCAAATATGCCGTCTCGATATTCACCAGCGATTCGACCATCTCTTCCATCGGGTCCTTGATGTTGTGGCTCTCATCGATCATGAATGCGATATCGCCCATGGGCATCAAGCCGCGACGCTCCGCCTCGACGAGCACCGCGAATATCCTGAACAACCCGGTGGGATTGAGCGAACCGCTCGCGAGGTCGTCATCGGCATACTTGCTGTCGTTGAAATGAAATCCGCCGAGACGTCCTTCGCGTATCAGGAATGCCACCACTTGCTCCACGTTACATCCCTGCAAGTGATGTCCGAGATCGACAAGCACGCCGGAGTTCGCGCCCGCCTTGCGGCAGAAATCGAGCGCCGAACCCCAGTCCGGTACGGCGGTGGCATAGAACGCCGGCTCGAACGGTTTGTATTCGATAAGCATCCGCTCCCCGGATTCGAGCGCCTTCGATGCCCGGGCGAATGCATCATCGAGCCGGTCGGACATCTCGTAGAGGCTCATCTGCCCGGGAGAATTAGTGCCGTCGGGAAGCCACAGCACAAGGGTGTCGCTTTTCAGCAGGCGCATATATTCGATGCATTCATGTATATGCCCGATGCATGCTTCGCGTATGTCGTCGAACGGCGAGATCAACCCGCCATAACGCAGGCGCGCATCGAGTGAGGTGTCGTCGCGCATCGAGAAGAAGTTTGCATTGACGGCGCCGGCCTCGAGGCCGAGCCCGGTGAGCGCTTTCCCGAGTGCAATCACTTCGGATTCGTTCTCCCCATCCCAGGGAAAATGCAGCGCGACGCGTTTTCCCTTGCCGGTAAGCTCGAAGAAACGCTTCGCCTCTTTGATGCGTTCGACCCCGGTCTTCGGGTCGGATGCTTCCGGGTATGTCCCGAAGCGCGTGCCGCCGCGTCCGAATCCCCACGATGGGACTTCGATATCAAATTCCCGCCACTTCTTCCGGATTGAGTCGAATGCGCTGTTTCCCGCCATGGCGTTCTCCCTGCGAATGATTCATCCGGGATTATATATTAAATGAATAAAAAAAACCGGCTCGGTGAGCCGGTTTGTGTTCTAATGATTATACTACTGTCTAATAAACGATGAGCGAGCAGTCGTCGAGACCGAACCCGTGGGTGCTTCCGGCCTCGCTTACGGCTATACCGATAATAATGCGGCTCTCATCATGCAGCAGGGCATCGGATACATTGAATCCCGAGAAATACCATCCCCACCATCCGCTTCCATCCTTGCGGTAGTTGTAGATGCTGGGCGATGCATACTGGAATTCCGCCTGGATTGCAGGGGAGTTCGCATCGTTGTACCCGCCGCCGTATGCCGCGTTGTTGATCCTCACGACTCCGGGCACCGTGGCGTAGTAAACCTGCGGCAGGCCGGTCGTGGTATATCCGACGAAGTAGCCGTTGGCATCCTGGAAATTGGTGTGTCGATGGTCGAACTCGAAGAAGGCATGCTCCGCGCTCGCGATGTATGGAATCTCCGGCGTGTAGATTATGAGCCACTGGGCGGATGGCAAGTATGTCAAGGGAGCCGAGAATGAGAAGCCTTCTCCGGTGAATCCCTCGTCGCCGATGTAGTCAAGTATCGGGTTGCCGTTCTGGCCCCTGAATCCCCATCTCTCGAGTACTCCGGAGTCGAAGTCCTGCCCGCTGTAGAAGACAGGGTTCGAGTTGAGAGACTCCCCTCCTCCGGGATCGAGATCGGTGATTGACCTGATGATATAGACACAACTTGAATGGTTATTGAACGGTATCAGTGAAGCCGAGTCGTGAGTGTAGGTCGGCGAGGATGTAATGCCAAGCACCTGTAACTCGTCGCTAAAACCTTCGGGTGCGGGGGCGGACCATGGATCATAGTCAACCATTATACGATAGTGCTCGGCGTATAGAGTAGCCGACCAGCTTAGTTTCAGGCTGTCGACGATCTCGGCCCATGGCCCTGTTCGCGAAGTGGTGGCGGTGACGCCGTGCGGGGTCTCGTCGACCACGCGAACCAGGCCGTCCCATAGGGGCAAGCCGGCCGGGATGATGGCTTTGGCGCCGCAGCCATTTACCGCGACTACATTGAAAGAGGCGGGAATGATCCCGTCGAAATCGAAATCGGTGCGTAATGTGTAACCATCGACTATATGAGTGCCCATCCCCTGGATCTCCTGTCCCGTCATCTCATTTAAGAGCTTGATTGAGAGGTCTGGGCCTGAAATGAAGCCGCTTCCGAAGAGGTCAACGTCATCGCCGAGTGTGTTGGTCGCGAATTTCGACTTCGACATGCCGGTGATAACACAGCGGGGGCATTCGACGATTGGGACTCGCGGCCTCAGGTACAGAGCCAGCGGGGCATTCGGCACCGTAGCGCCGTAGCCTTGATCGTAGCCGGAACCGACTTCCACAGCCACGGTGAATTCTTTCGTACCTGTAGCGGAAGGAGAGCCGGATATTGTGAGGATCAAATGCGCTGAGATCATGGAATCACCGTGGGTGAACAAAAGGTCATCGAGGGATGCTTCCCAGTGATTGTTCTCGAGGATATTATCGGTGCTTTCCACGTAGACCCTCGTAATCTCGTCCCTGATGGCGCCGACAGACCATAAGTTGGACCAGTCGTAAAGCTCGATATCGAACAGCAGGTCGCCGCCGAAGTTGCTTTCATCGACGTAATAGAGAGTTGAGTAATCAGTTATTGAAGCGAAAATCGGGAATTGGGCGTTGGCTGATTCGGGGAAATCCTCCGGTATATGGTTCGGAGGACTTGGAACCGGCTCTTCCCATTCCGCCATTATGGCGTAGTTGAACAATATCTCCGGGTTGCCGCCGACAAGCGGGAACCTGATTTCGTAGTTACGCGTGCACGATGCGCCGCTCGAGAACAACCCGCGCTGGGCGCAGTTTACGGGGTCGGCGAAGAATTCGGGAAGCTCCTGTTCCGCCCCGAGCCCCTCAGCAAAATATTTATATGCGCTCATGGTCGAGTTGGCGATAAAACCGGAGTTTTCATCGCTCAGCGGGTCGTAAAATCCCCATGGAGCGTCGCCGGGGAATTCCGTCGGGTTAAACCATCGCGTCATTCCATCCGCGTTCATCAATACCGGGTCGACGCCGAGCACCGGGAAAACGAGCGAAGGGTCGTCGATCACGTGGCCCGACCCCCTGCCCATGAACAGGCCCATGACGTCGAAGCCGGAGAATTCCGGCAGGCCGGGGAAAGGATGCGTGATTTTTACGCCGACCTTGCAATCGCCGGTCACGCCGAGATCCTCATATTCGAGGATTTCGATCTGGAGGGCGGCCATCTCTCCTCCCGGCCCGTGCATGAACGGTATGACATTCAAGCTCATCCATGCCGTGCGGTTCGGAGTAATCTCAACCCTTCTCTCTTCCGGATAGACGGCCACGCTGTAGTACCCCCACAGGCCGGGGTTGTTGCGTTCCGATGCATCCACCGGTTGAACCACCGCATTCTCCGCAAGCTCCTGGCCCGTTATTACATCGGGCGTGCTCGAGCACGCCAGGTAGAGCCCGAGAAAAATGAAGATGATGATGGCTGTCAGGACGAACCATCGCAGCGTATTCATTTATGCCCTCCTTACTCCCCCTTGAGTAACATTAATAGGGTCGCGCTCACCGGCTATCGCATTATTAATAGGTTTTAATAAAAGGGAATGTTTTGATCGTATCAACTTTGATTGCTGGAATTCTATGTTGCCGGCTGGATAATAATCAGGATGCAAATATGTTCACGTCTACCGAGAGATATATCGGCCTGACGCTCAAGGGGCGTTACAGGCTTGAGCGATTCCTTGGCGAAGGGCTTCGCGGCCTCGCGTTCCTCGCATATGACAGCCTTCTCGAAGGATGGGTTGTCGTGAAGGTCATCAAGGATGAGATAGAGGGATTCCCGGTGCCGATAGGAGAGGAATGGATCGACGAGCCGAAGAAGGCCATGCAGGTGCGCTCGCATCCCCATATTGCCGCGATCCTCGACCTCGGCGACGAAGTCATGGCCAGCGGCGACGAAAAAACCCGGATCCCCTATATCGTATGGGAATACATAGACGGCACATCGCTTCAGGATATGCTCGACCAGGGCAAGAAAATCTCGGTCCACGAAATGATGGAAATAGCCCGCCAGCTTTCGCATACGCTGCTGTTCCTGAAAGAGAAGAAGCTTAATCACGGCGACCTTCACCCGCGCAATGTCATGGCGCTTCAACTGCCCGCCGGCGATGTTACGATCAAGCTGATCGATTTCGGGATGGCGCGCAACGTACTGACGGCGAAAGGGCGTTTCGACGATATCACCGGCGTGATGAATATACTGAACCAGCTTGTCGATAAGCTGCTCGCTTATGGGGAAACACGCGACGAGATAAACATGGGGTCATTGTTCCGCGACCTGATACGGCGTTGGAGCAATCTACTCCCCATAGGCAAGCTGACTCTCAGGGAACTTGCCGACAGTATCACGGCGTTGCGGCAATCGCTCAGCGGCGGGGGGAACACCTCTCATAGCATGGACCCGCTCATTCAGCCGAGGCTCTCCATGGACCGGAGCAATCCCATGCCCGATTTCCTCGGGCGGCGAGAGGAACTGGAAACGATAATCCAGGAAGCGCGCAAGGCATTTGCGCATCGTTTCACGCACCGGATCATCGTCGAGGGAGACCCCGGGTCCGGCAAGACTTCGGCATTAAAGCGGGCGCTGAGGGAACTGGCGCGAACATCGGATGCCATCGTCATCGATTATGAAGTCAACCCGTCTGATCACCAGAAGCCGTTTTCGTCGCTGTCCAGCCTATGGCAGAACCTGATAGCTCCCGCGGACGGGATGTGCAGGCTCGAGGAGATCCTCGACCGCTTCCCGCACCTGCAGCTTCATTTTCGCACGAGGCTGCCGGGATTGATGTCATACTTCTCGTCGGACCGCCTTCGCGGCGAGGGGGGCCTGCTTCTGAAGGAACTTGCGGTCGAGCTTAAGAATCTTATCATCGAGGCCGCGAAGCTTATCCCGGTGGTGATTGCATTCGACGATCTGCATGCGGCCGATGTCGAGACGATAAAATGGCTGTTCCAATTCAAGCCGGGCGAAGCGGGGCTTTCGCTGGCATGTATATGCGCGTTTTCGCCCTGCGAACTCGATTTCCTTCCGAACGGCGAACTGCATCCATTAAATATGCTCGGCCCCGATGAACCGTACTCGAAGATAGTGCAGCTCAAGCCGATGCATTCAAAGGATGTCGAAGATGCGATTTCGAGCGAGTTTACATTCGATGATTCGAAGGAATGCGCGCATTTCACCAAGTTCCTCATGGATGAGACGGGCGGCGAACCGTACTGCGTCATGGAGATTATCAAGGAATGCATCGATAAAGGACATATAACGGCGGGCAGCAGGGGACGATGGAGAATCCAGCATGACATGGAAGGATTCGTGCTGCCGTCCAGCGTCGAGGCGCATATCGCGCGCCGGCTCATGAAGTTGAACCATAACGAGATGAACCTCGTGAAATGGGCGGCCCATTTCGGCCCGAGCTTCCCGGCTGATGGGGTTCATGCGGTGAGCGGGATGGGGGACGATCTGTTCGATGCGACGATGAAGAGCCTCAATGAACATCATCATCTTATCATGAGCGAGGATGGGGTGCTTTGGACTTTCGCTCAGCCGGCAATAAGGAAATGTCTCATCAAGGGTATTCCATTCACCGAAAGAGATCACGGGCTGGAAACCGTCACCGAATGGCAGATCGACTGCGCGAGGAGGAAACGGAATTTCAAGCTGTTCGGGGAAGTCGCGTCGAACCTCAGATCCCTGGGCAGGGCAAAGAAGGCCTGCGGATTCATCCTCGCGGCGGCGAGAGGACACTTGAACGCGAGGGAGTATGAAGACGCTCATCAACATGCCGAAGCCGCCCTCGCATTGCCGATGGATGGATGGAGCGGGACATACCGAAGGGCATGCCGCAAGACGGCGTTAAAGGCAAAGCTCGAATCAGCGATACACCTCGCGCGGTTCGACGAAGCGCTGGTCGCGTGCGACAATCTTTCCCGGCTCGCGCAGGAAATGAACGACGTCGAACTGATACTGAACACGTCCCAGAAACAAGCGCTGATCCTGAGGCTTAAATGCGATTACCCGGCCGCGGAAGAACAGGTTTACGCGACGATCAAACTTTCCAAGAAGCACGGGCGTCCGAAGCTCGCAGGGGAGGCGCTTCGCGAACTCGGCACCGTGCGCTATCTCAAGGGGGAATTCCAGGAGGCAGTCAACGCATTTTTGCAGTCGACCCAGGTTCTTGACGAACTTGGGGAAATCCATTCCGTGGCGAAGACATATAACAACCTCGGCCTCGTATACAAACAGATGGGTGATTACGCCCCGATGGAAGAGAGCCTGAGGATGGCGATAGCCAAGTACCGCGAGGCGGGGGACAAGGCGGGCGAACGGCTTCCACTCGCAAATCTCGGTCTTTTCCATCAGCAGGTGGGACGTTTCGATGAGGCGAAGCGGTGTTTCGAAGACATCCTCGCCGAGCTTGCCCCGGGGGAGCACCCGGCATTCGAAGCTAAGGCGCGGCTTTCGCTGGCGCAGGTGCAGACGTCTATCGGCTCGACCGAAGATGCCGCGTCCACCGCCGAAAAGGCGTTGTTGATATTCACCGATATGAACGATATGCAGGGGCAGGCGGAGACGATGTCGCTCCTCGGGGATATTGCCATAGACAACAGGCAGTACAACCTCGCGAAGGAATACCACAAGAGGTCGCTTAAGCTGAAGGAAGAATTCGGGAGCGAGATGGGCATCTGCCATTCCAAGCTCAGGCTGGCGAGGGTCGCGATGCATGAGGGGAAGTTCGAGATCGCGCTCGGCCTCGCGCGCGAAGCCACCGAGAGGGCGAGGAAGAAGGGATGGACCAAGCTTACGATCGAGGGAATCACCGAGACGATTCGCGCGATATCCGAGAAGGACGGCCCCAATGCCGCGCTCAAGGTGCTGGAAGATTCCCGCGGATACGAGGGCATGCTCGGCGACCCGGCGATTGTTTTACTCGACTATAACCTCACGGCAGCGCAGGCCTACCTCGATAACAGGCTCAACTCGGAAGCGCTGAGGCACCTCAACGCATTTGAGGAATACTATCAGAAAGTGTTGAATTCTATCCACGATGTCGATGTGAAGAACGGTTTCGCGGAAAAAATGGCGTCGAAAGCGACGCTCGCCGGGGAGCTTCGCCAGAGGCTCGCCGCGTTTGAAGCCCGATAGCTGCCGGGCAGCGCGAAGTAATTCACTGCTCGCGTGCAGGAACTCAGCCGCAAATCGCATATGAAGAATGACGGGGAGAAAAAACCGCCGGGCTGTTCAGGCGGAGCACGGTTTATGTTATCCTTATGCTAAATTGCTTGCGTTCTCTCTTGAAATCCGGTGCGGTACGGCGACAGGCTGATGGATGTGTCAAGATAGTTATTACAATATATACGGCGGCAGGATAAGTTGACATGATGACAGCGGAGCATCAAGCTGAGCTTATACGGATGGCTATTATTATAGCTTACGGTTTCACCGTGGCTATCGTATTCATCCACGCATCATACAACGATCGCAATGTCCTCCTCTGGACGCTCGTCGCGGCCGTTCCCTTATTCGGCATCATCCTCTACTTCCTGATACATTACGTTCAAGGGGTTGGCGACGCCGCGCGGAGGCAGAAGGTGCATGCGGAGCGGCATTGGGAGTTTTTGCTTACGGAGAAAGGCAAACCGAAGGACCCCAACGAGCCGGATGAACCCGAGGAACCAAAGCCGCGCCATAAGCCCGGATTTCGCGCCGAGGTTATCGATGAATCACCACCGTCAAGGCCGCTGGACAAATCCGAAAAATAGCGGCAGCGACATCGCCCTCACGCCTATCCGCGTTCGCCCGCGGACTTTTTTTCTGGTAGAATACGCTTCCGGGAAAATTTCCTTATAGAGGAGCGGGAACGGATATGTCAGCACATTTACTTAAAGAACTGGACAGGATAAATAAGGATATACTCCGCATGGCGGCGCTGGTTGAAGAGACCATCGAAAAAGCGACGCAGTCGGTTATCGAGCGCGATGTCAAGCTCGCCGAAATTGTGCGGAACGGGGACTCGGTCATCGATGAGCTGGAGATAGAGATCGAGGAAGGCTGTCTCAAGGCGCTGGCGCTGCATCAGCCTGTCGCGATAGACCTGCGCTACATCGTCTCCGTCATGAAAATCAACTCCGACCTCGAAAGGATGGGCGACCTTTCATGCAATATCGCGCGAAACACGGTCGTCCTGGCGAATTCGGAACCGGTCACACCCGGATATGATTTCCGCGCGCTTTCCGGGATAGTGCTCGATATGGTCAAGAAATGTCTCAATGCCCTTCTGAACCGCGATTCCAAGCTCGCGCGGGAAGTCATCGCCGAGGATGACAAGGTGGACGAAGTCAAGAGAAACGGCAATACATGGGTTTTGAAAGCGATAACCGACAATCCCGCAAAGGCGGAATTGTTCTTGCGGCATCTTTCGGGAGTACGAAACCTCGAACGCATCGGCGACCTTGCCACGAACATCGCCGAGGATGTCATCTATCTTGTGGAAGGCAATATAGTCCGCCACCAGATGGGTGGCGACTAAACGTATCAATTCTCCACGAAGTGGGCGCGGATATAATCTATCCGGCTGTCACCCGATTCATCATGACGCCAGCACGTGTGGACATAACCGTCTTCGGTAACGCACGTGTCCGGGAAGAAATCACCGCCCGTCCCGAGATATTCCGGGTCCGCCCATGTGTCCCCCTCATCGGTGGAATACGTGAACCCGATATTCCCACTCTCCCAGAATGAGATGACGAGAATTTCGTTCCCGTCGACATCGAGGACAACAACCGTAGGGCAGTTCAAAGCGTTCTCGGCGGATTTCTCATAAACGATGACCGGTGCCGAATAGTCCACGCCGTCGGAGGAACGGACATACATGATGCATTCCGCGGTGGATGGCGTGCTGACATGCGTCGCGAACGCGCAATGCCACGTGCCGGATGAATCGAGTTGTATGCTCGCGTCGCGCACGCGGTCATAACCGTCGGACGCACCGTCGTAAACATCGTTGCCGTAGGTCCAGCTCAGGCCGTCGCCGGCTGAATTATGCGCGGTGCGTATCCATGTCCCATTGGCGGATGACGAAAAATAAACGAATGTTATTGAATTGTCCGGTTCCATGACGATGTTTCTTATCCTCGACAGCCGTGCCGGTGACGGGACAGCAGTGAATTCCGGCGTGGTGGACCAGCCGGTCCAACCGCCGTCGGAATACGGGCTGTTCTGGTCGGTGCCCTTTTTATAAATAATGTGGTCGGGATAATCGCCGAAACCGATGGGATAGCCGTCGTGGGTGAAGATCAAGGCGCTGCCGTATGTGCATCCGCTGAGATATATGCCCGATGTCGCCCCGCCGGTCATTACGCATTTGACGATGTTCGCGTAGGGCGTCGATGCCGGTTGCTCTATCTTGTAATAGACATCGCCGATGGCATCGCATGCCATCACGCACAGCGGCGGCGTATAGCCTCCGGTATATGAGATATACGTAAGCATCACGTTCCAGTCGACGCCGCTGTTGGTCGAGTATGCGTAACTCGGCCGCGGGACATCATATTCGTTGTGCCGCGTGTAGCCGATATAAACGTCCCCCGACGGATTGGCGATGATACCCGGCGCGACATCGTCATACGGCTCGTTGATTGTGAACGGTTCATCGAGTACGAGGTCGTAGCTGACCGGCGGTGTATCGCTGACCGGCACATCAAGCGTCCATTGCGTCGCGACCATCATGTTGTACATCGGGTGGCCCATCGGAAGCAGCCCGAGAAACCACGTGCTTCCGATGTTGTTCATTATTTCTCCCGCCTGGATTCGTATCTTGAGCGTATCGGTCGACTGCGGCGTGGCATCGAAGTCCTCTATGCTGAATATGGCGCTCTTCGAAGTACTCCCCGGGCCGTTATAGAGAAGGTTTCCGCCGAGGTCGAACACATTCATGTCGCCGAGGAATACGACTTCGTAGTAGTAGAATCCCTGCCAGTCCCAGATTTCGGCTTCGATGGAAATCTTCCCACCGCCCACGCCGCCGGAATAGTAAAGTGTATTTTCCGTGAGTGTCGCGTGGCAGCAGAACGGGTCGTTGCAGTTGGCGGTGGAAAGCGGGAAGTCGTCGAGGGAGTATGGCGGGTCGCCCACGGGCCAGTCGTAACTCGCGAAAATCGCGTAGTTAAAAATCATGTAATTGATGGGGGGGTCCGTATTCTCCCAGCTCAGGACATAGTGCCTCGTGTTCGTCGAGCCGTTCGAGAAATGCCCCCGCTGCGCGAGGTTGTCCTCATCGGAAAAGAATTCGACTAGGTCCTCATCGGGGCCGAGGCCGTCGCAGAAGTACTTGTAATCGTTGAAGAAGCCCGAATAATTCGCATAGCCGTCGGGCGCTCCGAGAAGCCCGTCCTTGTAGCCGAACGGCACATTGCTGAAATTCTCCGGCGACATGTACAACGTGCGACCGTCGGCGTTCAGCACTTCCGGGCCGAACACGATGCCGCGCACGTCGAATCCAGTGAATACCGGGTCCGGGATAGGGTGCCTGAGCATTACGTCGACTTCCAGCACCGGGTCGTTGAATATGAGCGAGCCGAAATCGATTGTCAAGTCGTTTAAAGCCGGCGGTTCGAGGAAGCCGATTACATTCAATGCATAGTCCGGCTCCCGGAGCTTCACGGCATTCAGTTCGCCCGTGGATTTGTCATAGACAACCTGCCACATCCCCGCGCAAAGAGTACCGCTCGTATGAGCGGCTACGGCGATGTGATTATCGCCGGGCATGGTTACGCTCCCGACATCGCTCGAGCATCCCATGCAGATGATGTATACGAGCATCGCGATAGCAATCAGTAATCTTACATTCGACATGGCGCGCTACAGCCTCCCGGTTCGTCAGGATAGCCCTGTCACTATTATTGATACGAATTAATCCGATACAAATAACCCCCCTTCTCGGGGGGCTTGAATGCGAGCTTCGGGCGCTACATCTCCTCGAAATGAGCGCGGATATATTCTATCTGCGAATCCGCCACTTCGTTATGCTCCCATACCGTGTGGATGTATCCATCGGCGCTCGAGCAGGTGTCGGGGTATTCATCGTCGCCGGTACTCATGAGCGTCGGCGCCTGCCACGTGGAGCCTGCGTCCCACGAGTACACAATGTAAATCGAGTCGTTGTTCTCATATGTGATCAGCACGATTTCCTGCCCGTTCACTTCGACAACATCGACGGTGGGGTCGTCGAGCAGGTTCTCGCCGGCAAGCTGATATGCCACGACCGGGTTAGACCAGTTGATGCCGTCGGTTGAACGCATATAGAGGATGTATTCGTTCGGCGTGGAATCATGGCATATGAATGCGGCATGCCAGTCGCCGTCGGATTCGAGCCAGATTGAGGGGTCGCGGGCTATGTCATACCCGTCGGAGTTCCCGTTGTAGATTTCGTCGGTTGTCCAGTTGGATGCGATGACGTCTTCGTCATTGGAGGCGATGCGAATCCAGGTGTCGTTGTCGGATGAGAAATAAATGAGATGAATTATGTAGGACGGGTCGAGCACGTTGTTCCTCGTATGAGAAAGCCTCGCCGGAGCGGGTACTGCCGTCTGTTCGGGGATGAGGTGCCATCCGGGCCAATTGTCGGGCACGTGCGGCACATTCGGGTCGCTGCCGCGCTTGTAATTTATGTAGTTGGGGCTGTCCCCGAAGCAAATCGGGTAGCCGTCATGTGTAAACCTCAGCGAATTGCCGTGAACTGCCCGCGCGGGATATACACCGTTGTTATAGTTCCCCCCTCCCGGTTGCGGTACGAATTTGCATATCGCCGACCATGTGTTGGATTCGATTGA
>CAZSPL010000032.1:0-24375 GCA_964608735.1 uncultured Planctomycetota bacterium | reverse complement strand
CATTGTCGAGAATGTCATCAGGTCGCGGGGCAGGGACCAGAAGATGTTCTACCGCGTCATCATGCGCTCGGACATCCCC
Organism: uncultured Planctomycetota bacterium; assembly: GCA_964608735.1. GTDB lineage: Bacteria > JAJVIF01 > JAJVIF01 > JAPKYR01 > CAZSPL01 > CAZSPL01. The sequence continues at coordinate 24,296 of CAZSPL010000032.1, read as the reverse complement.
GTTCCAGATTCCATCCGCATACACAACTCGGCCAGCTTCGGCCCCGTAACCGACCTCTTCAGCGAAATAGGCGAATTTTTCGGCTTGCACGATATCCCCTTCGATAACTCGGTGTTCGATGAGAAATTCACCATACGCGGGCGCAACGAAGCCCTCGTCATGCAGATCATCGATGAATCGGTGCAGGAAGCGCTCATCAGCATCGGGCGCGTCAATCTCGTAGTGCAGGATGATGAGATAATCTACGAGAGCGACGGCAACGCCCCGGAGAACGAGAGTAAGATCCGTTCTATTCTTACATTCGAGGGCACGATAGCCGCGAAGATATCCCGGCTTGCGGCATCGCAGGAAATCAAGGCGGCGGCGGAAGGTCCCAAACCCGAGTTCCAGAAAAAGAAAGCGCCGCCTGTCGCCGCTCGACAACACGAAATACGTCAGGCGATGTCCGGAAACCAGGGCATCGTGATTCGCGCGATGGGAGCCGATATCGTCGCCGAACGCTCCGACTACTACCCGGTCGCGCCATTCCCGGAGCAGCTTCAACAACAGCTCAGGCGGGAAGGCTATTACGGCGGGGATTGAACGCCAGCGGCGCTGAATCCTGAAAATCGCTCAAAATCCCCCGATAAATTTGGAAATTTCCCCCACGGGTATTATCATAACCGCTCAGTATCCGACCCATCATTTTGAGGTAAGCGCAATGCCAAAGAAAGGTTTTGGAGATTTGAAGGAGCATTTCCTGGAAATGATACGGCGTACTTCGACGCTGCTTCCCAAGGATGTTGTCGCCGCGCTCGAAGAAGGCCGCGATAAGGAAAAGAAGGGGAGTCCTTCGAGAAACACGCTCGATGCCATACTCGAGGACATCAAGCTCTCCGCGAGGACATCGATCCCGCTGTGCCAGGATACCGGGACGCTTATTTTTTACGTCGATGTCCCAATGGAAGTCCCCCACAAGGATATCATCAAGGCTATCGAGAAAGCGGCGGCCGAAGCCACGAAGAGAACATTCCTGAGGCCGAACGCGGTCGACCCCGTCACCGGGAAGAATCCCGGCAACAACCTCGGCCCCGGAGCCCCGAAAATCCACCTGCATCAGTGGGACAAGGATTACATCCAGGCGAGGCTGCTGCTCAAGGGCGGCGGCAGCGAGAATGTCAGCACCCAGTATAAGCTGCCGGATATGAGCATCAAGGCCGGTCGGGATTTGAAAGGGGTATACAATGCCGTTATCGATGCCGTATTCAAGGCGCAGGGCAAGGGATGCGCGCCGGGCATCATCGGCGTCGGAATCGGCGGCGACCGCAACTCCGGCTACGAGGAAGCCAAGGAGCAGTTGTTCAGGCCGCTTCATGATACAAACAAGAATCCCGCGCTCGCCAAGCTCGAGAAAGACCTGTTCCGCGACATCAACAAGCTCGGCATCGGCCCGATGGGATTTGGCGGCGAGACGACGGTCCTCGGGGTCAAGATCGGCTACAGGATGCGCGTGCCGGCGTGTTACTTCGTCAGCGTCGCATATATGTGCTGGTCGGCGCGGCGCAAGAGGATGGTCCTTAAAAAGGATGGGAGCATCCGATTCTACGACTGGTAATATCCGGGATAAACCCGGGATCAATTCCTATACGGAGGAAAACCATGGCAGTTGTGAAGATAAATTTCCCGACCACCGAAGGAGAAATCCGCAAGCTGAAAGCCGGCGATGAGGTCTATGTCAGCGGCCTCATCGTAACCGGGCGCGATGCCGCCCATAAATGGATGGTGGAGAATCATCCGAAGGAAATCGCGGCCGACCTGCTTAACGGGTGTATTTACCATTGCGGCCCGATAGTGAAGAAAGAAAAAAGCGGCGAGTATAAATTCGTCGCCGCCGGACCGACCACATCGATTCGCGAGGAGCCGTATACGCCCGATGTCCTTGATTATTACAAGGTGCGCGCCGCCATCGGCAAGGGCGGACTCGCCGGGGGAACCCTCGCCGCTTGCCACAAATTCGGCGCGGTATACCTGCACGCCATCGGCGGACTCGCCGCCGAGCTCGGACGAAGGGTCAAGAAAGTGCTGCGCGTATACAAGCTCGATGATTTTGGCGTACCCGAAGCGATGTGGGTCCTCGAAGTAGAGGATTTCCCGACCGTCGTCACGATGGACAGTCATATGAACAGCCTTCATACGACCATCGAGGATGCATCAAAGAAGGTCCGCGATCAGCTTACGGGCGTGGGTTAATACTTAACGCGGGCAGCCGATGTTTAAAGTACCGGGCTGATATCCCGGTTGGAATTGCATATGGCTCATCTTGAGATAGACCGCCTGAAGCTTCCCGGCGACATCGGGCTTGATGTGCATGGCATCGACCTGCGGGTCGAGAAGGGAGCCATCTGCTGCGTATACTCGCGGCACGCGGAAAACCTCCGCGGGCTCGCCGACGCGGTCGCGGGCATCGGCGACGATTACGAAGGACGGATTTTCATCGAAGGGATGCTGATCGACAATAAACCCCCGGGACGCCGGGGTGTAGCTATATGCGGGGCGGATATCGGGCTGTATGAACATATACCCGCTGTGGACAACCTTGCCATCCCGTTGAAGAACAACGGCCTGTCGTCGATGGACATACGCGCCCGTGTCGAGCTCGTCCTCGAAAGCCTTGGAATAAGCGGCGTCGCGGGAAAGTATCCCGAAGAACTCGATCCCGGCGAACGCCTTCGCCTTTCATTCGCCAAAGCGGCTCTCTCCCAGCCCAGCCTTCTCGTGTGCGACCTGATACAACCAAGCCCTTCCGGATTCTCGGCATACAAGCTGCTCGACCTCCTTAAGAGCAATGCTCATGGGATGAGCTTAACCATCCTCGCGCTTACGGACGACCCGTTCTTCGCGCTCAACATCGCCGATAACATCGCCTATCTCGGCTTCAATCGCATCTTCCAGCAGGGAACGCCCAAGGAGATCGTCAACTCACCTGAATATATCGATGTCGCCGAGGATTTCGCGTATCCGCGCATCAACATCTTCGAGGGAAAAGTCGTCGAGGAAACGCCTTTTCTTCTCGCGGAGGACGGGGATTTTTATTTCAACCTGCCGGAAAGGCTTAGGCAATATTTCAGGATAAACATCGGCGGCAAACAGAAAATGGCGGTGCGTCCCGACAAGGTGCAGTTTCTTGCGCCCGACGCAATCAAGCGCAAGGGGAAAAATATCATCACCGTGGAGCGCCTCGATTATCTCGGGTTCGGTACGTTCGCTTATTTCAAATTCGGCAAGTGGGATTGGTGCGCGTTCGCGGCATCTGATAAAGTATTATATACGGGCATGCAGACTGCGGTATATGTGCCCGAGGACGAGTGGTTCTTCGTGGACGACACCGGCAAGGTATTGCTCGACCTTTGAGATGTCGCGCCGTATCGATATGGGTGGTGCATTAGATGGCCGAAGATTCTCAAGAGAAATCATATGAGGGATACGATATCGACGACGCCCTCGAATCCTTCAGGCATTCGCTGAAGTCCCGCGGGCTTCGCGTGACACCCGAGCGCGAACGCATCTGCCGGGAGATAAACGCCACGACCATACATTTCGACGCCGAAGACCTCATTCACCGCCTGCTCGCATCGGGAGCCCCGGTCAGCAGAGCGACGGTTTATCGAACGCTCGATATCCTCGAGGAATGCGGGCTCGTGAAGAAAATCCGCCAGACTGATACGCGGCATCACTACGAAAAGGCCTTCGGGCTGGAGCATCACGACCACCTGTTCTGCGAGGGATGCGGGCAGGTCATCGAGTTCCGTGTCGATGAGATAGAGCAGATGCAGGACGATGTCTGCCGCAAATACGGCTTCCAGCCAAGGCGGCATTCGCTCCAGATATACGGGATATGCCGCGAATGCCTCGCCCGAAAGACCAAGGCGGAAGAGTCATCCCCGGAATAGACATATCGAATTTGAAATGAGAGGTCCCCTTACGCCTGTCTCTCGCGTTTGCGCGCCTGCATAAGCCTGTTGATGCGCTTTGCCAGGGGTGGGAAAGGCCTGAACAGCCGGTAATAGAGATTGGCGCCGTGGGGCGGGGTGATGAAAAGGGGTACCAGCGCCAGGTCGGTGTCCACCGTAAATGCTGTTATCTTCTTGTCGATTTCGATAAGCGTGACGCCGAGAAAGCCCTGGTCGCCCGTCAGCTCCGTCGTTCCCTGGTCGATCTTGTATATCTCCTTTGAGCTTCCCGCAAGGTGTACGATCAGGATGGCAAACATCGCGAACGGGAACAGGATTATCAGGTTCAGAATGTTGTAGCGCGAGCTTGAGCCCAGCGTAAAGACATCGGCGACTTTGGCCGGGGCCATCAGCATGTATGCAAGGGTACTCGCCAGCGTACGGGTCTGAAGATGCCCGATCCTCGCCGAGATGATCGCCCATGCCAGCGCAGCCGAAAAATGCTGTGGGCGAGCCATGTCGAGGAATCCTCTCGTAAAAACAAAGGAGCACTTCTCAAGCGACGAGCCGAATATATAGAAATCCGGGACCATCTCCGGCGTGACGTAAACCTTCGGAATCGGCACGCGGTATTTCCTCGAATATTCACTAACCGCGTCGGCAAGCTCGTGATATTTGCTCATGCTCACGATCCTGGCGCGCGCGACCCTGAGAAGTAAAGCATCGGCCGTTTTCACCGATATCACCGCGAGCACGAGCCCGATAAAACCGCCGATGAGGAATCCGTAGGCATTATTTCCGAGCAGCAGCCTGCTTAACCCGGTGCTCCAGAAAAGAAACGCCCAGGACAACACGAAAACGATTATCAAGCTGATTCCTCTACTACTCAACATCATTACGCCCCGCCATCAGCGGAATAGAATCTCCTGTTTAACATTATAGATGCGATTTTTGCGGCGCATTCTTAATCCGTTTCCAGATGAAACGGAGGATTATCAGCATTGGTCCAATTCCCTTTTAATATAACGCGAGGGATCTCTTGTGAGGTCGATATGCATCGGTTTGTTGAGCTCGCGCCGCGACGGGTTGAAAAATACCTGCAGATTGGGCGAGACCAGGCTGGCTTCGTTTTGCGACGTCACTACACCTATCTCTCCGCTGTTCAGCTCCACTACGCTTCCCGCCGGATACGCCCCGTTCATCGCGAGGAATTCATGCGCGTAATGCGGGTCGAACTGTGAGCCCGTCGAAGTGATTATCCGGCTCAGCGCCTCGTGGCCGGTGAGCTTCCGGGCATAGACCCGGTCGTTTGTCATGGCATCGTATGCATCGATGACGGCCATCATTCGCCCGGCACGGGAAATGGTGCTTCGTCCCAGCTTCATGGGGTAGCCCCTGCCGTCGTATCTCTCATGGTGATGCAGCACCACCTTGCATGCTTCATCGCCAAGATCGATACCGCGCATCACGATACGAAGCCCGAACATCGGATGCTTCTGTATCTCCATATATTCCTCTTCCGTGAGGCTCTCCGGCTTGGCGAGGATCATGCCATCGACCTGGACCTTCCCGATATCATGCAGGAACGCTCCAACCGCGAGCTTGCGCGCTTCGTCGTCGTCGACGCCGAGCCTGGCTGATATCGACAGCATGTTTATCATTGAATTCACTGAATGGCGTGTGAGATATTCCGACGGGCTCTGGGCGAGATGGTTGGTCATCGCCACAAACCCCCGCTCCCGCAGGTCTCTCTGAATCTGCATGGCCACATCCACGATGGCCCAGTAATCGATTGGGTTGCTCTGTCGCGCTTCCGAAATTGTTTCACGCGCGAGGGCGAGCGCCTCGCGCCTCGATGATTCGCTGACAGGGCAGGGGATATCCGCCCGCTCCTTCATCCTTCCCGAGTTCAGAGCGATGGTATCGATGTCCACCCGTGGAAATGGCTTCTCGGCCTGGAGGTAGTCTTTCCTTTCGGTGAAAAGCCCCTTTGCGGGGCTGAGCTTGAGCTGTGCGAGCAATTCGCTCGAGATTGCCGTATCCTCGGGGACAGCGACTTCCCCTTCCGAATCAAAGAGGTCACACCTGGTTCTCAAGCCAAGGCTCAATTGTTCCAGTCCGACGAGAAACCTCATCTGCGGCACGATATTTAATCCTTCCGCTCGGCTGTAATCTCCTTGCCGGGAGACTGGCAGCCATACTCTTAAAGAAATAATATAAGATAACTACATTATAAATATCAGCGTTTGGGGCTATTATTTTGCTTGCTTGAGCGGGTTTATCATCTTTAAACGAAGTTAATCCCGCACCCTTCCGGAGCGGTCAACTTCGGCCCGCATGTGGTAAAATCATGTTTTAAATCTCGTGACTTGGACGGTCGACCTTGCATGGGGAAAGTCATAAAAATATTCCTCGCCGTTGTCCTGGCAGCCTCTTTTTCATATAAAGCTCAAGCCGGGACACTGCTCACCGAGTACGCCACAGACTTTCAACTTCAGGATATCCTCTACTCATCCAAGCTGACCGTTTCGGATTTCAACGCCGACGGCAAGGACGATATCATCATAACCGACGACATCGGCTCGTTTCACATTTTCTCCCTGCTTGACGGCTCGTTCGAAGAATTGTGGATAAGCGATCCCCTCGATGTCTCAATGGGATCCATCAAATGGATAGGATGCATCGAAGGGCCGGTGCGCGGAAGCCGGATATACGTCCTCGATTCATCAAATCAACTTCACAAGTACAGCTATAGCGGTTACATTTTCGGGAAAACCGCCGAGTGGCATCTTCCGATCGAAGGAAATCTCATCGGCGCCGCTGTAATGATCCCATCCGGAAGCGAGGAAGATGAATTCCTCCGGCTGAGCATTCTCCCGGGATTCAAGTTCGTTGTCGAAACCTTCACCCTTGGCAGTGAAGCCGTCCCGGTGCTGAAATCCGGCATCGGCACGCGACTTTATGCCCTCCCCGGTTTTGTGACATCGGTCGACGGATGGATGAACGCACTGATGACCCTGCGCGGTGATGAAGAAACGGACGGGGCCGGGACGGATTACCGTCTTGAAATGATCACATCCGCCGGAACGAAATTGACATCTTACAACATGGACGGCTTCGACCCGGAACTGGAATCCATAAGCATGGTCGGGCTTGAAGCCGACGGAACGTTGGTCGCGTTCGGGTACGGACGTCCCGATAAAACCGGCGCGCTGCAGATGCGGCTCTGGCGGGAAGATGAGGGCACGACATTGACACCCGGTTCGTGGAGCAGGTACCCCGCGCATCGCGCCATTGCTTCAGGTGATATCGACGGCGACGGCTGTTTGGAATTCGTTACCGTGGGAATTGACGGGACGGTCAGGGTGCTCGGCGAGGAAAAACTTGGCTATATTTTTGACGGTCACGCCCTTAAACCCACTCATCCATCCGTAATCGAGCCGGGCGAAGTATTCCAGACCGCCGACCTCTTCAAACAGCTCGGTATCGAAATCGTGGAATCCGCCGACAAGCTTACATTCAGCAGCAAAGGACTTGAACTCGCGTTCACGAAAGAGGACGGCAAGTGGCTTCCCCCCGATGGAAACGGCCCCGAGCTCGAGATCTTGCGCGATGCATATCAAACAATCCGTTATCCACTCAGCCGAATCTGCATCGCCCTCGGGTTCGCATACCGCTACAGGAGCGATTCAAACCTGGTGGAGGTCCTATCGTAGACTCCAGGCATCACACTACATTTCCATTCTGGACGGCGGTATGGTTCACGGTGTTCATAGCCATATGGCTCGCCGATAGACTCATCCCATCCGTGCATGCATATGCCGGGGGCTCGTCACTCCTTTCGGTATATATCCCGCGCGCCATATGCCTTTTTTTAATGGTATTCGCCCTCGATGAAATGGCCCGGGCAAGGCTTAACCGTAAGTTGCTTCTCCCCTATGCCTTCCTCGCGCTGCTTGTACTGGTATCGACATCGGTGCTGTCGCGCGCGGCATATGACCGCTTTGAAGGATTGCTCGTATTCAGCAGCTTCGCCCTTATTACCGCAGCGGCCTGCTTCGGTATATGGCTGTCATCGGAAATCGAGAAACTGGGTCACCTGCTTCCCCTCTGCCTGCTCGCCGCCGGCGTTGATATCCTTTCGGTCTACGCGGGCCCGTCAAAAGTGGTCGTAAGCCAATGGTCTGAGCACGTGCAGCATGTGGCGGCCGGGATTGCTCACTATCCTCCGCTGGCGTCCTATCTCATACTACGCTATCCGCACCCCGGATTCGGCCTCGATGCCATGATAGGCGTTGGCGACTTGGCATTTTTTGCCATCCTCGCGGGCACGGTTGTAAAGTTCAATCTTCCCCGGTTCAATATCCCATTGCTTGCTTTCTACGGTTTCCTCGCGACGCTGGCTGCGATCCTGCTCCAGGCCGGGGTGCCCGCGCTGCCTTTCATCGGGATCGGATTCGTCATCACGAACATAACCCGCATGAAACTGGACAAGATGGAATGGGCAATCACTATCGCGCTTCTCATAATCATGGCAATCGTGGGCGCTGTTTTAAGATGGGCATAGCGGCACATTAAAATATTTTTCATTGTATAACATAATTAGACTCAAATTGTGTATACTTGTAGAATCAATGCGTTGGAGTATACTCGCGTAGGTGGAAGCAATGTCGTCGGGCAATTATCAAAAACGTGATGAAGTCCTTGATTCCAGAAAAATCTTCGATTTCGACCCGAGTGGAATGATGAGGTGGGTTGATGATTGGGATCGTCAGCTCGAGGATGGCATCGCGAGTCTCCAAGAACCTGTAGCCCTCGATTTCGATATTGCCGACGATATCGACAACATCGTCATTAACGGGATGGGCGGAAGCGCTATCGCGGCCGATATCGCATGGCTCGCCCTGAAAGACATCATCAATAAACCGTTTACCGTGATACGCGATTACAACCTGCCGCTCTATGTCGGTCCGCGCACTCTCGTGATCTCCCTCAGCTATTCAGGGAACACCGAAGAAACGCTCTGGGGCTACATGCAGGCGATGAACCATGGTGCCAGGTTGCTTGCGATATCGTCGGGCGGCGCGCTCAAGGAGATGGCCGGATGGCGGAACCGGATTCACATACCAGTGAAAGAGGGATGCATCGCGCCGAGAGCCGCACTTGGATATTTGATGTGCTCCTTCCTGAAGCCGTTCGTACAGAGCAATCCGAATGTGAAGGAAATCATATCGGCTAACCTGAAGGATGCCCTCGTTGAATTGAAGCGCGGGAAGAGGAAATTCGGTTTCTTCCTCGAAAAGGAAAAGAACCAGGCCAAGCGCGTCGCGGCATCGTTCGCCGACAGCCTGCCGATTATTTTCGCCGAGAGCAACTTCACATACCCGGTAGCCCGGCGATGGCAGGCACAGCTCAATGAAAACGGGAAGGCGATATGCCACGTCGCGACATTCCCGGAACTGAATCATAACGAAATCGTCCCCCTCGCCGCCGGATGGGAGTGGTCGAACCGTTGCAGCATTGTTTGTTTGAAGGACCGCGATGAGCATCCGAGAAACGCATTGCGGGGGGAACTTACAAACGAAATGCTGAACGGCAAGGTGCGGGATTTCTTCCTTATCCGCTCGACCGGCGATTACCCCCTGGCGAGGGCATTGAGCCTCGTGCAGATGGGGGATTATGTCAGCATATACCTCGCGCTGATGCGGCGGTTCGATCCCGTGAAGATCGACCCCATCGCTGATTTAAAGCGGAAACTTTCCCTCCTGAAATGAAAACTCCACCGGGAACCAGGCTTGCCGGAACGCCATTCTTCCGGCGCGATACCGTTGAAGTCGCCCGCGACCTTCTCGGCCACCTGATATATGCCGAGAAAAATGGCAGGCTTCTGGGCGGACGCATCGTCGAGACCGAGGCGTATTTATATCGCGACGACCCGGCGTGCCACGCGTCGAGGGGGATGACCGAGCGCAACCGGGTGATGTTCGAGCCGGGAGGAGTGTTATACGTCTACTTCATCTATGGCATGTACTACTGCATAAACCTCGTGACGGGACCGGAAGGGGAGGGGACGGCGGTGCTTGTCCGGGCAATCGAGCCGCTCGAGGGAATCGACGTCATGCGGCGGAACCGCAAGAAAGCATCGCGCGACATCGACCTCGCAAACGGTCCCGGCAAGCTCGCGCAGGCGTTCGGCATCACACTGGAAGACAACGGCACCGACCTTGCAAGGGGACACATCCGCGTTTACCTTGACAAGAAATACATAGCTTCGAGGCCCGCGATAATATGCACAACCCGCGTCGGAATCAAGCACGCCGCCGAAAGGCCGCTTCGCTTCTATATAAAGGGGAGTCCATGGATTTCGAGGAAATAGCGAGTCCACCCGTGCTCCCGCTTTGCATAACCGCCAATATTAAGGATAATTAAATGATATTAAGTATATTGACTTCCCGACGATTCGGGCGGCCCGTTTCGGGCATTCCGGTTTCCGGTTGTCTGGCGTGATGTAATGCATTCGACTCGCGACACATCAGAACCCCTCGGTATCGAAGAGCGTTTCAGTTTCGAGCCACTGGATTATTTCCGCGTGCGCGACGAACTCATTTCGCGCCTGCAGTCGGATATAAGCATCCCACTCGTGAAGAAGCTTCACCCGATGACCGACGACGCATCCATCGATTCAGCCCTTGCCGAGACGAACGAATCGCGCTCATTCATCGACAGCGAAAAATCGCTCCCGGTGTTCTCGCAGATGGATGATTTGCGCCCGATAACCTTGCGCGCCGAGAAGGGCAGCCTGCTCGGAATCGAGGAAATCCTCGCAGTGGCGCGTACGGTGCGGCTTCTGAGGGTTGCATCGGATGCCATACTCAACGCCCGCTTCGAATATACCATACTCGGGCGGACAGCCGGGCAGGTGTTACGATTCCCGGAACTTGAAGAACACATCTCGAAGTGCATCCATCCGGAAGGATGGGTGCTCGATTCGGCGTCGCCGGAACTTCGAAAGATACGCAAATCGCTCGAACATGCGCGCGCGGAAATCGAGGAACGTCTCCGGCATCTCGTGCAGAAATTCTCGCGCAAAGGTTATCTTCGCGAGGACAATTTCACGATGCGCAACGGGCGCTATGTGCTCCCGTTCCGAAGCGAGCATCTTCGAACCGAGGATGTGGTCATCCAGTCTGCGAGCGATACGCGGCAGACATTCTTCGTCGAGCCGATCGAGATGGTCGAGCGCAATAACAAGCTCCAGACGCTGCTTGGCGCGGAAGCCGCAGAGGTCGAGCGCATCCTTTATGAGTTGAGCAATTACATCGGCAATGATGCCGCGCAGCTTCGATATTCGCTCGAAAACGGCATGCGGCTCGATTTCATTTTCGCCAAGGGACGCCTGTCCAGCGACTGGCGGGCGGTAGCGGCGGGTGTGTCCGATGAAATAGCCATCAGGGGCGTCAAGCATCCTTTCCTTCACGGCGATATAATCCCCGTCGATATCGTGATATCGGGACGCAAGGGGCTGATAATCACCGGCCCAAACGCGGGGGGCAAGACAGTTTCGCTGAAATCGATGGGACTCTGCGTCCTCCTGAACCAATCGGGACTCCATGTGCCCACGGGCTATGAAACATCGCTTCCGCGGTTCGAGTCTGTCCTCGCGGAGATCGGCGACCGGCAGAATATCGACCTTAGCCTGTCATCGTTCAGCGCGCATATCGAATTTCTCAAGGGCATGATTCACACCATAAACAACGCATCATCCGGGAAACCTTCCCTGGTGCTGCTCGATGAGATAGGGCGTTCAACCGACCCTCAGGAAGGCTCCGCCCTTGCGCTCGCGGTTATCGAATATCTCATCGACAAGGGCGCGTATTTCGCGATTACGACACATCTTCCAGCGCTGAAGAATCTCGTGATGAAACGCGCCGACGCACTCACGGCGGCAAGCGTCGATTTCGACATCGAAAAAGTCGAGCCGAGATACAGCCTTCTTCTCGACAGCCTCGGTGCGTCATACGCCCTGCTCATGAGCGAACGTTTCGGACTGGACCGGAAGCTCGTTGAGAGGGCGAAGGAAATCGTCGGGCAGGGGACCGATCTTCTTGAAATCGACATAACCCTCTTGCAGACCAAGCGTGACGCCCTAAGGATCCAGGTCGACAATCTCGAGCGCGAATCAGCATCCATAAACGACAAACGCGCCAAGCTCGTCGTGCTGCAGAATTACGTGATGGCCGATATCCTCGACGGCGTGACGCACGCGCTCGAATACGCGAGGGATGTCGTTTCGAAGGCGCTCAAGCAGCGGGACAGCATACTCAAGCAGACCGCGAAAGTCGCCGACAAACCGGTGGAGGAAGGAGGGATACGTGACAGCGATTTTGAGGAACTGGAGAGGACACTCACCAAAATCCGGCGCAAGCGCAACCTGATGCAGGTCCCCGGCGAAGCTTTGATCATCCAATCGGAAGAACCTTTGGGCGAGGATGTTTTCGAGGTGGGCGACAAGGTCTGGCTCATCGATTTGAAGAAAGAGGGGAGGATCATTGGTGATGGGCGGAAGGGGCAGTATAAAGTCGCCGTGGAATCGCTTAAAATGACGATCGACGGTTCGGGCCTGCGCAAGATCGAAGAGCAGTATGAAGCCAGGGCCCACGCGGTGAAGACACCGATCCCCGCGGCGGTACTCGGGCAGCTTGACCTTCACGGCGAGCGTGTCGAGCAGGGACTGCTCAAGCTCGACGAGTATCTCGACAAAGCGTATTATGCAAAGAAGGCGGAAGTCTCTATTGTCCACGGAATCGGCACCGGCCAGTTGAGGCGGGCGGTGCAAGAACATCTGAAAAAGCATGACCTCGTTGAATCATTCCGCTCGGGCACGCCGAACGAAGGCGGCGTCGGGGCCACGATAGTACGATTTAAAGAATAATTACGGAAGAATGGTTTGAAGCGCGGTAAACGTGAAAATCGAAAGACGGATCCGGGTGAAGATGAAGTTCTTCAGGCCGAGGCATCCCGCTTCACCGCTGTGGACCTGCTGTTCCTCCTGTTGATAGCGGGCTTGGTGGTGCTGTTCTTCAATCCCGCGGCGCTCGGCGGGAAAGTGTTCTTCGCCGGCGACGTGATGAACGTCTACAATCCGTACCAGGCCATCAACGCCGAGCAGCTTTCGGAAGGGAAAATGCCCCTCTGGACCGACCGGTTCTTCTGCGGATTCCCGCTGTTCGCCGAAAGCCAGGGCGCGGTATTCTATCCCCCGACGCGCCTTGCCTACGCCCTCGTGCCGATACACCTCGCGTTCACCCTCGACGCCCTTTTCCATTTTTTCCTCGCCGGGGCGTTCATGTATCTACTCGCGCGATATCTCGGGCAGCGGCCCATCGCGGCGATGTTCTCGGCGACGGCATTCGCATTCTCGGGATTATTCTGCTCGCTGATAATAAATTTCACCATCTTCCGCTCGGCGGTATGGATACCGCTGGTCCTTTATCTCGCGCGGCGATGCCTTCGCGAGCACGGCATCAAGTGGACATTCCTTCTCGCGCTGACCCTTATGCTCCAGATGATGGGCGGAAGCCTGCAAGTATCCGCGATAACCGCGCTCCTGGTCGCCATCGATACCGTCTACGTGGTGCTCGCTTCAATTTCGAGACAAGCGTTTTTCATTACCCTCGTGCGCGTGCTGAAGCTTGCGCTCGGATTCGGATTCGCCGTCGGATTCTACGCTTTCCAGTTGTCGCCGACATACGAGTTGACCGGGCTCTCGATGCGCGGCGTGGAAGCGAGCTATGAAATCGCGAGTTCCTATTCATTCCCCGCCCAGCATTTGATAGACATCGCGATGCCCAATTATTACGGCAATCCCTCCAGCGGCGCGATGCTTCCCGGAATCCCGCCCGCGCCTAATTTTTTCGGATACATCGGCGTCATCGCTCTCGCGCTCGCGATCTATGCCCTCGGAAGTAGACGCTCGGGCATTTTTGGGCCGGTCGCGATAATTTTCGCGGTTCTGGCGCTCGGTCCGGCGGGACGCCTTTTCGATGTGCTATACAACTCCGTGCCTTTCTTCGACAAATTCCGCGCGCCCGACAGGTTCCTCATTGTGTTCATATTCGCCGCGTCGCTGCTTGCCGGATTCGGCGCTGAGCGCATCTTATCACGGATGGACGAAGAGGACGACGAAGATGAGGATGAAGAAGAACCGGTGCCGCCATCGAAGGCTCCCTATATTTTCGCGTTAATCCTGCTGGCAATAATCGCCATAATCGGCTCGCTTCCATGGTTCGGCTCGACGGGCAAAGCGGCATTCGACGGCCTCATGCAATCGACGCTCGCCGGGCCGCTCGGAATAAGAATCGATTCCGACAACTTCGCGCAATACGAAGCATGGCGGAATCTCGTCCCCGCGGTAATACTCTACTTCGTCGCGTTCGCCGCCGCGATACCGCTTATGAACATAATATTCGGACGTTCGGCAAGCCCGCGAGCGCTTGTTTTCGCCTTCCTTATCATCAACCTTTGCGACCTGTTCCTCGTCACCGCGACAAATCATAACAACAGGCTTATCGACGGCAGGTTCTTCCTCGACGACCCGGATTCAGTCGCATTCATCAAGGAGAAGAGCCCCAATTCGCGCATTTACTCATACGGACAACTCAACTATGCCTCATGGCTTTTCGGCGACAAACCGGTCACCGTGTGGTACCAGGGCGGCGGGGGAAGTGATGAGCGCTACTTCGCGTTGAGGGAAATGGTGCCGCCGGATTTGTCGGCGTACTTCGGGCTGTACGACGCAGGCGGATTCGCCAGCCTGTATACCGAGGATTTCTATCTCCTCGACGGCGCCGTCAAGCAACAGCTTAACGATATCGTGACCGGGCGGATGATCCCCGCGGACACACTGACCAACGGGCGCCCGCTTCATCTTCTGATCGACCTTATGGACGTCGATTTCCTTATCAGCAGCTACCAGCTTCCCGAAGGGGGACGGTTCGAGAGAGTATACCAGGGCGATGTCCTCATCTACCGCAATCATATGGCGCTGCCGCGGGCTTATGTCGTGCATCCCGAAGAAGTGATCGTCGTCGACAATTCCGACATCGCCCGGCTCGCGGAAATCGCGGGCTCGATAGGCGGATTCGATTTCGAGAGGAAGATAATCCTGTCATCGGGGAGCAATGTGCCGACATTCACTCCCGAAGAAGCCGGCATCACCACCCGTATCACACCGACGATCATCGAGCCTGAACGTATCACGGCAACGGTGGAGATAAATCGCCCGGGCGTGCTCGTTCTCGCCGACAGCTTCTACCCGGGATGGCATGCGAAAGTCGACGGCAAGGATGCCGAGATACTGCGGGCGAACCTCTATTTCCGCGGCGTCGTGCTGAATACACCGGGCACGCACGAGGTTGAGTTCGTCTACAAACCGGCGTCGTTCACAAACGGCATATACATTTCACTGCTGTCGTTGGTGCTCTTCATTCTGCTGGCCGTCGGAAAGAGGTTCATCGACGGCTGGTATCAGTCACCCGAAAAGGAAAAGCCGTCGAACGGAACATCGAAGATAGTACGCTACGGCCTGTTTGGAAGGAAAGTTACATACGAAGGGAATGACGAAGACGAGGAAGAGTAGTATAAATATACCCGAACGTAAAACCTGTGAGGATACGCCATGAGATGTATTACATTTGCCATAATGCTGCTCGCACTCATTACACTTCCCGCACTCGCGCAGGATACCACTCTTGAACGAACTGGTGTGCCGCCTGTGGCGAGCGCGGGAATAGCCGAAATCTCAAATGAAGAGCTGATGGATATCATCAACCGTGCGGATAGTTTCTTCACAAGCCAGGATATCGAAAATATGGCGGTGGACATCGTCATATACCGCGACCCCGGGAAGGAACTTACGCTCGATGACCTGAAAAGCGGCGATGTCGCCTACAAGGCGAGGTTCAGCCCGATAATTTCGCATTACTTCTATGAGTCCCCCGGCTGGTATCTGCTCAGGATGATGGGAATGGATGTCATAAGGAGCGAGACGGTTCCCGACAAGCCGGTGTTCACCAACCTCCTGCCGCTTCCCGGCGGGCAGATAAACATCCCTTCGATCATGGACAACTACGACATTGAATATCTCGGGACCGGCGAAATAAACGAACGGGAAACGCACATGGTCAGGATCTCGGCGAAGAATTACAAGGAGCAATTTATCAAGTATTCTATCTACGAATTCGATACGGAAGAAGGCTACCTCAGCAGGATCGAATCGCATTTCGACAACGGCTACTGGAGGGGGCAGGGCAGCGGCGAGTTTTACTACCGCGAGCGCGACGGGAAGCTGCTTCCGGCATACGGCTACGGCGAGATCTTCATCAGCCCGTTCTTCTATGTAACGTTGTGGGGAAGCTGGTACAACTGGGAATTCAACGCCGAGGATTTCGCCGAGACGCTGCATCGCGGTGAAGAGGATGCGTTCGAGCCGATAGACCTCGGGTAGGGATAATAAAAACCGCCGGCTTGAAGGTTGCCCTGAGCCGGCGGCATGTCCGAAGAAAACCAGGGGAAATGGTTTCAACTCAGATGTTAATCAGCTTCGTCGTGAACACCTGCGGGAAATTCATCACGTTTATGCGATAGGAAAATTCCTTCTCCACAAAATCGGCGTATCGAAAAAACTCGGCGATTATATCCGGGCTGGTAACCGGCGCGATGCCGAAACTCAGGCTCTTGTTGAACATTTCCTGGTAGTAGCGGATATCTTCTTCCACCATGTAGAATCTTTTTTCGCGTCTCACCGCCGTATCCTCCTTAGATGCTGTTGTATTCGAACATCAATCAGCACATCAAGGACGACGAGTTTCGGAAGAGAGGGATGCGAGTGATGGGCGGAAAAAATATGGATATTTCGATGATTCAACGACAGTAGTTTACGTTTTATGTTAACGCCGTTAGCGCGTTTCTCTCTGCGGTCATGGTAGGTCTCTTATTGCCTGAAGAGTGAAAAGAGAATTGAGGTTCCTACCTCTATATACCATGATACCGGGACACTTCCAATAGTTCAGATTAACTTTTCAACTATTTCGCAGGTAAACATTCTTAACAGGATTTATGGAGATGTCCCCAGACAAGTCATGGCCGGGCATATATCAGAATCCGGACTCCTTCGCGCCCTTCACACGCACTTTCCCGCGACGCTCTGTCCATCCTTTCCGGTCGAAATATTCGAGTATGCATAAAGCCATCGAACGACCGCATCCGAGCGCATCCCGGAATTCCGCAAGCTCGACATTCCCATGCTTGCGTATCGTCGCCATCGCCTTCCCGGCGGCTTCACCAAGCTTCTCTTTCGCGAGATATGTCTCCTTGTCGAGTTTCACCATGTAACCGGTTTCGCACAAGTGCCTGAGAATTCCTTTCAGCCGCGTCTCAGGCTGCTTCAGCGCGCTTGCGGCATCACGGAGCCACGGCGGCGAGAACCCCGCGTCGAGATAGAAGGCGAAAACCCGGCCTTTGAGTCCATCCAGTGGGTCTTCCTTAACCGGCTTGAAATCGGGCATGTGGTAGACGCCATTCTGAAATTCAACCAGGCGTTCATCAACCACCCGCTTCAGGACCACTTTTACGGCCGCTTTCGCGGGAGCGGATTTCAGCGCGGAGATTATCTCCGTCAAGCCCGGGCCATGTTCAAGGGGATGTTCCATGTGGTATTCCTTGATGGCCTTAATGATCCGTTTTGTCCAATGTTCTATATCTTTGTCGTCCATAAGCAAGTTGTCCTTCGATAACGGGATGATCGAGATGCCTTCCGCGACGCGCGCGGCTTCGTCTACTGCATCGACTTCCATCGCGAGCGCCCAGCCTACGAATGACGCCGAGACGCCGTAGGGGGTGTGTATCCTTATGAGGGACACGAATGCCGCCGGGATATCCTCACCCTCTACGCTCTTCAGAAGCGATGCGACTTCCCCCTTCGAGCCGGCTGTCAGCCGGGGCAGGCCGCGAACGAGCACCATACCGGCGCCGATGGGCTTGTCACGGGCTTTGTCAATTAAGATGAAGCGCGTTCCACGATGCAACTCCGCATCGCCGTCGATACAAATCTCGCAATAAACCGTCTGCCCTGCATTCAATTCACTATGTTCGATAAGCATGGCCTGACCGGTACGGGATGATCCATCGATGCTAATCCCGACAGGCATGTGAGATTTCAGCGGCCTGTGCAGGTCAGCCCGAGTAGTGATTACGCAGCCCAGCCATGTGACCCGCTTCAAAGAGGATGCTTTAGTTCTTCGCGGCGGCATTTCAGGTCAATGATATTTCACTAACCGTCAAGGCGCAAGAAACGCCCGCGCATGCTCAATAAAAAACCCCCCGCGGGCGGGGGGTGAATTCTTGGTATTGTCGCGAATTAACCGATGGAGATCGGGTACAGGCAGAGGTCGTCTACAAGCCATCCTCGGAAGCCGTTGTAGAGCGAGTCAACCGTACCAAACTCAAAGCGGAACTGAATCTGCTTGCCGATAAAACTCATATGCTCCACCGTGCCCGTATCAGGGTTGTCCAGGTCGCCGAGATTGTGCACGATAGCCTGCCATACCGGGGCGATGTCGAATCCGCCGGATGTCTGCGGGTGCTTGGCATTACCGCCGCCGAGGTCGGGAACCGGCTCGACGGTCGGGTTGGAATGCTCGAACAGGAACCAGCTTCCACCAGTTTCGCGGATATAAACCCTCAGGTAATCATAGGCGATCGACGGGTCGACGCCCTCGATTTCCCAGATCTGCTGCCAGGTCATCGTAGCCTGGTTGAGGGTTGTGATGTCGATTACCGGCGAAAGAGCCTGCGCGGAGTGAGCGCATGTGCTCGTGCCGCCCGGTGAATTGTTTGCCCACGCGTGGATGAAGCTTCCGTCATCGTCCTCGCCGTACCACAGGGCCCAGGTGCCCTTCCAGGGCTGCCAGACGCGGCCGTTGGTGGTGTCATCGGGAGGAAGGATCACAATCATGCCGCCATCATCCGCGGGCTTAGTTACGTTCGCATTAAACAGCTCGGAATCCTGATGGAAATGCCACATCTGCGTGCACTGAAGCTGTACGAAAGTCCAGCCTTCCATGCCGCCCCCTTCAAAGTCGTCTTCCCAGAAGCACTCGCCGCCTACCGGCGTAAGTAAGAAATTCTCCTGCGGGGTGTTCTTGTTCCAGCCGTACGGCACGGGTGTTCTCTCCGCCGGAACATAGCCGGACGCGACGCACTCGATTGTGAATGTCTGGATCGGCTGTCCGCCGGTGCCTTTGCAGGGCACTTTCCAGAATACGTAGTGGCCCCTTGCATCGGTGACCCTGCTCTGGAAAGTCCCGCCCGTCTGGGAGCCGCCCGAGATTGATACCTGTGCGAACTGGACAGGGGCGCCCGTATTGGCGTTTAACACCTGGCCGTTGATGCAGCAAATCTGCTCGGTATTGTCATTCAGGTAACTGGGGCCCATTCCAAAATCGACCACAATGTGATCGTCGGGGTTGACAACAACATCGTAGACAGTGGTCATCTTGTCATACGATATGAACGAATCGTTAGTGATAACTTCGAGTTCGTAAGTTCCCGGCTCGATGGCGTAGACATAATCACCCGTGGAAGTGATAACCGTGTCCTGGGGTGAGGAGCCCCCTCCGGTGTTGTTGACCTTTATCTTTGTGCCCACGGCGCTCTGTGTGGTCACCGCGTTGAAGATATGTCCCTCGAGGACCGCGCCGCTGGTGTCGACCCATACATCGGCATAGTTGTGAAGCAGCACGTTGCTGCCCTGGCTCTTGGCGCTCAGGAGGACCCTGTTAAGCCCGCCGGGAGCCCCGCCGATAGCCCAGGTCGCTTCGTAGTGATTTCCCGATGTGTTCACGAAATCGGTCTCGGCGCCTGTAAATGCAGTGGTATCGGCATAAACCCGCTCGATGTTGCTCTGCGAGTCGACGACATCGCATTTAACCGTGACATTCGAGCCGTTGCTGTTGACCACGACATTTTGAATCCAGATACAGTCTTCCTGGATTCCCGGCCAGTGGGCGTCAATCGCGAACGGGATGTTGAATGTCGGTGTGTGGTCGGGGCTGATGTAGATCTCGAAATCTTCCTTGTGAATCGCCGCGGGCGGGAACTGGTAGTCTGTGGCGCTCTTGGCGAAGTAGCGGAACGGGCTGATCATCGTTCCCCACAGCGGCGTGTACACGTCGGGATTCAAGAGGTCATATTCCCCTGTGCCGTCGATAGCGATAATACCCTTGACATCATAGCCTATCTTGAACATCGGGTTCTTCAGACTAATCTGGAGAGTGTAGATATGCTCGTCGGCGTCATACCCGATGACCTGCACGATGATGCAGCTCGGGCAGCTCGAGAGCAGGAACGGAGCCACGTTGAAATGCACTTCCGCCGAATGGTTCGGAATTGCTTCCACCGTCATCTTCTCGGTATCAATGCTGAGAGTATAGTACCCGAACAGGTTATGGCCTTCCGCGAAATCCGCCGTCACTACGGGCGAATCCCCATCTGTAGGTATAACCGGCTGGGAGTTATCGCTGGAACATCCGAAAACCGCCGCAAGCAGCAGAAGAATGGCGACCAGCGTTAGTACTCTCCCGAAAACTCCTGATATCTTCATTATTTCCTCCTGTAAGGCATAATTCCATATTTTTTCGCGGCTCGCCCGACAAGACGGCCGCGTTTAGAGCCATCACTCACTTTTTAGATGCATGAACCGCTCTTTTCAATAGATATTTCTTAATGCGCAAAATATTATTCCACCGGTTTAACGCGCGTTACATCGGAATCTCAGAAGTTGAACCCGAGCGAGAAATACCAGTTATCATCAGGATGCGACCGGACGCGCATATGGGAGCGTGGATGGTAGTTGTTCTTGTAATTGTAGGAGTAGGGGTAATTATAGGAGTAAGGATATGAGGTCCTGTAGTACTTTGGGTAGGGATTATAAGCGTTGTAGTACGGAGGCGGTTCCCGATAATAGACCTTGCCGTCGTAGATGGAGTACGCGGGAGGGTATTGGTAGGCGTAATAACTCGCAGGCGGGTAATAACGCCTGTCATAGTAGTACCCGCCCGGGGATGAGTAGTAATAAGTTGTCTGGCTCAGGCCGGAGGAATAGTTCGGGCGGGAATAATCCTGGGTCGACACATACCCCTGCCCGAAATATGAGCCCGAGGACTGGTAGTATTGAGGCTGGCGCTCACCCGGGTCATAGTAATTATAATTATCCTGTTCGTCCTGGGCGGGCTGTTCTTCACCTTCGAGGAAGATGCGCTTGAACTGGTCGTCGCTGAGTTTCAGAAAGACGTCCTGTTCCGTTTCCACATCCTTCTTCGGCTCCATCGTGTCGATCATCCGGAGGATTACCGCATTGTCGACTCCCGCGTCCTGCAGGGCGATGACATCATCGGCGGAAAGCCGAAAGGCCGAACCACCCGCATCGATAAGCGCGATAATCACTTGCGCCGATACGCCGGACCCGGTCATCTCGACAACCTCATCGAAAGTGACTGCGTAAACCGGTAGAGCAAGTGTGAGGAGGATCAAGCATGCGAGCAAAGAGACTATTCCTGTCTTCATATCAAATCACCCACACCGATAACCAAATAGAAATTTACCATGCGCAACGACAATAGTAAATAGCGCCGGGAATAATCAAGCCTGCAGGAAATCCGGGGTTTTCCCTTTACTTCACCACGAAACGGCGCAGCTTCAGGATAGTATCCCCGGGCGAATACTCATCATCCATCTCGAACTGGACTTCGATGAATTTTAAATCATTCGCCTTGTCGAAGATCTTATCCACCACTGTGCCGACAACATTTTCGATATCGGTTCCGTGCTGCCAGTTCTGTATCCGGTTGAACGCAAGCCTGTCGCCTATCCGGAACGTGGCATACCTCGAGCGCGGGGAATATTTCTTGATTTTACTCAGCTTCGTGCTGCTCGGACGCGCCCTTTTCGCGGTGATTTTTACACCACTGCGGGCCGGCGGTTTACGCGCGGTCGATACGGCACCCTTGCGAGCCGGGGGCTTTCTCGACTTCGAAACAGCAGGGGTTTTTCTTGCTTTGGCCATACTGTCCTCCTTGACCCGCTGATTCAACACTCCTCACAGCGGGAATGAACCGGCCTTGCATCCGGGATCCTCTTTCCTTCCCGGAAATATCCGGCCAGCCTTACGAATGCATCGGTTACATCGACTATATCTCTCTCGCTTAAATACGGTGTCAGGGGAAGGCTCAATGTATTCGCACCGAAATCCTCGGCAACCGGGAGCATTCCCGGATGCGTGTTGAACATTTCCCTGTATACCGAGAACAGGTGTACAGGCGTGTAATGCACGCCGATCCCGATGTTCTCCGCGAGCAGTCCTTTTGCCATGTCATCCCGGTGGAAACCGGCTTCCGACGGATTTATGTGAATCGAATAGACATGCAATGCGTGGCGGCATCCCGGTTTGTCAACCGGCGGTACCCGGACGCCCTCAATATCTTTAAAAGCGCTGTTGAACGCGGTCCAAATTTCTTTCCGTCGCTCGTGATGTTCCCGGATATTCTGGAGCTGCGGCATGAGGATTGCCGCCGCGATGTCCGGCATGTTGAATTTGAATCCCGCCCCCTGGATGTCATATGTTCCCGTATGCGGCGATGTGAACCGGTTGTGGGCATCCCGGTCCATACCGTGCAGGCGCATCACGCGAAGCCACCCGCCGTCGTCGTCGGCATCGCAGCAAATCATCCCGCCTTCGCCGCAGGTGGCATTTTTATTGGCATAAAAGCTGAACGCCGTAAAATCGAACAGGCTTCCCACCGGTTTGCCGTCATATTCGGCTTCTATCGCATGCGCGCAATCGCCGATGGTGGCGAGAGCATGCTTCCCGGCAATTGAAAGAATCTTCGCGATTTCTACCGGTCGCCCGGCATAATGCACGGGTATCAGCGCTTTCGTGCGCGGAGTGACGGCATCCTCTATCGCGGCGGGGTCGATGTTGTACCAGTCACCGGCATCGACATCGGCGAAAACCGGCGTCGCGCCCGTATGGATGATGACATTCGCCGACGCCGCGAACGTCATCGGCGTGGTAATGACCTCATCTCCAGGTCCGACGCCGATGCGTTTCAGCGCGAGGAACAGCCCGGCGGTGCAGGAATTCAGGGCGATTGCATACGCCCTGTGCTGCATGCGGGCGAAATATTCCTCGAGCTCATCCACGCGCGGGCCGGTGGTAAGCCATCCGCTTCTGAGGGTGGCGGCGACAGACTCAATGGAGAGCTCGGACAACCTCGGGCGCGCGAAATCGAGGAATTCATCCCTGATGGGCGTTCCGCCCGCTATGGCCGGTTTTTCATCAATTCTGCTCAATCTTTTCCGCGAAACCTCTTAAAGCATTTATAACGCTGTCGATATCTATGGCTTCCATGCATTTCAGCCCGATATCGCAGCTTTTTTTATAGCACGCTATGCAATCCAGGCTCTCATCCCGAAGTACGACGGCCTTATCACTACGCGGGCCGCATCTCGCGGGACTCGTCGGCCCGAACAGCGCGATGAGATTGGCATCCACCGCCGCCGCGATATGCATCGGGCCTGAATCGTTCGTTATTACGGCGACGGCATCGCGACATAGCACTCCGAGCCGCGAGAGGCTGGTCTGTCCGGCGAGATTGATCCCGGCGCCGTCAAGGACTTCATCCACGAAATCCCTTTCGGCTTTCGACCCGATGCCCACCGGCACAAGCCCGAATTCGTCGGTTATTCGCTTCACAAGCGCCTTGAAACGCTCCCGCGGCCATTTCTTGGTCTCCCACGATGCATTGGGATTGATGACCGCGTAACCATGCTCGATCGCTTCGGGCCCGAGCGATTTCAGCGCATAATCGGCATCAGCGGGGTCGGTGATGAATACCAGCGGCGCGCTCGTATTCACATTAAATCCCGCGGTGCTTACGACCGTGAGGTCGTTATCGGCCCGATGTTTCGTTTTATCAAGCCTTACCGGGTCGGTAAGGAACATTCTCCTGCACTCGGTCGAGAATCCATAGCGCTTCGGTATGCCCGAAAGAAACGCGAGAACCGCGGAACCGAACGCCCGATGGAAAACAAATGCCGCATTAAACTTACGTTCCCTCAGACGCGCGGCCATCCGCAGCATACCGCCGAGTCCGGCGCTTTCCTTGTGATATTCAATTATTTCATCTATGTCCGGGTTCCGTTTCAGTACTTCACTGCTTAACGGGCTGCAGAGTACAGCTATGCGAGCCCCTGGACAGTTTTTCTTTATCTCGGAAATGGCCGGCGTGGCCATTAAAAGATCGCCGATGT
>CAZSPL010000031.1:0-24683 GCA_964608735.1 uncultured Planctomycetota bacterium | reverse complement strand
GCGCGAAATCA
Organism: uncultured Planctomycetota bacterium; assembly: GCA_964608735.1. Lineage (GTDB taxonomy): Bacteria > JAJVIF01 > JAJVIF01 > JAPKYR01 > CAZSPL01 > CAZSPL01. The sequence goes on along the minus strand of CAZSPL010000031.1, from coordinate 24,672 downwards.
TCAGGCGCCTGGTATGGCGGATTGCCCTGCGGGAATTGCCACGACGCATCGACCGCGTAGTTGAATATCAATCCATCGCCGCCCATCTCGATTGTGTAGTGGCGGACGTTTTTCTGTCCAGCGGAGAACAGCCCGCGGTTTTCGATGGTGATGTCGGAAAGCGGGTCGTCGGGATCGTCGAGGTCGTCGCAGAAATATTTATATGCATTCAACGTGCAGTTGTAATCGCCTATTGAGTCGGGCGCGCCGAGCAGGCCGTCGTTGTATCCAAATATAGTGCCCGTGTTAATCGGGAATTCAGATGGATTCCACCATCGGGTGTATCCGTCGGGATTCAACAGGCGCGTATCTCCTTCGCCTGCCATCAACAGGCCGGCGTCGGCGAATCCGCTCACCGAGCCGTTGGTGATGAAAATGCCGCTCACATCGAAGCCGGAAAATTCCGTCAGGCCAAGGACTGGATGGCGCAGGCCGATGTCGGCTTCGATGATATTCCCGTTGAACTGCAGTGTTTCGAGGGTGAGATTCAGAAGCGGGGGCGGTTCGAGGAAGGGCAGCGCGTTGAGATGCATCTCCATTCCCCGAAGCGGAACGGTGTCGATTGTCTGCGCATCCGCATCGATGCTGAACTGCCACATACCCCAGAGGTAATGGGATGATGCGGCATCGGCGGAAGTTTTCCCCACCGGTTGTTCGGGCGCGAGCACATTGTTGCCGCCTCCCGACGAGCAGCCGTACGCGAGGATTAAAGTAATAGCGAGCAGAATACACGCGAATCTTCCGGGCATGACAGATGCCTCCTCCGGCAAAAATTGCCCCTTCCCCGATTATCTTAGATGCGGTGTAAATCCAGCCGGATAGGCTTATACAGCCTGTTTGCCCGAAACCGGGAGTCGGACAGTTCGGGCCGCTGAGCTGGTGGCTTGAAATCATCCTTGCGCCTGCCTATAATCTTCGAAGATTCGCTTGCAGGCGGCAGCTGATTATATTATTGCAGAATATAATAGGTGACTGTCCCTAATTTAGCTTCAAGGAGATTAAGATGAAAGGCAAGCTATACGTTATAACGCTTATTATGGTTTGTGGAGTAATGCAATTAAGCTGTTCCATGAAGACAGAAATGAATAAAGTCTCTGATATAGCAATTGCATCTAAAAAAGTTGAACGGCTTGCCGAAGATGCATCTATTGAAGAAAGAGAAAGTGCCCAAGTAAGCCCATCAAAGACTTTTCCATTGGAAGCAAATCAAACAATAGAAGCTGAAAATCCTGATTCTGAGGGTAATTGGCGTATACTAATTAGGTATCGCGATACTGCATCAGAGACAGAAAGATATTATGAAGGATATGTTGGCAAAGAGCCTGATGGAGAAAGGTTAGTATCTTCTCTTCGTATTGCAGAAGATAAATATAGGTATAATGATGAAGACAAATATTATTATTACGAATTCGGTCCAGAAAAGGTAGAAGAGTATTTCGGTTTACTCAAGGAAATTAGAGAAAATGAAGAATATTTCTTTAGCCACTCAGAGTTTGAGAATATTGAATATGGAAAAATGAATACTGAATATAGAACGAAGGATGAGTATATTTTAATAAGCTGGGGCCCATTCGTAACAGAAGATTATAGTTACTCTTACGAAATAGTAGTAAGTAACGATCTGGGTGAGCCGCTTCAAGAGTTCGAATATGTCCGGGACTACATGATATCTGAATTCTTCCAGACCACTCTAAAATATCCGGTAATAGATCACAAAAGAACCCCAGGTTCGGACCTTTCGGACAGGCGGCAGGCTGGATAGTTAACAAAATAAAAAAGCCATAAAATAGTAACGCGGCCTTGTACAAGGCCGCGTAACTACAATTAACAGAGACTGTGCATTTACGCGTTCTTTTCCGCCATCTCCTGACGCCTGTTGATGACCCATCCCACACCGAGGATAAACGTCGCGGTTCCGGTACCGGACAAGGCGACGAAATCCTTGAATGTCGGGGCCACCACGGCTCGTGCCACCTTGATGGGCGTGCTGGACACCGTCGGGAAACCGAGTGACGAGAACGGTACGTTGGAAATGTGGAATACGCATGTTCCGCCGGCTTCTTCCTGGCCGTAGATAGCGTTGATGTACAGGTCGGGATTGTCGGCGATGCGCTGCTTGGCGTCCTTCAAAATCTCATCCCTGTCGCCGAAGACGATTGCCTTCGGGGCGCAAGCCTTGGCGCATGCCGGTATCTCCCCCGCGCTGAGCCTGTCGAAGCAGAGCCAGCATTTGTGCATGTGGTTCATGTCGGCCTCGTCATAGCGCGGAGTATTGAACGGGCAAACCGTGCTGCACATCTTGCAGCCGATGCATATGCTCCTGTCTGGCACGACGGCGCCGGTGTCGGTCTTGGTTATGGCCTTCACCGGGCAGATCTGCTCGCAGGCCGGGGTTTCGCAATGCTTGCACTGGAGCTTGCCGAATACCCAGTCGAACCTGTCGCCGACCAGTACCTCGTTATACGTGATAAGCGTATAAGTCGAAGCGGAAAGGTCGCCGGGGTTCTGGTAACCGGGCCCCGAGAAAAATGTCGTCTGCTCGGCGGGTCGGTTGTTCCACTGCTTGCATGCCACCTGGCAGCCGCGGCAGCCGATGCATCGAGTCATATCATGTAATAGCGCTTTGTGTGTCATCGTTTACACCTCCGCCTTTTCTACTTTGCAAAGGAAGGCTTTATACTCCGGGATAGCGGTGTTGGCGTCGCCGCAGTGAGGCGTCAGCATGTTCGCCGAATCGCCCTTGGCGATTCCCTCCCAGCCGAAATGCCAGACAACGCCTATCTGGTCGACTTTTTTGCCGTCGCAAGTGAACGGTTGCCACCGCTTCGTAACCAGCGCGTAGGCCTCGAGGTTTCCACGCTTCGTCGAAACCTTGACCTTGTCGCCGTTACTTATGCGAAGCCTGTTGGCGAAATCCTCTCCGATTTCGACAAACACGTTCGGTACCAGTTCCGACAGCCATGGGAGGTTCCTCGTCATCGCGCCCGCCTGCCAGTGTTCGCTGACACGGTAGGTGGTGCCGACAACCGGGAACTCCTGCGGGTCGCCGTAGTCATCCCAACCGGCGGTTTTAAAGACGACCGCGGCCGGGTTGTTCTGCTGGTTGCTGATCGGGTTGTGAACGGGGCTTTCCATCGGCTCGTAGTGCTCGGGCAGCGGCCCGTCGACGAGAGCCGTGGCCCATAGACATCCGTAGCCTTCCGGCCTCATGATGAATGGGTGCTTCTGACCCGGGGGCCATCCGCCGTCCGGTACATCCCCTTCCCACGCGCCCGCACCGTCCTTGAGCTCGGGGTTCCATCGTATGACCCACTTGTCGGGTTTCCACGGGATTCCCTGGGGGTCGACTGACGCGCGGTTGTAGATGATCCGGCGGTTGAGAGGCCAGCACCACGACCACGTCGGGTAAAGGCCGATATTGTTGATGGCGTCGTGCTTGTCGCGGCGCGCCATCATGTTGCCGTCTTCGGTATATGAACCCGAATAAAGCCAGTTGCCCGAACAGGTCGCGCCGTCGTCGGTAAGCTTGGTGAAGTTCGCGACCAGCTGTCCCTTCTTGGCGTCGGCGGTATCCACCATATAGTAGCCGTTGATTTCCTTGGCGATCATATGCGGATCGGGCTCATCGCCGTTGCCGTAGTTCCAGTAGAGTTCCGTGAGTGGCTCGGGAACGCCTGTTGTATCCAGGCTCGGGAGCAACTCCTTGAGCTTGAAGACAATATCCTGGAGGATACCGGCGTCGGTCTTGGCGTCTCCCGGAGGATTCACGGCGGCATAGCGCCACTGCAGCCAGCGGCCGGAGTTGGATACCGAACCTTCCTTCTCGACCGATGCGGCGGCCGGGAGCAGGAAAACCTCGGTCTGGATATCGGCCGGGTTGACTCCCGGGCGTTTCCAGAACGTTGATGTTTCCGTCATCCAGAGGTCGACCGCGACCATCCAGTCGAGGTTCGACATGGCGTTTCGCTCGAAATTGGCATTCGGGCCGGCAACCGCGGGATTCTGTCCGAACAGGAACATACCCTTGACATTACCGGTATGCATGTTCTCAAAGATATGCATGTGGGAATGAGAGGCGTTCCTCTTGGGAAGGTAGTGGTAGCAGAACTCATTGTCCTTGGTGGCATTGTCACCGTAGCATGCTTTCAGCAGGCTGACCATGTACTTCGGAGTATGCTGCCACCAGTTGGCGCTCATGGGGTCGTTCGTCTTGGGAGTTGTCTTATCGAGGAACGTTGCAAGGTCGGTGTGGGCTACGAGCGGTGTCTTGAGGTAGCCGGGGAGGATATGGTGCAGCAGCGCCATATCGGTTGATCCCTGAACGTTCGACTCGCCGCGCAGCGCGTTCACGCCGCCGCCGGCCATGCCGACGTTGCCCAGCAGAAGCTGAAGCATCGCGTAGCTGCGGATGTTCTGCGTGCCGTGCGTGTGCTGGGTGGTTCCCATGGCGTAAAGCCAAGTGGCAACCTTATCGGGTTTGTAGGTCGATGTGTAGGTCTCGCAGACCTTCTGGTAGGCATCGCGCGGAGCGCCGGTGATATTGACCACCGTGTCGATGTCGTACCGTGAGAAGTGTTTCTTCATCAACTGGTACACGCAGCGAGAATCCTGGAGGGTGCTGTCCTTCTTGGGGATGCCCTCGGCATCGAGCTCGTATGCCCACTGGGACGTATCGTATTTCTTGCCGTCCCATCCGGCGAACAAGCCGTCCTCGAAGGTGAACTTGTCATTGATGATGAGTCCCGCGTTTGTATAGTTCGCGACATACTCCTTCTGGATGCGGTCGTTCTGCAGGCAGTAGTTGATGATACCGCCGACAAAGGCGATATCGGTGCCGCTGCGGAACGGGCAGTAGATGTCCGCGAAGGATGATGTCCTCGTATAGCGCGGGTCGCAGCTGATTATGAAGGCCCCGTGTTCGTGGGCCCTTCTAAGCCAGCGCATCGATATCGGATGGTTCTCCGCGGCGTTAGAACCCATAACCATGGCAACGTCCGCATTGATCATATCGATCCAATGGTTCGTCATAGCTCCTCGTCCGAATGTAGCGGCCAGACTGGCCACCGTGGAGCTGTGTCATATACGTGCCTGGTGTTCCACCTGGGTGATGCCCATCGCGCGGGCGACCTTGGCGAGGAGGTAGCACTCCTCGTTGTCGAGGGCCGCGCCGCCGAAGCAGGCGACTCCCTCGGTGCGGTTAACCGTAACCCCGTTCTCTTCCTTCATGAAAGTCTCGTTACGAGTCTTGATGTAATTCCTGGCGATCTTGTCGATCGCCCAGTCCCACTCGACTTCCTGCCAGTCGGAAGCCCCGGGGGCGCGGTATCGGACTTTGTCCAGCCTGCGCTCGTTGTTCGCAACCTGGAAAACCGAACCGCCTTTCGAGCAGAGGGCGCCTTCGTTGATCGGGTGATCCGGGTCGCCCTCGATGTTGATGATTTTACCGTCCTGGGACGATACCAATAAACCGCAGCCGACCCCGCAGAAGGGGCAGATGCTTGTCGTGTCAGTTGCGTAGGCAATCTTTAATGGCCTACCGTTGACAGGTCCAACATCCGGCAGGGCCGCGGCTTTCCCGGGCGCAACGGCAACCAGAGCCAGTCCGGCTAACGCTCCGCCCACTCCCTTTCCGGTTGATACCAGAAATTGCCTTCGGTCCATACTATCTTATCCTCCTTGATCAAGGAAACAGTACAAAATCTCTTTCAACTTCAAATGAGCAACAATTATCTATGTATGAGCGGGGGGCAATACATCATCTGCACATGCCGCCACCGGAGATACGATTTAAAGGCGCAAATTATGCTTCCAGCCAGATACCCTAATCCTGAAAATCAGCTTTAGTACCAGTAAAATATATCAAGCTCGGAGCCGCTTGAGAAGTTTTTCCCAAGGTTGAGCGTTATGCTATTTTCAGCATAGCGACAACGCCATAACCCTTGATTCTATGCAGGAAAGCGAAGATTCCGCGCCGATTTACGCGGTCTTGTGTCGGCAGATATCAGTTATTCTCACCCGCTTGCAAACAGTAAACATGTTAATAATTCCGGATTACAGGAAAGCCCTTGCCGTCAAGATTCCTCGAATCCTTCGTTACGCGCCTGCAGGTCGAGTTCGAGGGTGTTCAAATAGTCCACGACCGGCACGTAATCCCGGTTCAGGTTCTTCTCGACGGCGATCTTCCAGTATTGATTGCATGTCCTGCAGAAATTGACGCGGTAGCCGGGGTATTCCTGCGCCGTGAAGAATCCGAGCTTCTTCTGATTCTCCTCCCCGCACCATGGGCATTTCATCCGGACATACTTCCACTGCGTCAAGCATTGCGGGCAGGACAGGTACATATGCCCCTCATCGGCGGCGAATTTCGCCATCTCGAAACCGGCGCCGCATATGGGACAACCCATCCCGCTCCACATCTCGTTCTTAACGTATGGATAAATATCCACGGCGATGTTGGCAAGTATTACCTGCCAGGCCGCATTCAGTGCCGCTTCAACGACTGCCGACCTCGCGCCGGAAGCCTCCATCACCTGCTGAATCATCTCGTCCGAAAACGCGCTGTAGGGAACCATTAAAATCTTCCCGCCCCCCGAAAGCTCGATGACCCTGTCGGTGATGTCGATAAGCTCGCTCTCTTCGACGCCGAGCGCTTCGAGCAATTCCTGCATCAGGCCGATGAACGAGTTTTTGGGGACCGTGATTTCGAGGTCTTTCAGTGCGAAGCTTCCCGCCTTGATGTCGGCGGCGATCTTACCGGGGTTCAGCTCGATCAGGCCGGTGAACTTCGGGGCCGATTTATCCTGGATGGCGGCAACGGCGGCGGATGCTTCGAGCGCTTTTTTTGTGCCCTCGAAGGGGATATCCGATTCGAGAAGCTTGCCGGCGAGCCCGAGGATCTTCTCGAACGGCTTCTCTATCCCGGTAATCTGCGGCGCATATGCCGGGTCGTGTATTTCTTTTTTACCTGTACTCATGTATAAATTCCTCTTTGCAAAATAGCGCCCGATGATACCATTTGTGCCGTATATGCACAAACAGGAGCGTAACTTCTTGTTGACGGAATTCCCTGTTTTCTAATATAATGCACTATACGAGCCGAAACGAAGGCTCACCGAAGTCTGATGGAGGTGATACGGTTACCGATGGCGGGGATTCTCGTTCACATAATTGTCTGAACGCGAAACCCGGGCGCGCGTGGCGTGCCCAGCGGTCCCGTCCGGAATCGTATCGCCGGATGGCACCCCTGATACCGCCGCAACGCATCCCCCCCGCTGAATCCGGTTTCTCTACCTGACGGTAATCGCTCACATGAGTCCGAGCCGGAAAATACACTACCTCGATAACGCCGCGACATCCTGGCCCAAGCCCGAAGGCGTGCTGAAGGGAATTGTCGATTTCATGTCCGGAGTCGCCGCCAATGCCGGACGAAGCGGGCATCGCCCAGCCGTCGAATCCGCGCGTATGGTCTATCGCTGCCGCGAACAACTCGCCCTCCTGCTAAACGTCCCCAACCCGGCGGATATCGCATTCACGAGTGGTACCACCGAGGGACTGAACCTCGTGCTCAAGGGATTCCTTCATCGCGACGACAAGGTGCTCGTCTCGCCGATGGAGCATAACGCGCTGATGCGCCCGCTCGAGCGCTTGAAGAAAGACATCGGTATTTCATACGAAATCCTTCCCGCCGACAGGTTCGGGCGAATCGATGCCCCCGCCGCGGCGACTTTCGCGGACGGCGATGTCAAGCTGCTATGCATCAACCACGGCTCCAATGTGAATGGCATTGTTCAAGACATCAGGGCCCTCCGCAATGCGCTTCCCGGCATCCCGTTGCTCGTTGATGCCGCGCAGACCGCCGGCGTCATTCCGATTGACGTCATCGAGGACGGCATCGATTTCGTTGCGTGCTCCGGCCACAAGGGTTTGCTCGGGCCGACCGGCATCGGCGCATGCTATATCTCGCCGAAATACCAGGTGCCGCCACTCATCGAAGGTGGCACCGGAAGCAAATCTGAATCACTCACCCACCCCGAATTTCGTCCCGACTGCTACGAAGGCGGCACGGCAAACCTGCACGGCATCGCCGGACTTCGCGGCGGCCTGGGCTACATAGAGGAGAACGGACTTACCGGGACATCAAAGCGGCGGATGACATCGATGCTCATCGACGGCCTGAGGGATATCCCGCGCGTCGTGCTGCATACGCCGGTTGACGCCTCCGCGCTGCTCCTTTCCCTGACCATCGAGGGCGCGCATACCGATGAAGTTTCCGTCGCGCTCGAAAATGATTACAACATCCTCTGCAGGCCCGGGCTTCATTGCGCGCCGCTTGCCCACAGGCATCTGAACACGATACCCGGGGGAACCGTAAGACTCAGCCCGGGGTTTGGGAATACCGACGAGGATATCGAGATCGCGATTGAAGCCGTGAAGGCCATCGCATTGCGAAGCTGACCAATTACATTCAGGAGAACGCTGTGCCCGATAAACCGATAATCGTTGATGCCCGTGGATATTCATGCCCCAAACCGGTGACGATGACACGGGAAAGCTATGACAAGGCCCCCGACGGCGCCCGGCTCGATGCGCTCGTAGATACACCGGTGCAGGCGGGGAATGTCCGGGACTCAATCAGGAAAGCCGGGGGCAAAGCCGAAATTGTCGAGAAGGATGATTATTACGTCGTGGAAATAGTGAAGGTTCAATCAAACGCGTGTGAAATGCCACACGGAGCAATCGGCTCACCGCACGTCATCTATATCAGTTCCAGCACGATGGGGAAGGGAAATGATGAACTCGGCGCGATTCTCATCAAGGCGTTCATCAATACCATCAAGGATGCCAGTCCGCTTCCGTCGCACGTTATCTTCGTGAATTCCGGCGTACTACTCACGAGCGGCGATGAACCGATAGTGGATTCGCTGAAGCATCTCGAGGGGATGGGCGTCGAGATATTGAGCTGCGGTACGTGTCTGAATTTCTATAACCGCGCGGAGCATCTCAAGGTGGGAAGTATCTCCAACATGTTTGATATACTTCAGACGCTTACGAGCGCGTCGAGGGTTGTTGCGCCTTGAGTGATGATGTCGGCAAGCTGATACTTTTTCAGAGCACGCATTATGTGATGTCCGCCGAGAAGCTGTTGCTCGATGCCGGTTACAGGCCGCAGGTGGTGCCGGTGCCGCGAAGCATTTCATCCGATTGCGGTGTGGCGCTTCTAATTGATGCGCGGCAATTCGGCGATGCATCGGAGCTTCTCACCCGCGCGGGTATCGCGATTGCGGGAAGCGTGGATGCGTCCGATGCAAAGGGCTTATAATTAACCGGATACAGGCTGAGCGGATTTGAATGATATGGATTCGTCAAAGATAAAATCGATACAGGTCTCCGCCGGAGGGTGAGCTGCCAAGATGGGCCCGTGTGAGCTCGATGACCTCCTGAAAATGGTGCCGGTGGGAAACCATCCCGATCTGCTGATGGGGCTGGCTGATTCCGGCGATGTCGGCATTTATAAAATATCCGACGACATCGCCGTAGTGCAGTCGGTCGACTATTTCCCGCCACTCGTGGCCGATGCATATCGCTTTGGACAGATTACCGCCGCGAATGCGTTGTCGGATATTTACACCGTCGGAGCGAAGCCGATAACCGGCCTGAATCTGTTCGCCTCTCCGCATGGCGAAGACCCGAAGATGATGGCGGATATCCTCACCGGCGGGCACGACAAGATGACCGAAGCAGGCGCCGTCATCATCGGCGGGCATACCATCCTTGGCGATACAATTATGTACGGCCTGGCAGTGACAGGCATCGTGCATCCCGATAAAATCATCAGGCATGACACGCCGGAAGTGGGCGATGCGCTCGTCCTGACGAAACCCATTGGCACCGGTATCACCGTCACAGCAAACAGCAACGGCCTCGTCGATGAAAAAACATACACGATTCTCCTCGACCAGATGTGCCGCCTCAACAAGGCCGCGAGCGAAGCGATGGTGGAATTGCGCGCCCATGCCGCGACCGATGTGACCGGGTTCGGACTCGTCGGACACGCGCTGGATATCGTGCATAAAGCGCGCGCGGGAATTCGAATCCATTACGGCAAGGTGCCGCTGCTTCCCGGCGTCGAGGATTTCGTGAAGGCCGGATACTACCCCGGCGGCTCCAAGCGTAACATGAAACATTTCGCGGGAAGGGTCGAATATGCCGGATGCTCGAAGGAACAGACGATAATCGTGAACGACGCCCAGACATCGGGCGGGCTGCTCATCGCGCTTCCGCCCGACGCCGCCCGCAAACTGGTGGACAAGCTCGGCGGCACTGACGGCGGCGCAGCGATAATCGGCGAAGTCGTGGCTGAGCACCCCGGTAAGGTCGAGGTGGCCTGCTGATGGCGGATAAAAAAGATGATAAACGCGCATCGATGCTTCCTCAGGTGGAGAAAGTGCTCCAGTCGGCGGAACTGAAACCGGCGCTCGATGAATACCGTCGCGATGCCGTGGTTCGCATTGTGCGGAAAGTGATTGACGGGCTTCGGGAAGAAGTCGCCAAAGGCAAACGCGCCGAACCCACTGCCCCCGCCCAGGTCGCGGCGATGGCCGTCGAACGCCTTCACGCGCTCGACCGGGTGCATCCCGCGAGGGTCATCAACGGCACCGGCATCGTGCTTCACACCAACCTCGGACGCTCCATCATCTCCAAAGCCGCCCACGATGCAGTCTCCGAAGCGGCCGGCTCTTACTGCGACCTCGAGATTGACCTCGTAAGCGGCACCCGTACGCGCCGCGATATATATCTCGAACGCCTTCTGCTCGCGCTTTTCGATTGCGAATCGGCGACCGTGGTCAACAACAACGCCGCCGCCGTTATGCTCACGCTCAATACCATCGCGAGAGGGAAGGAAGTCATCACGAGCCGGGGCGAGCTTATCGAGATCGGCGGCTCGTTCCGCGTACCCGATGTCGTGGCGCAGTCGGGGGCCATCCTGCGCGAAGTCGGCACCACCAACCGCGTCCATTTGAGGGACTACGAAGCCGCAATCAACGACAACACGGCGCTGCTTCTAAAAACGCACACATCGAATTACCGCGTCGTCGGTTTCCACCAGGAAATCAGCACCGCCGAACTCGTCGCCCTCGGGAAAAAACACGGCATCCCGGTCGTGCTCGACCTTGGAAGCGGCTATGTCGCCCCGGAGGAAGGCAATAGAATAGACGAGCCGGACATCGCCGGAAGCCTCGCCGAGGGACCCGATGTCGTCACATTCTCCGGCGATAAATTGCTCTGGGGACCGCAGGCGGGCATCGCGCTCGGCACGAAGAAATACATCGAACCATTGCGAAAGAGTCCCCTCTGGCGCGTGGTGCGAATCGATAAGCTCGTCGCATCGGGGCTTTATGTTACGCTGCTCGAACATCTGAAGGGAAATTCATCAACCGGGCCCGGCGAGATGGAATGGTTGCGCAGGCGAACCATGGATGACCTCGCATCGACCGCCGATGAGCTTGCCGGCAAAATCCGCAAGGCCCAAACGAAATGGCAAGTCGAAGTCATCGATGGCGTTAGCTCCTTCGGTGGAGGCTCGGTACCGGGACAGGAATTCGCATCGAAACTCGTTACAATTGAGCCCTCCGGAATCGAGCCGGGCGACCTCGATTGCGCGCTCAGAACCGGCAATCCGCCGTTAGTGGGGTATTTCCAGAAGGGGATCTATGTTATAAATGTTCTCACCCTCCTCCCCGGCGATGTCGAAGCGATTGCATCACGTTTCAAGGAGTTCGAGTGACCGAAGCCGCTCCATATCTCGTTCTCGGAACAGCCGGGCATATCGACCACGGCAAGACGTCGCTCATCAAGGCGCTTACCGGGATCGACCTCGACACCACCCGCGAAGAAAAAGACCGCGGCATCACGATCAACCTCGGCTTCACGCATTACATGCTTCCGAGCGGGATAGAGCTCGGCATCATCGACGTACCCGGCCACAGGCGGTTCATACGAAACATGGCCGCCGGGGCGCACGGGATCGATATCGTGATGCTGGTCATCGCCGCCGATGACGCCGTCATGCCGCAGACCATCGAACATTTGCATATCGCACGGCTTCTCGGCGTTAAGGCGGGACTCGTGGCGCTGAATAAGATCGACCTCGTCGATGAAGAGCTGCGCGAGCTGGCGGTCGACGACGTCGAGTGCCTCATCGCGGGGACATTCCTCGAAGGCGCACCGATTATCCCCGTATCCGCGGTCACCGGCGAAGGGCTTGACGCGCTGGTGAAGGCGCTCGACGAAATCGCCTCCACCGTAAATCCGCGCAGCCTCGGCGAACGGTTCCGCATGCCCATCGACCGCGTTTTCACCATCAAGGGGGCGGGTACCGTCGTCACCGGCACGACACTCGCCGGTGAGGTGAAGGAAGGGGATGAGGTTGCCATACTTCCCCCGGACAAGCGCGCGCGGGTGCGAACGATACAAATACACGGCGAACAGGCAAAGAGCGCGGGTCCGGGGCGGCGCGTGGCCATCAACCTCGTCGGCGTCGACAAGGAAGACATCGAGCGCGGGTATGTACTGGCGGAACCGGATTCGCTCGAAGCGACATACATGTTCGATGCCCGCGTCGAGCTTCTGCCCGGTGATTTCAGTCCGCTTGTCAACGGGAGCCAGGCGCATGTTCATATCGGCACAGCCGAAGTCGCCGCGCGGGTCGTGCCGCTCGACGCGCAGACCCTCGGTCCCGGCGAGTCGGCAGTGGTGCAGTTTCGATTCAACCAGCAGCTCGCGCTCAGCGCGGGAGACCGGTTCATACTTCGCAATGCCACGCAGGAAGACACCATCGGCGGCGGGGAAGTGCTCGATGCGCATCCGCTGAAGCATCAGCGGAACCGCGAAATCGCCGCCGGGAAGGTGGGTGAGCTGGTTGGCGCGGGACTCGTGCAGGCGATACGCCACGAGATTTCGAAAACGCCATACGGGATAAACTTCACGCACCTTCTGAAACAACTGAACGTCGGCGGGGAAAGCGTCGACGGGGCGATGGCGGAATTGTCCGGCGGCGATGGCGCGCGCGTTTACGGCGACGGCGTGCGGCGGTATTTCACGCTGCCCGAGAACAGGGAACGGATAGCGGCCACCATCGAGAAATCGATGAAAGCGCATCACGCGGCGCATCCGCTGCTGGCCAAGGGCGTGACGCTAAAGGGCATCGTGAAGGGCATCGAAGCGTTCACCGGCGTCGAGCTTCCGCTGCAGGTGGTGCAGGAAAGCATCGATGAAGGCATCAAGGCGGGGCGTATCAAGGAAGTCGATTCGACATACATCATCCCGGGTTTCGCATCGGAATTCTCCGATGCCGACAAGCTTACGATGGATATCCTTCTCGAACACGTCGGGAATTCGGCCACTCCGAGGCAGTTGAACGAATTCAAGCGCGACCTCCCGGTCGACAAGAAGCGCGTGCGGAGCATAGTGGAACATCTTCTCGAATCGGGGCAACTGGTGAACACCCCGGGCGGTATTATTTTCAGCGGCAAGGCGATTGAATGGATACGGAAAAAGGCGGTGGATTATCTCAGGTCGAAGGGCGAGGCGTCGGTGAGCGAGTTCCGGGAGCATCTCGGCACGACGCGGAAATTCGCGATACCGCTTCTGCAGTATTTCGAGGACGAGGAGATAATCGTACGCGACGGCGACATCAGAAGGTTGAAGAAATAGATGCTACGCCCGACCACAGCTAACCGTTTCGGGTCGCATAGGTTATAATATCGCTCCTTGAAAACAGGATGAAAACATGCGCGGAGAGGATAGGTGCTGGTGTGCCTACCGGCCTTCAAAGCCGGATGCTGGCGGATAATACCGTCAGTGGGGGGTTCGATTCCCTCCCTCTCCGTTTTATGTTTACCAAGTGCATTGTAGCCCTTTGATATAATAGTCTGATAAAATTCCCGGTGCGAAGGATTGCCCTTGAAAAGGCTCTATGTATTCATAGATGAAAGTGGTACACATGCCTTGAAAGTACCTAATGAGGAGAACCCGCTGTTTTGCCTTGCGGCTTGTTTATTCGATAATGAGAAGTATGAAACTGTAAAAACGCAGATAGCCGAGTTCAAACGCGAATATCTTGGGCACGCTCATGTGCCGCTCCATTTGTATAATATCCGCTCAAAAGACGGCCCGTTCAAATTCCTGCGAAATCCGGAATTGCGAAGGAATTTCAACACCGACCTAAAAGACGCTCTTTCTAAAATAACAGCCAAGATTATTGCCTGCGTTGTTGATAAGAGAGTTCTTTTAGACACCTACGGTTCAGCAAGCTGGAATCCATACCATTATGCCCTTGAATGTATTTTAGAGCGGGTTTTTTTGAAAGCAGGGGAACACCGCTCGATAACATTCACTGTATCGCTGAGAAAAGAGGTAAAAAAGAAGATAACAAGTTCAGGGCCAAGTTCGAGGAAATTACTTCTTATGGCTCACATCATTTAGATGCATCGGACATTAAATCAAAGATCTGGGAATTGGAAATTGTGCCCAAGGATGCATGTGAGCCGGGCCTGGAAATCGCGGATCTCGTGGCAGTTCCCATCAGGAATCGCTGTGCATATGGAACCGACCCATTGTGGGATATAATTGAACCCAAAATAAGAAGGAACCCCGTTGGTCATATAAAAGGCTGGGGGTTGATAAGAAAGCCCTGAAAATAGCAAGAAGCCCTGGTTTCCCAGGATCCTCGCCGACAGTCAACGGACCGTCCATAAATATATATCTCACATTTATGATGTTTTGTCAAAAGCCTATGAGCCGGAACCCCCCACTTGCTCTCTCAACGCGCGGTTGATCATGGCTATCGCCTGGCGCGCGGCGAGACGTACCGGGAACACTTCCTCCGCGAACGCTTCCCCCTCTTTCTCGGCCGTGACCGTTTCCATATACTGGTCGGATTGCTCCAATTCCCGCAATCTCGCGAGCGCGGGCTGCGATGCCGCGCCGATATTGCCGAGCGCGGTCGCGGCCTCGACCCTCGCCGGCCCGTATTCATCGGACAACGCGTCGATAAGCTCCGGCACCGCGTCCGACGCAATCTCCCCGAGCTTGCCGAGCGCCATCGCACCCTTCACGCGTATCATCGGGTCGTCATGAGTAAGGCTCACCTTGAGTCCCTCAACCGCGGTTGGACCCATCGCCATCAACTCGTTCATCGCCTTCGCCTGCTCTTCAACCTCGGCCGACGAAAGGTCCTCGACAAGCTTCAAAGTATCGGCGAACTCGCGGAACTTCGCCACCCGCGCGACCTCTTCATCGTCACCGAGCATGTCGCCGAGTTCATCCCGCACTCCATATGGCGAACCGCCCGAATCGTCGCCCTGAATCCCGGTATCCGCCTGGCTTGCGACATCCCCGCCGGATACCCCGGCCCCGGCGTTATCAGCGCTCCCCTGGGCCGGCTGCTTCGCGCCGCTTCCGCATGAGACGGAGAATATCATCAATGAGATAATCAGTACAAAATGCAATAATTTCATAGCTTCCCTCCCGGGCATATATAGGATATTCTACCACAACGCGCGGACAACCCCCTTCCTCGCGCCGTCGCCGACGGCTTGCACGCGGTGGCGTTTCCTTTTATACTTTCAAGCCCTTCGCAGGGGATGTGGAATTCTCCCCGATGGGGATGACATCCTCCGGCGGGAGGGCATAAATGTGCCCATGAGGAGGGCCGATTCTTTATCGCATTGATCTTGACGCCTGCGTTGAGATATATCTCTCTTTTTGAAAGGAGCGATTGAAAGATGTCTCTTCGAAAAATTGTGCTATTGCTCGGCACCGTCATCCTGCTCGTAGCCCTTGCCGGGCTGAACTACGCCGATGAGCCCGTGCATCACCAGTATGTCGGCGTGGGAAGCTGCAAGGGATGCCATTCCGTCGACGCCGTCGGCGGAACCCAGTACCTCATCTACAAGGAAGGCTTCCACGCCAAGGCGTTCGAGACATTGGCGTCAGACCAGTCCAAGGAAGTCGCCGCGAAAGCCGGCGTCGAGGGTAATCCCCAGGAAGCCGACGCATGCCTCAAGTGCCACGTGACCGCGTGGACCGAAAAAGCCGATCTCCGCGCCGCTTCATGGAAGAAGGAAGACGGCGTGGGATGCGAAACCTGCCATGGCGCCGGAAAGGATTACATGACCATGGACAGTATGAAGGACAAAGAGAAGGCCGTCGCGAACGGATTGCTCACCCCCGACAAGGAACTGTGCGTCACATGCCACAACGAGGAGTCGCCGACCTACAAGGAGTTCAAGTACGATGAAATGCTCCTCGAGATCAAGCACTGGAAAGACAAGGCGAAGTAAGATGACCGTGTGAGCGCGAGGGGCCGACGAGTCCCTTGCATACGCGAAATGCCCTATGGAATCCCCATCCGGAGTCTGAGATGGGGTCAACAAGAGATGAAAAGCCCGTCGAAGCGCAAGCGTCGACGGGCTGTCTTTTTAGTCCTTCATCCAATGTATCCCGCGATATTAATAGGATAAAGATTCATTAAATCAACCACGGGAGTCGTCTGGACCGACCGGTAAACACGACGCATGGTATTCAACTCACTTACATTCATCGTATTCTTCGGCATAGTGCTGCTCCTCTACCACCTCTCCTTCACGTGGAAAATGAAGAAGATAATCCTGACGGTGGCGAGCTATATTTTCTATGCCTCGTGGAACCCGCCGTTCGTCTTCCTCTTGTGGATATCGACAATCGTCGACTGGTTCGTGGCGGCGCGCATGGGGCGCGAGAAGAATCCCGCGATGCGTCGCCTTCTTCTCCTCGTGAGCCTTGGCGTCAACTTCGGGCTACTCGGATTCTTCAAGTACGGCGCGTTCCTGCTCCACAGTTTCACGTCGATAATGGGCACCGTCGGCATCATCTACCAGGCGCCGAAACTCGATATCATCCTCCCGGTCGGGATTTCCTTCTACACATTCCAGACCCTGTCATACACGATCGAAGTCTACCGCGGCAAGATGAAACCGTGGCACAGTTTCATCGATTTCGCCCTCTTCGTTTCGTTCTTCCCGCAGCTTGTCGCGGGACCGATCGTGCGGGCCGGCGATTTCCTCCCCCAGACCCTGGAGCCGAAGCGGGCCAACGGGAACCAGATGGGTTGGGGATTCACGCTTATCGTCATCGGCCTGTGCCAGAAGGTTGTCTTCGCCGACGGCCTGATGGCGCTCGTCGCGAACAATATCTACGGCAACTGGACCCACGCCGGGTTCGCCGCCTCGTGGATAGGCACACTCGCGTTCTCGGCGCAGATATATTTCGATTTCTGCGGATATTCCCTCACCGCGATAGGGGTGGCGCTGTGCATGGGATTCGTCCTGACCGATAATTTCAAATACCCCTACGGCTCGATAGGCTTCTCCGATTTCTGGCGGCGATGGCACATCTCACTTTCGAGCTGGCTTAAGGATTTCCTCTACATCTCGCTCGGGGGAAACCGGCTTGGCAGGACGCGGACGTATATCAACCTGATGATAACCATGCTCCTCGGCGGGCTGTGGCATGGCGCGTCGTGGCGCTTTGTCGTATGGGGCGGGCTCCACGGGCTTTACCTCTGCGTGGAGAGATTCTTCCAGCGGAAAGGCATCGAGAGAAATATCGCGCATACGCTGCCGGGTAAAATCCTGCTCTGCCTGCTGACGTATATACTCGTATGTTTCACCTGGGTATTCTTCAGGGCGGAGAGCTTCGATGCGGCATTCCATATGCTTGGCTCGATGCTGCTGCTTAAATCGCCCGAGTCGCCTCTCAAGGTGAGCGACCTCGATGTCATCGTCGTCGCGGCGGTGAATATCGGTCTTGTGGTCGAGCATTTCCTGATGCGCGATTCCAGCATCGAACAGGTCGCCGCGCGTATTCCATGGTGGGTCAAGGCGGTTGCGATCGCGATAATGCTGTTCGCGATCCTGCACGCCCCGGGAGAGAGAAATGCATTTATCTACTTCCAATTCTAACGAACGGCTCCCGAAGGACGCCTACGGGCGGATGTGGATTCTCGCGCTCGCGCTGGTGCTCGTGACCGCTATCGGGATGGAAGCGTTCTTCCGGGCGAAAGGATATCAGCCGTCGGTAAGGGACGACACGATGCTGTGGGCGCTGGTGCGCTCATCGATGCCGAAAGATGATCCCGGTGTCGTCGCGCTGGTGGGGTCGTCGAGGATGCTGTGCGATATAAGCGTCGATGCGTTCCAATCGGCATACGGCGTCAAGCCAGCGCAGCTTGCGTTGATACGTTCCAGCCCCATACCGGTGCTCGAAGACCTCGCCGATGACGAGCATTTCAAGGGATTGATATTGTGCGAGATGTCGCCCGCGTTATTTTTCTCGACCGACAGCGAATATCTCGGCATCGCGAAGCAGGCCGTGGCGAAACGCAAAGCGATGGATGACGCGCTGTTCGATTACTCGGAAACGACCGGCCTGGTTTTCCTGCAGTCGCATCTCGTCTCGCAAAGCGACCAGTTCCAGATGGAGGAGCTGATTCCGTCGCTGCTGAAGGGGAAACTTCCCGAAGCGCCGCACCGTTTTCGCGGCGACCGGGCGCGGTTTTTCGATACGTCGAAAATAAACAAACGGCTGCCGGATATCCCGCTGCCCGATGCATCGCCGCGGGGCATCGAGATGACCGCCGTCGAGAAGGGGATTCTCGGAGAGGTCAAGGAATATGTCGAGCGCATACGCGCGCGCGGCGGCGATGTCGTGTTCATCTATCTCCCATGCCGGGGCGACAACAAGGTCGATGAGATACTTCATTATCCCCGTTATGCCTACTGGGATGTCGTCCTGCGCGAGACCGGATGCTTCGGTATCAACTCCGACGACTATGCATCCCTCTCGCGTTTCCGCCCGGAATACGATTATTCGCATCTCGACTACCGCGACGCACAGGAATTCACGCGGGGGGTCGCGCAAATCCTCAAAGGAAAATATAATCGATGACAGGCTGACTCCGACCGTCAGGGAGGGGACAAAGACACGGGCAAGCTTCAAACGTGGTGGGAGAGTTATGAGGACTGGTCGACGCTTGTCCGTGCCACACGGGGTTTGGTTGGTTAGCGAGGCGAGAGAAGACACGGGCAAGCTCGCGGACTCGCGTGCCCGTGGCACCAGAGGTGATTGCCCTCGACACCGTGCACTACCTGATATTCAAATCGTATCGCCACACCTTCCCGTTCGTGCCCACAAGGAGGAATTCGGGAAGATTCTCGCCAGGCGATACGGCCGTGATTCGCGCGCCGGTGGCGGGTAATATTTCCCGGAAGACAAGCTCATCTTCCGAATTATAGACGTAGAGAACACAGGGGTTGCGGATAATCCCGTTATCAACAATAACTGCAAAGAAATCAGGATAACCTTCGCGAAGCTTGACCCTCGTCGCCCACGCATCGCCAAGCAAACCGCAGCCCGGGGCGTCATATTTCTTCACCACCGATGCATCGTAATCAACGACCCATACGACATCATCCCCCGCGAACACGATATATTCATCGCCCGGCGCGCCGGGCCATTCCACAAGGGAGAATTGCGAAAAATGCCCGGGAGCCTTGGCGGAGCCGACAATCGCGCCGGTTTCATCGCGTATGACGATTTCATCATTTGCATTGCTGTGTATTATCTCATCCTTTCCATCGCCGTCGATGTCGACCAGTTCGATATGCCATACGTCTTTGTCTTCGGCCTTCCATATTAAATTACCGTTCGCATCAAGCAGATGAATTCCCTCTTCATCGCTGAAGCCGACCGCGAATTCCATAATGCCGTCACCGTCGACATCCCCCCCGGCCATGCCGTTTACGCCGGCTATTCCGCTATATCGCCACAAACCACGCCCGTTATGGCTGAACAATCCGGGCGAGTCCTTCAAAATTCCCCGCGCTATGTATTCGGAAATCCCGTCGGAATCAACATCCACGAAATGAATGGGGGTATCCCATGCCGCTGTTTCAAGCCGTCTCTTCATCTTGCCGTCGACATCGGCATAATATATTCCCCCCTTGCCCGCGATGCCTATCTCATCCCCATCGGCGGGATCGAGTTCCCCGGCCGCGATATCGGTGATCATTCCCAGCCTTGGCTCATCAAGGAATGACGACTTGAGAAGAAAATCCTCTCCTTTGACCATGCCCGGATTCTCGAACCCCGGCGGGGGTGAAGTGTCGATGGAATCAACCATCTCCTCAACGTCGGTGTTCCTTTCGGGCTCCTTGAAAAGGGAGGGCGGTTTGCCTTCGAGCACCGGGGGTACGCCTTCGAATTCAGGATTTATATCGTATCTGAGGACTTTATTATATCCCCCCACGAGTATCGAATCGGTGCCGTCCCCGTCCAGCGGGACAGTCGCTATCGCCGCGCCGGCGTGTGGAAGCACCTCCTCGTATACCAGCCCCCCGTCCGGGTCGTAGAGATAAAGGATCGAGCGATCGATGTCCCTGGCTTCCACCAGCACCGCGAAAAATTCAGGCATCCCGTTGCCGAATGGAGCGACCGCTCCCTGCGCGTAGCCTGAATAGTAGCCTGATATGTCGCAATCAGGGGCGTAGAGCTCACGTATGGTAAATCCATCGGTGTCGTACACCATTATCCGGTATAAAGAGGAATGGAGCACGAATTCGCGCTCGCCGTACCCGGGGAAGCGCGAAATGGAGAATTCCCGCATCATGTACCAGTTATACTTGCTGCCGACAAGGTTCCCCCGCCCATCGTAAATGGTCAAGCCCTCAGATCGATTACTGCAGAGCAACTCATCCTTGCCGTCGGAGTTTGTATCGGCAAGCTCTATCCACTCAGCGTAGAAGGGATATTCCTTCTGCAACACCATGTTGGAAGAAACCAACCTTATGCTCTGGAGCCAGTTAACCGCAACCACGAATTCAGCGCCGCCGTCGCCGTCGATATCCCCCGCGGACATCATCTCCACCGTGTTATATTTCCACCTGAGTTTGCCGTTGTTCCCTATCAGCGTTGGATATATATAAACGCCGCCCCCGCGAGAATAGAATTCGGTCACGCCGTCGCCGTCGACATCGACGAAATTGACATGGCTGCCGGAATCCTTGTAGCCGACCCGTCGTACCCGCTTCCCCGATATGTCGGTGAACACGGCGCTCTTGTTGCCCGCTATGCCGATCTCCTTCCCGGGCGACGGGTTGAGTTCCCCATAGGCAATATCGGTTACTACCCCGATGCCGGCGCTCTTATAGAAATCGGTCTTGATGAGGAAGCTTTCACCGAACCTGACTCCCGGTTTCTCAAGCTCGCCGGGCGGGTCATCATAGCCTCGCGAGTAGGATTCATGTTCAGGGAGGTAATGATCCACCAGTATCAAAAGCAAAATGAAAGCAACGATGAAAAAGATAATCCTGAGCTTCTCTCTCATCATCGTATCCGGCTTCTTTGCGTCTGTCTTGTCGATGGGCGATACCATGGCGTACCACCATCCCCTTCTTCAGAGTCTGAAGCATGCGCGAAAAGCAAACCGATTGTCCCGCTATATCCTATTCCGCTTTCGATTTATGGCACTTATCGCAGGCGAGTTCGTTCTTGCCGGCGTCGTTCTTGCGTAACGCCGTATGGCATTTGAAGCAGTTCCGGTGGTAGACCGCCTGGAGGCTCGGCGGCTCGAATATCGTCCCGTCCTCGAGCTCGATGAGCCTTATGTTATCGAATGATTTTTCGAGCTCGTGGCAGACCTCGCACGGGAAATTCCCGAGCGTGGCGATTTTATCCTCCACCCCTTCCGGGTGGCACAGGATGCATTTCATCGGATTCGTGAACGGCTCCGAATCCATGTGGTGGCATTTCTTGCAGTGGTCGTCGGTACGCATCGACTCCACGATGACCCCCTCGGTCATGTGGTGGTCGAAGAAATGATGGCACGTCGAGCACTGCCCGGCGATCATCGTGTGCATGTAGTGCGTGAAGTCCACCGGGCCGTAGAGCGAGCCGTATTCATAATCCTTCTGAAGCTTGTTGAGCGTGATGATATCTTCGACGATCTTCGCGTTTTCCTCCGTGGGTGAGGCGGATGCCGCCCACGCGAGAAGCGCGAGGAGCGTGATCGAAAGCGCGAGGAGTGCCGCGTGTTTCAGCTTCATTAATTACCACCTCCCGATTCGGCGGGAGCGGCGGGAACCGGAACCGGCTCCATGGCGGGCGAATGATGCTCCTCATGCTCCCGGGGCAGAATCGGCACATATACCACTACGAACCTGTATATCAATATAAGCGTGCTTACCAGTCCGGCCGTGACGAGCACCTCGCCCAGCGCGGGGTGATATCGCTGCTCCATAAACGGCGGGGTGTATCCGATGAGGTAAGTGCATACGCGGTTGAACACTACCGCCACTATCATCGTGCAGCAAGCCACGAACAGCGGCTTGACATTCGCGCGCACTTTCGGCGATGCGAACATCACGAACGCGGCGATAAACAGGAGCTGCTCGGCGATGAAGCAGTAACTCTGCAGCGAGCCTTCGCCGATATATCCCCACGCGCCGCGCACCGTAAGGTCTCCCCACCTGAGGAGCAAATAGAAACCGATGAGCCACGGTGTGTATCGTGCGAGGAATGAATAGATGTGCATCTCCGGCTTCATCTTGAACGAGCGCGCCTCGATCATCCCCTCGAACATGACCATCGGGAATCCGACCGCGATGGCCGAGGAGAGGAAGAACGCGGGAAGCATCCTGCTCCACCACAAGGGATGGAGCTTGGTCGGCACCAGCGCCATGACGGTGCCGAGCGATGACTGGTGCGCGCAACTAAGTACGACACCGGCGATGATGAATACCCACATGAACCTGACGACGGTTACATCGAGTAACCACAAGACCCATTCGATCGGCCTGTTCAGCCAGTCGAGCATCCCGGGAAAACTTACCTTACCCCTGAAATGCTCCACAAGGAACGGCGCGAACTCGATATAGAGCACCGTCAGGTAGAGGATGACGCACATGCCTACTTCGAACAGCGCCGAGTTTCCCTGCCACCACCATGGAAGCGGCACGTGCCAGATGAAGTAGTACTGCCCGAGGTCGACCACGACGCCGAGCGCGACGAAAGTGTAGCCAAGCATCGCGGATAGCGTGCCCGCCCGGGTGATGGCTTCGTAGCGATGCCGTCCCCAAATATGCGCGATGAACGCGGTGGTGAATCCGCCCGCCGCGAGCGCGACGCCGGTCGCGACATCGACGCCGATCCACATCCCCCACGGGAACTGGTTGTTCAGGTTGGTGATGGAACCGATGCCGAAGAAGAAGCGGGTGAGAAGGAAGCCCCACCCGACTATGGCAATCATCAAAATGACCCAGACGGTGGGGGTCCAGTATTTATGGCGGGTCGGCACGAATTCTACCGCGTGATGTCCATTACTCATGCCCACCACCCCCTTTGTGAGATTCCCGGAGTTCTTCCCGGAGTTTCCTCTCGTTGCGGTACATCACCAGTCCGAGCAGGCCGTAGACAACAGCCGGCGGAATGAAGTATTTGAATATCGCATGCTGTATCTCTTCGGTCAGCGGCGGTATTTCCTCGGTCATATTCCCGAAACTCAATCCGTGAAGCTCATCGAATCCCTTGCCTGCCGCGGGCAGGAGGTACATCCACCCGGTGCCGCCGATAACATCCTCGCCCCAGACCTTCTCCTGGTACTTGCCGGGGTTCTTCTTTATCATCGTGTGGGCAAGGTCGATGAGGTCGTGGCGCTTGCCGAATGTCATGGTCTCCATCGGGCATGACTTGACGCACGCAGGAAGCTCCCCCTTCTTTATCCTCGGCTCGCACAGCGTGCATTTCAGGACAGCCGGTGTGATGGGGTCGAAGTACTCATATGCCGGCGCCTGGAACGGACACGACTGCAGGCAGTAGCGGCACCCGATGCAGTCCGCCTGGTTGTAGTGAACCGGGCCTTCAGGATGCTTCCTCAGCGCGCCGACGATGCATGCCGACACGCAGGCGGGGTTGTCGCAATGCATGCACTGGTACTTGACGTAGTACGGTTTATCGCCTTCCCCGGTTCCCTGGAACCTGTTTATGACGGTGTGCGAGCTATAGCCGGTACGGCGCAGTTTCTTGTAGGCATCCTCGACATCGTTCCATGCCGGCTCGGGAGGGTTGACATCTTCGGGCTGGGGGCGGTTGTTGACGATGTTGCATGCATGCTCGCAGGTGCGGCATCCGACGCATCTCGTCGCATCGAACAGCACCCCGTAGAAGCTGCCGTAATCCTTCTTCCCGTGGCCGCTGCTCGCCTTTGCCGGCGAGGGTACGATGGCCGACCCGATGGCCGCGCTCCCGATAAGTGCGGCGCCTCCTCGAAGGAAATCCGCTCTGCTTATCTTCTTCATCTCTACCTCACGAAAGGTCAATGCACCGCCGTACCCTTTATAAAAAAAGGGTCGACGGTTGTGATTTATTTCCCGAATTCGACCCTCCCGGAAAAACGGGGAGAATTATAACATATCGATAGCATTTATCCAGTAGCTGAAAAAGTAGGGACAGTGGGTCTGTTGAGAAGCCTGCTTGCTCGATTCGGGTAGGGCGGATTTGAGCGACATGAAACTACGATATGCATCAATGGTCGACGCG
>CAZSPL010000030.1:0-25014 GCA_964608735.1 uncultured Planctomycetota bacterium | reverse complement strand
GAACCACGTTCTTGAAACGGCCTGTCCCCTTGGCCGCTTCTTACCAGTTCCCGTCCAACTACCCGGGGACAGGCCCCGAAGCATGCATGGCGAGAAACCGCGTAAATGCATTCCCCTCATTCCCAGAACCACGTTCTTGAAACGGCCTGTCCCCTTGGCCGCTTCTTACCAGTTCCCGTCCAACTACCCGGGGACAGGCCCCGAAGCATGCATGGCGAGAAACCGCGTAAATGCATTCCCCTCATTCCCAGAACCACGTTCTTGAAACGGCCTGTCCCCTTGGCCGCTTCTTACCAGTTCCCGTCAGGAAGGTACTTGCTTAAAAACATATCACTCCCCCCATTTGATGAATGAAGATCAACGCCGTCGGGACTGAAATCCACATCCAGCCCGCGGAAAATTCCTGCTACGCAGGCATTGCCGGAGTTGTCGACAGCCACGGCCCAACCCACATCCTGTGCCGGCCCCCCCCAGGTCCGTGCCCACTGGAAATTACCGATTGAGTTGAACCTGCTCAGGAACACATCCGCCCCGCCGTTCGATGTATGAGGCTCCCATCCCCCGGGATAGAAATTCACATTCGTGCCAAGGAATGAACCGGATATGCATATATCCCCCGAAATATCATCGGCTACCCCATAGCCCGCATCGTTGCCTGTTGCACCCCACGTACGGGCCCACTGGAAAACACCGCTTGAATTGAATTTACTGACGTAGATGTCAGAACCCCCGTTGGATGAATGAAGGTTGGTACCCGCCGGGTTGAAGTTCACATTTTCGCCCGCGAACCCGCCTGTCGAATATACGTTGCCCGAGCCATCCGCGGCGACTCCATAGCCGGCATCAAGCGCGACGCCGCCCCATGTACGAGCCCACTGGAAATTACCGCTCGAATTGAATTTGCTCACAAAGATATCGGAGAGCCCGACTGCCGAATGGAGGTCCGAGCCGTCGGGATTCAAGTTGACATTTTCCCCGTTGAAATCGCCTGTCACGTAAACAGCGCCGAAAACGCCGGTCGCGCATACATCCCAGCCGGTGTCAACTCCCGCCCCTCCCCATGTTCGAGCCCACTGGAAATCCCCGCTCGAATCGAATTTGCTCACGAAAACATCCCACTGCCCGTTGGATGAGTGAAGGTCGGTTCCGCCGGGATCGAAATTTATATCCGTTCCCCAGTACCAGCCCGTCACATAGATGCCGCCGGTAACTACGGCAGCCACTCCATATCCTTCATCATAGTTGTCTCCTCCCCATGTCCGGGCCCATTGGAAGCCGCCGCTCGAATCGAATTTGCAGAGGAAAATATCAGCACTGCCGTTTGATGAATGGAGGTCCGAGCCGGCAGGATTGAAATTCACGTCCGCGCCGTCGAAACACCCCGTGACATAGATATTATCCAGACCATCGGCGGCGATGCTATTACAGTAATCATTGTTTATCCCACCCCAGGTCAGTGCCCATTGGAAGTCCCCGCTTGCGTCGAACTTGCTCAGGAAAATATCATTTTCTCCATTCGATGAATGCAGATCAAGCCCGCCGGGATCGAAATTTACATCCGTGCCCATGAACCGTCCGCCCGCATAGACGCTGCCCTCGCTGTCCGTGGTTACTCCGTTGCAGTAATCATATTCTGTCCCTCCCCATGTGCGCGCCCAGCCCGAACTTCCAAAGGGGGTGATAGTGATAGTCACGAAGTCATACAATTTCGTTTCGCCGGAATTCGCGGAGCCAGCCTCTATCTTCGCGTCATAGTCGCCCGGCGGAGCGCCGAGGGTGTTGTTTAAATCAACGGACCAGATATCCCCGCCCTGATGCGCGAGCGCGGTGAACGGCTCGCCGGTTATAAGAGGCGCATATATATTGACCTCGTCCGTATCCCCCTGCCAGTCATGCACATCAACCGTCACGAGCCCGTGAGAGCCGGCATCCGAGGTGATTTCTTCCTGGTTGAAATTTTCGATGGAATATGGCTCCCAGCAATTCCCAGGCCACGATACGTCGACGGCATATCTTATCGCGGCATATTGCGGCGGCTTGGGGATGTAGACAAGGTACTTCTCCAAATGCTGCTGGAATCCCGCGAAGACGCGTCCGGGATTCGTCTTCGCGAATGCCTTGAACGGGTTTATCTCATCCCCCCCGGCAATATCCCACAATCCCGTCCAGTCATCGGCGTTACGAAGTTCGTGCCCCGCATCACTTGTGAAAAGAATCCCACGCACATCGTGCCCGCTCACGGAAGCCGGGTTCTTGAGCGTTACATCGACATCCATGATACGCGTGACGGTATCGAAAGAATTCACCACGATTGATATACAATCGAAGCACTGCGGAGGCGTAACCATGGGAGTTATGTTGTAATGAAGCTCGGCGGCGCGCATGGGTTCAATTCGCGGAGTGAGCGACTCGCCTTCGAAACTGATTTCCCAGAATCCCCAGAGCGCCCTTTGAGATGCGGGATTCCTCTCGCCGAGGGCCGGTGGCGGCATCATGGGAGACGCGGTATTATCCATCCCCGAACCCGAACAACCGACCGCAAGTAGAATAGTGAGAAGCGCGAGTGGCACATACAGCTTGAAATGCATAGCTTTCGTACCTCCAGTAGCGGCTGTAAAACAAAAGGCCGAGCCGCGGCCCCGCCAAGACTATTATACCACGACTGCCGCGGCTGCTTTTTCGGGCATTGAGAGGGCCGCGACGCATCGTCTCACCGGGTTCGCAAAAATACGTTTTTCCTGTTATAAATGCGAATCGGCGTCCTTGACACCGCCTGTAAATAATGGTAAATTATTGTAACTTCTTGTAACTTCGAATGAATTCAAGCTTGGCTTGATTCAGGTTGACATGTGGATGCGCAGTTCTTATACTTACGCAATCTGATCCAGCCCTGAAGGGCCGGTTCGGTTGCGCTTTTATTGTGTCAGTATAATTGATTAGATTTTATTTTTTGCTGGAGGAACCAGATTGTATTCCTTAGCCAAACCGTTAACTGCAGTGTTGCTCCTCTGCCTCCTCTTCGCGTTCGGATGCTCCCCATCCGAGCCGGAATCCCTCTACCAGGGGCGCTACGCGCAGAGCTTCAGCACCGATGGAACGGCAACGATGGCGATTGAATCGGAAGTAAATCGCGAGCTGCCGGCCGGGAATATCGTCCCGGACCAGTTAATGCTGAAATTCACCCCGGAAATGAATGACGCGGATATCGCCGCGTTCTTCGAAAAATACGATCTCAGCGTGGTAAAGCACCTGCCGGAAATCGGGTGGTACACCATCGAGATTCCCCAGGATGTGAGCCTTACCACGGCGGTCTCGGCTCTCGCCGGGCATCCCGCGGTCAAGGTCTGCGAACCGGTTTATTACGAACGCGCGTTCGACACATCCATCACCCCGAGCGACCAGTTCTTCACCGACCAGTGGGGGCTGTTCCACATCAATGCCCCGAAGGCATGGGTGATCGAGCCCGGTTATGTCACGCCGCCTCCGCCGGGCGATGTGACGGTCAACGATGTTCTTATCGCGATACTCGACACCGGCGTCGACTACAAGCACGAAGACCTGAATCCCTCGCAGTTCCAGGACAACATGAAGTTCATCGAGGGACTCAACCTCATCAGCAACGGCAACCCCTTTTCCGACCCGATGGACGACAACGGCCACGGGACACAGGTCGCCGGTATCTGCGCGGCGATCTCCGACAACGGCGTCGGGATCGCATCGGTCGCCTGGCACCCGAGAATACTCGCCATCAAGATGATGGACGAGCAGGGAGTCGGCACCAGCGCACTCAGCGCGAGTGCGATACTCTATGCGACAAACCAGTACCTCAACGCCAAGGATGAGACCGACATCTACGACGGCGAAGGGGAGTACTTCTACAACCCGTATAATGCAAGGCTCATTATCAACATGTCTTACGGCTTCGAGCGGATGAATGTTGACGGGCCGCTGCAGAGTGAATCGGACGCGGTGGACTATGCCGTGTCGAAGGGCGCGCTGCTCGTCGCCGCCGCCGGCGATTTCGGCAAGGCGGTCAACGACGGCATCTCCACCACCTACCCCGCGGGTTACTCGGATGTAATCGCGGTAGGCGCTATCGACCAGGCGAACGGCCTGCTGCTTTCGTCTAACAAGCCATCCTTCACCGAGCCGCTTGACACCCAGGCATTCCTCGTGGCCCCGGGCAAGGATATCATCTCGACCTTCCTTCATGGCTACGGCGACCCCTACGCGGTCGGCACCGGCACATCGTTCGCCGCGCCGTTCGTGAGCGGTACCGCGGCCCTGATCTGGTCGCAGTACCCGTTCCTCTCGGCGAAGCAGGTCACGCAGCTTTTGAAGGATTCGGCGAACGCCGATGTCGTTGGCACGCCGGGCATCGATTCACAGACCGGCTGGGGACTCGTCGATGCCTATGCCGCACTGCAGGAAACGTTCACGCCATTCGAGGACGACATGATCGTCAGGGCGTTCACAAACCCGATCCTGCACGGCGATATCATCTTCGTGATGCGCACCAAGTTTGAGCTCCTCGAACCCCCGCAGGTCGCATTCGACAGCGAGGGCGAATTGATAAACGACGGCTATCCCATCGGTTACAACATCGGTTGGGATGAAGACGGGGACGGTATAATCGACGAGCCGATCGTGCCGGATTACAACTACTTCCCGAATGAAATCGTGTTCTTCATGCAGGATGACGCGACATACTTCGGGCGCGTACACCTGATGCAGGATCTCGGGATGCGTTTCGGGACGCTGGTGATCGATGTTATCGGCGTACCGAAGCACCTCCTCGACGACCCGACACTGCCCAAGGAGATCTCGGCGCAGACATCGATTGAGATTACCGATTTCAATTATTCTTAATGAACCGGAGAGATACGGAGGATTTCGATAATGCATAACAACACCAAGAAATATATTGCCCTCGCGGTGCTTCTCACAGCCTGGCTGTGGCTCGGTTCCTGCTCCGGTTCCGGAAGCGGCGACCCGTTTGTCCCGGATCCCGGCGGGAACGCCAATAACTCGCTCGGCTCCCTGCAGGGCACGCTGGTCGACCGTGAAGGCTACCCGGTCGGCGGTTTCGACACCACGATAACCGTGTCCACCGAACAGGGCATCAAGGTCGCTCCGATCTTCAACCCCCCCGCGAGCGGACCCGAAGCCGGCACGTTCCTCATCCAGAACCTTCCCATCGGGCAGAAGCTCACCTTTATCGCGGAGCACAAGAACCAGTCCGTGGGGCGGTTCCTTGGATTCGAGCAGGAGATTACATTCAGCAGCCCCGGTACGGTCAACATGGGCAACGTCATGCTCGACAACCCGTGGCTCGAACTCGGATGGGATGCATACAAGCAGAAGGATTTCACACAGGCGCTCATATACTTCAACCGCGCCTTGACATCGCGCAAGCTGTCCGCCAACGGCGATGAAGACATGACCAAATCGTCTTCCGCCCTCAACGGGATCGCGTGGGTTCATGCAAAGCGCGGCAAGGATAACCAGGGAAGTTTCAACCCGATGTTCCCCGGTTTCGAATGGGACCAGGCGCTCGCCGAGTATGAGGACGCCCTTTCCAATTTCAACGATGCGGACGCATGGGTCGGATGGGCCGGCACGAAGTTTACGCTCCTGGGCAACGTCTATAGCGACCCCGTAGAGATCGGGCCATGGCTCCCGATGTACGGTCTTGTCCAGTCGTATTTCCCTGACGTCTACAGCAGTCTGCAGAAGGCTCTCGTAGCCGCCCCGGCCTACACATGCGAGCATGACCTGATCTACACCGACGACCTCAAGTCGACCCAGCTCTTCCTGACCTGGGCTCTCGAAGGCAACGTGCCGCTTAGTGAAGTCGAGTTTCTCTCGGATAACGGTCATCTCAACGAAGGTTCGATGCAGCTTCTATCGATACTGCCGGACCTGATAACCTATGACCCGTTCCCGCAAAAGTAGGCTTCTTCCGAAATCGAATATTCCGGGAGCCCACCAGGAATGGTGGGCTCCCGTGGATTTTTTAAATAGCTCAAGGCCGACGGTACACTGAAAATCAAGCTGTTTTTACCTTAAAAAATGCATTTCCCCTCCGGTGGATTCAGCTAACTGTCCGGGCTTTGGCAGTGTTCCCATGAAGGGTCTGGAAGGGGGCGGGAAGAGGTCGCTGAATACGATGGATAATGTGAATAAAACGCAATATGATAGAATAAGATTTAAATGGCTGAAATTAGCTATAACCAGCATAAAATGGTATAATTGAGGCTCTTATGGATACTATGGGTCCAGGTGGAAAGGATATCTCGATGAGCAGCAGAAAACCTCCGGGAAAACCGAACAAGAGTGACCCGGAAAAAGCTAAGAATACCAACGCCAAGTATGACGCTGACAGCATTAAAGTCCTCAAGGGACTCGAAGCTGTAAGGCGGCGCCCGGCGATGTACATCGGCTCCACGAGCGAGAAGGGGCTGCACCATCTCGTCGCCGAAGTCGTGGATAACTCCATCGACGAAGCGATGGCCGGGTTCGCCACCAGGATCGATGTGGTAATCAACAAGGACGGCTCCGTGGCCGTCGAGGACAACGGCAGGGGCATACCGGTCGGGACCCACAAGGACGAGGGCAAGTCCGCGGTGGAAGTCGTCATGACCATCCTGCACGCGGGGGGTAAGTTTTCCGCCGACGGAGGCTACAAGGTCTCGGGAGGGCTTCACGGGGTTGGAGTAAGCGTCGTCAACGCGCTGTCCGAATGGTGCGATGTGGAAGTCCGTACCGATGGATACCTCTACCACCAGCGCTACGAGCGCGGAAAGGTCGTTATGGCGCTGGAGAAGGTCAAGCCGGTCAAGTCGACCGGTACGAGGACGACATTCAAGCCCGATCCCGAGATATTCGAAACCCTCGATTTCAAGTATGAAAGCATTTCCCGCAGGCTGAAGGAACTGGCCTATTTGAACGCCGGGCTGAAGATAACGCTCAAGGACGAGCGCACCGGCGCATCGGACGAATACATGTTCAACGGCGGGCTCGTTGCCTATATCAAAGCCATGAACGCCGACACGGAACAGCCATCGCTACACAACAAGCCTTTCTACATGAAGAAAGAAGGGGAAGGTTTCGTGGTCGAAGCCGCGTTCCAGTACAACACCGGCTACAAAGAGAGGATCCTCACATTCGCGAACAACATCCCCACGACCGAAGGCGGCACGCACCTTACGGGGTTCAAATCGGCCCTTACACAGGGGATAAATTTCATCGGGCGCAAGCTCAATCATGTGCGGGATAAGGACAACAACCTTTCGGGCGACGATGTCCGCGAGGGGCTGACCGCCATCGTCTCCGTAAAGCTTCGCGACCCCCAGTTCGAAGGGCAGACCAAGACACAACTCGGCAACTCAGACATGAAGGGCATCGTCGAGAGCGCGATTTACGAGGACCTTTGCATCTTCCTCGAAGAGAACCCCAACATCACCAAGCGCATCGTATCCAAGGGCATCGATGCGATGCGGGCGCGCGAGGCCGCGCGCAAGGCCAAGGAGATGACCCGCCGCAAGTCGATTCTCTCTTCGACATTCCTTCCGGGCAAACTGATGGACTGCGCCGAGAAAGAATCATCCCTCACCGAGATATTCCTCGTCGAGGGGGATTCGGCGTTGGGTACCGCCAAGGAAGCGCGCGACCGGCGCTACCAGGCCATACTTCCGCTCAAGGGTAAGATCATCAATGTCGAAAAAGCCCGGATAGATAAAATCCTCTCAAACGAAGAGATAAGCAACCTTATAACCGCCATCGGGACGAGCGTCGATGAGGAATTCGACCAGGGGAAGCTCCGGTACGGGAAGATCATCATCCTTACCGACGCGGATGTCGACGGCAGCCATATAATGACGCTGATTCTCACATTCTTTTTCAGGCATATGAAAAAACTTATCGAGGATGGACATCTCTATATCGCACAACCGCCGCTTTACAGGATAAGGCGCGGCGACAAGAGCTTCTACGCCCGCGACGACAAGGCGCTGAAGGAGCTTCGCAAGGATTTTAAGGGCAAGAAGTTCGAAGTGAACAGGTTCAAGGGACTCGGCGAGATGAACGCCCAGGACCTCTGGGAAACCACTCTCGATGTGCGTCACCGGAAGCTCACGCGGGTCATCATAGAGGATGCCGAGCGCGCGGAGGAGACATTCACGATGCTCATGGGGGAGGGTGTCGAGCGCAGGAAAGCGTTCATTAACGAAAATGCCGATACGGTGGAACTGCTTGAAGTATAGGCGGCTGATGAAATGACCGCTGATAAATCAAACGAAAGAGAAATGGCAAGGCGCAACCAGCTCATGCGCTACGTGGAAGCGATACTCCACGGCGCCACGGAGGAGGGCGCGCACGAGATTCATTTCGTCCCGGAGAAGGACGACATCGCCGTATACTTCGTACAGCCCAACCTCGATAACCGTAGGGTCATGTCGATCCCCATCGCGTCGTTCGCGGAGCTGTGGAAAGTCGCGCTCGCGCCCGGATTCACCACCGGCCAGCACGTGATGAACGTCGAAGACACGCAATATTTATTCCGCATAAAAGAAGGACGGATGGCGCTCGGCGAGAAAGTGGTCATCGAAATCAGGAGACTGCTTCCCGAGGATATCAATCCCCTTACCGATAAGGGGCGCGAGATATTCCAGGAAGGGCCGTGGCTGGAAGTCAAGACGATACTCGAATCGCTCATCACTCTCGGGCTTGAAAGGCAGGCGGACCGCATCGAGATGAATCCAAACGAGTACGAGGCGAGCATCATTTACTTCGCCCGCGGCAGGGAGCGCATGAGGTTCCCCATCTCCAAGCAGACGTACCGCCAGATGGTCCACTACATGCAGGAATACTATTTCTACTTCGGTTTCATCGGCAAGGAGCTCAGGGGAATCGAATATGTGATCAAGCCGATAATGCTTCACGAGGGCCATGATACACGCGTGATACTCGATATTGACAAGTTCGAACCGGAACCGACGGGCCCGGCTGAATAACGGGCATGCCGTCCGCGAATGAGGTACAGGAGGAGATTTGGCTAACGATACAAACAACGGCGCTGAAATTGAAGGCGGGATCGTCGAGGACGCGGCGATTTCCGACGAGATGCGCGAGGCATACCTCACCTACGCAATGACAGTGATCAAGGGGCGCGCGCTTCCCGACGTGCGCGACGGCCTCAAGCCGGTGCATCGCCGGATAATCTACTCGATGTGGGAAGAGAACTACCTCTCGAACAGGCCGAGGGTTAAATCCGCCGCGGTTGTAGGCGACGTCAACAAGAAATACCACCCGCACGGCGACCAGGCGATATACGACACCATGGTGCGGCTCGCCCAGAAGTTCACCATGCGCTACCCGTTCATCGACGGACAGGGCAACTTCGGCTCGGTCGACGGCGACCCGCCCGCCGCGCAAAGGTACACCGAGGTCAAGCTGAGCAAGATCAGCGAAGAGCTTACGACCGATATCGAGAAAGAGACGGTCCATTTCAACCTGTCCTATGACGAACAGCGGCAGGAACCATCGGTGCTCCCCTCGAGGATCCCATCGCTGCTGATGAACGGCACCGACGGCATCGCGGTCGGGATGGCGACGCGAATCCCGCCGCATAACCTTGGCGAGTTGTGTGACGGCATCGCGTACTTGCTCGACAACCCCGATGCGACGGTCGACGACTTGATGCGTTTCGTCCACGGGCCCGATTTTCCAACCGGCTCGGCTATCAACGGCATCAAGGGAATCAGGGACTACTTCGCCACCGGGCGCGGAAGCCTCGATGTTTACGGGCTGAGCGAGATCGAGCCGATGAAAGGCGACCGCTCGCGGATAGTGATTTTCCAGATACCCTACCAGGTGAACAAGGCTTCGCTCATCGAAAAGGTCGCCGACCTGGTCAAGTCCGGCAAGCTCGAGGGAATCAGCGACCTTCGCGACGAAAGCGACCGTACCGGCATGCGCATCGTCATCGAGCTCAAGCGCGATATAAACCCGCAGAACATGTTGAAGCGGCTTTACAAATACACACCGCTCTTCACGCGCTATCACGTCAACATGCTCGCACTGCAGGGCTTGCAGCCGAAGATCTTCGGGCTGGTCGACTCGCTGCAGGCGTTCATCGACCACAGGCTCGAAGTCATCACCAGGCGCTCGGAATTCGAATTGAAGGAAGCCCGCAACCGGCTTCACATCGTCGAAGGACTCATCAAGGCGCTCGATGTCATCGACAAGATAATCGCGCTCATACGCTCATCCAAGGACGGCGGCGAGGCGAAAAATCGCCTCATCGAAAAATTCGCATTCACGGAAATCCAGGCCCAGGCGATACTCGACATGACCCTCCGCCGCCTGACGAGCCTCGAATATGACAAGCTCACTTCGGAGAGGGACGCGCTCAAGAAAACCATTGAACGCCTCGAGCAAATCCTCGGAAGCGAGGACGAGAAGCGCAAACTCATTAAGAACGACCTCAACGACATACGCAAGCAGTTCGGCGATGTACGCAAGACCGCGATAAACGTCAATGCCGTCGAAATGGGCGAGGAAGAACTCATCCCGCTGAAGAACATCGTGGTGAGCATCACGCGCGACAACTATGTCAAGCAGACCCTCGCATCCGAGTTCAAGGCCCAGAGGCGCGGTGGCAAGGGAATAAGGGGCATGGGCACCAAGGAGACCGACGTCGTCGACAGCCTTTCGATAACCACCACGCATCACACGATTCTTTTCTTCACCGACCGCGGACGCGTCTACGGCCTCAAGGCACACCGAATCCCGAGGTATGAGCGATACGCGCGCGGCATCCCCATCATCAACCTCATCTCGCTGAACCCCGGCGAGAAAGTGGTGGCGATGTGCCCGGTCCACAACTCCGAGGGATTTGTATTCTTCGCGACCGCGAAGGGGATAGTCAAGAAAACGGCGGTCGAGGACTACGACTACATGCCGACCACCGGCAAGATTGCCATCGCCCTCGATGATGATGACGACCTCAAGTGGGTGCGCATCACGTGCGGGACCGACCGCGTACTGCTCGTCACCAAGAACGGGAAGGCGATTCAATTCGAGGAAACGGATGTTCGCTCGATGGGGCGGACATCGCGCGGCGTGAAGGGAATCAGGCTCTCCACCAAGACGCGCGACGAGGTCATCGGAATGTGCCTCGCGCACGACGGCGATGTGCTCCTCGTCCATGAAAAGGGCTACGGCAAGCGCACCGCGATCAGCGATTTCCCGCTGCAGGGCCGCGGCGGCTCGGGCGTCATCTGCGCGCGCGTTACCGCCAAGACCGGCGAAGTACGCGCGGTACGGGGCGCCAAGGAGGACGACGAACTGCTGATCATCTCCACACAGGGGCAGATGATACGCTCCAAGGTCGGCGACATTTCCCTCATCGGACGCGCCACCCAGGGAGTACGGCTCATGAAAATGGGAAAGGCGGATTCCGTCGCCGCCGCCGCACTCGTCGTCAAGGAAGATGACATACGCGAGGATGACGACATCAGCCTCTTCGACATGAAACCGTGCAATAAGTCCGGCGGCCGTGGACGGGACAAAGAGTCCGGGGATGATGAAGACGAAGAAGAGCCGGATGAAGAGATTGAGGAAGATGAAGAGAGCGAGGATAAGGATACGGATGATGATGACGGCGAAGAGGATGAGTAGCCTGGTATAGTAATGAACGAACCCGCCCATGGAAAATCCATGGGCTTTTTCGTGACTTTCATTTTCAGGCTCGAATATATTCCACCGGGAGCATGATCTTGAGCGAGAATCACAAACCGGGAAGACCATCGGGCACGAAAGACATGAGGCTCGCGTCGGCGGTTGTTGTAATCATAACCGGCGTCATCCTGATGCTCGGGCTTCTCGGCTATTATGCCATCCGCAGGATCAGCGTCCCCAGCTTCGACCCTTCCCTGCAAGCCATCGCCTATGACGCGAAATATATCCAGTCACACCGGCGCGCTTATATTTTCAACGACGGCACATTCATCCCTGTCACGCATCCACCGTCGCATCCCGGTCAGGCCATCGCGCCGGTTTACACCGACCCCCCTCCCCTGCCCGGCGACCTTCCGGAGTCATGGGATATCCGCGACGCGCTGTGGGACGACTTCACTCACGACGGCATCCCCGAGTACGCCCTACTCGTGTGGCGTCCGTGGCGCGACTGGCCGTTCATCGACGAATCCGAACAGCCAAGCCCCATAGCGAATGCATTCGATGAAAACGGCGACTCCTGCCACATTGTTTTGATCGACCCAGCACCCCAGGAGTTGCCTTCGGCGGGGCGGACATACCGCGTAATCTGGGCGGGCTCGGCGCTGCCGGTGCCGCTTACGATGATACGCGCGGGCGATGTCGATGGGGATGGCAAAGCTGAGCTCGTCGCGCTCGAAGGAACATACGATGCGGGAAGGGATGCGCCAGCCGAACACGTCACCGTATGGGAATGGGTTGAGTTCGGGTTTACACTTCAGTGGCGGAGTTCGGAAGTGCGTGTCAGTGAATTATCTCTCGAGGATATCAACATGGATGACATTGCCGATATCGTCGCATATTAATTTTCACGGTCACGCATCTGGACAAAAGAAGAAAGGCTTGCGAGAATACTACTGGAGGCACGAAAATGAAAATCACTTTTCGCTCCAT
Organism: uncultured Planctomycetota bacterium; assembly: GCA_964608735.1. Taxonomy (GTDB): domain Bacteria; phylum JAJVIF01; class JAJVIF01; order JAPKYR01; family CAZSPL01; genus CAZSPL01. Next base: position 12,342 of record CAZSPL010000030.1, on the reverse strand, counting down.
GATTCTCGCATTAATGCTGCTGATGCTCGCCGCCAATATCAGCCACGCCGATGGCGCGACGACAGGGGATACGACGGTGATCCCGTCGGCGGGATTCTCCGGCCTGTATGAGCCGGAGACGGTTTCGATGCCGGATGCATTTCTCGGTACCGACTATGAACTGCCGGTCGACCTCACCAATGTAAAATACCTGGACAAATACGGGCTCAGCGATGAGCAGCTCAAGATGCTGAGCGCGAACGGCTTCGTGGTCAAGCCCGCCGGGTGGCGGCAGTTCCACAACATTTATGAGAAGCTGGAATACGACGAGCTCCCGGTATTCGCGACCACCGATGCCGTGTTGCATGTCTATCACCTTCTGTTCGACAAGCTGCTGAGGGAACTCGAACGCGACCAGCTCGCCGCGGCTATCGAATCGTTCACCACAGCCATGGTCGACGCCGCCGAGGCGGAATATTCCAAAGCCGTCGGCACTCCCATGGAGGACACGGCATGGCGGGTGCTCGGATATTTCGCTGTAGCTGAGCAGTTGATAGAAGAAACGCCGCCCGATGCGCCGGATGCGGTCGCGGATGTTGTCGCCGCGGAACTCGACCAGATCGACGCGCACTATGGGCTGCAACAATCATCGCTCTTCTACACCGGTGGGCCTTACTGGGAAGATTACAGCCAGTATGTCCCGCGCGGGCATTATACGCGCGATGATTTGCTGAAACGCTATTTCAAGACGATGATGTGGTACGGGCGGATGAACTTCAGCACATCGGATGAAGAATTGACCCGCGCGGCGCTCCTCATCACGCACCTGATGCGGAACACCGATGCCGACGGCGTCCCGGTGATGAACCTCTGGTCGAAGGTGTATGACCCCACCGTATTTTTCGTCGGCAAATCCGACGATCTCAGCATCTACGACTACGAGCCGCTCATCAAACAAATCTTTGGCGATGCGCCCAATGCGAGCGACTTCGCGGACAACGCGAAGCTCAAGTCATTCATCGATGCCGCACGGATGCTTCCCCCACCGCTCATCAATTCAATGGTTGTCGATCTCAACGAGGACAAGGAAGAAGCCTCGCGCGGATTCCGCCTGATGGGGCAGCGATTCGTGCTCGATGCATATATATTCGATGAGCTCACCGAGCGCGAAGTAGAAGACCGCATGCTCCCGAAAGCGCTTGATGTCTTCGCCGCGATGGGACATCAGACGGCATATGAGCTCCTCGACGGCATGGGGGAAACGCAATATCTTCATTACAAGACACAGCTCGCGAAACTGAAAACCATAATCGATTCATTCGACACCGACATGTGGACACAGAACATCTACTGGGACTGGCTCTATACGCTGCAGGCCGTAACATCGACCAAGGATGATGCCTACCCGGCATTCATGCGGGGGAGAGAATGGACACTCAAGGACCTTCATTCCGCGCTCGGAAGCTGGACCGAGCTGAAGCATGACACCATCCTTTACGCCAAGCAGTCCATGGCCGAATGCGGCGACTCGGAAGAGCCGGATAAGCCGGTAATACGCGGCTATGTCGAGCCGAATATAGCGGCGTACTCGCGGTTGCTGGAATTGACGCGCATGACGCAATCCGGCCTGACGCAATTGGACATTCTTCCCTGGAGCATGGAATATCCGCTTGAAAGCCTTGAAAACAAGCTCGGTTTCCTGAAGGATATCGCCACGAAGGAGCTTTTCGGCGAGGAGATTTCGGCCTATGATTATGACACGCTCCAGTATTTCGGGGGATGGCTTTCATCGATGACCCTCTATTCCGCTGATGTAGCGGGCGGAGGCTACCCGTCGTATTTCGAGGGAGATGAGCGGGCCGCGCTGGTTGCCGATGTCGCGACCGACACGGGCGGCGCGGTTCTCGAAGAAGGTGTGGGCCGCGTGTTCGAGATTTATGTCGTCACATCGGACGGCGTCGGCGGATTGCAGATCACCAAGGGAGCCGTGTTCTCATATTACGAATTCCCGTGGCCCATAGGTGACCGGCTTACGGACGAGAAGTGGTGGAATATGCTCGATAAAGGCACCGAGCCGCCCCAACCGTCATGGACCGGGGAGTTCATCAGCAATTGACGAAGTATCCGTGGATATCAATGAAAGAAAATAAAATCCTCATACATGGCGCATCACAGCTTCTCACATGCGCGTCCGACAAGGGCATCAAGCGCGGCGCGGAGCTGAGCGACCCCGGCATCATCGAAGACGGCGCTGTATTCATCGATGAGGGGATAATCAAACTCGTCGGCGGGACGCCCGAAGTCGAGAAACAGATTTCCGGCGCTCGATGGGTCACCTTCATCGACGCGTCCGGCAAGGTCATCATGCCCGGGCTCATCGATTCGCACACGCACATCGTGCATGCCGCAAGCCGCCTCGACGAATTCGAGATGCGCATACGCGGCGCCGAATATATGGACATCCTCAAGGCGGGAGGAGGGATACTCGCGTCGAGAGCGGCGATGCGCGATGCGTCGGTCGAGGATATCGTCGAGCACGGCCGCGCGAATATCGAGAAGTCGATTGCATTCGGCGTGACCACAATCGAAGCGAAATCGGGCTATGGACTCGATTTCGAGAATGAGCTGAAGCAGCTCGAAGCGATAAAGCGGCTGAACGACGAAATGCCGGTGGAAATCGTACCGACATTCCTCGGGGCGCACGCGATACCCGATGAATACAAGGGGCGCGCATCGGAATATGTCGACCTCGTCATCAACGAGATGATCCCCGAAATAAAGAAGCGCGGGCTGGCGGAATTCATCGATGTCTTCGTGGAGGAAGGGGTTTTTTCAATCGAGGATGGGCGCAGGATTATCGCCGCCGGACGCGATGCCGGGATGGCCGCGAAAATTCACGCCGATGAAATCGTCCCGCTCGGCGGCGCGCAGCTTGCCGTCGAGATGAACGCCGCGAGCGCGGACCATTTAATTGCGGCATCGGATGCGGGAATCAAAGCCCTCGCGAAAAGTAACACTGTGGCGTGCCTGTTGCCGGGGACGAGTTTCTTCCTGAAGAAGCCCTACGCCCGCGCGCGCGCGATGATCGACGCAGGATGCGCGGTGGCATTGGCAACCGACGACAACCCGGGGTCGTCGCGTACGGAGAATATCCAGCTGATAATGAGCATCGCGTGCCTATATCTCGGCATGAGTCCCGCCGAGGCGATCAACGCATGCACTATAAACGCGGCGGCGGCGCTGCGTCGGAGCGACCGCCTCGGCTCGCTGGAACCTGGTAAACAGGGGGATGTTGTGATAATGAACGTACCGGACTACCGGGAGATTGCGTATCATTATGGGGTGAATCATACGTGGAAGGTATTTAAGCGGGGGAGAGAGATAAACGTACTTTAGCGCTTGACCAAAAGCGACGTCCGGATCAGGCGAAAATTAGCTCTTTGAACCGCTTTTAGCCCCTATCGGAGTTTTCCTCCTTGCCTTTCGCCAGACAGGACCGAGTATGGGGTCTGACTGAATGCGCTCTATCATCATAGCGCGTTGCTTCTCTGGAGGAACACCCTTCATTTCCTTGAGAATCTTCTGCTGGATATCCCATTTCATCTTGACGCAGTCAAATTTTTTCTTTCTATTCATGGCTCGACGACCTCGCGCGGAGAATGAATCACAAGCGGCAAATAGCCATTCATAAGATTTACAGCGCTATACCCGCGTATTTTATCAAAGTGGACGATATGCTTAAAGTTCCAGCTCACAACTATGTCTACGCCGGCGACGGATGCGCATGCTATATGCTCAGCATCACGCGCCGATTTTTGATTGACAACTCCCGCCTTCAGATATGCATCCCTGAGGGCGGTCGCTTCATCGGTAAGCTCGGTTATCTCGATTCTATCGGGAGGAATTCCCGATAGAATACGACGCACATCCTCAGGCGCATCAGCCAGTTCGCGCAAGGTTGTTGGTGACACGACTAATATAAACTTGCCGTTTTTAGCTTCGTTGAAAAAAGCCCGGCTCGCGGAGGAGAATTCATCATCAAAATATCCCCCGAAAACCGAGGTATCAGCGTATATTCGTAATCGCTTCAATATAATTTACCCATGTTCGTATTACTGAACCTTTTAAATCATACCATATGCTGTTAATTACGAAATATGACTGCTCCAATTTTTACCGGCTGGAATGGCCTTGCCCCGAAAGCCTTCTTAACATCACTCAAACAGCATCTCCTGCTTGCCGGTATCCGGTCGGCGCAGCGGCGGGACATCCTGCCCGAACATTTCCTGCAACGTGCGCGCGTTGAGCACCGCGTTGCCGGAGAAATGGTTGTTCATCACCGAATAGATGGTGACGCAATCCTCCTGTATGCGCTTTATCTTCTTCACCCACTCGGAGAGCTCATCCTCATCGTAGAGGTAGTTATACCGCAGGCTCGATTCGGGCGGGTCCCACCAGAGGGTCGTGTTGCGCCCGTGGAACCGGATGTACGCCGTCTCGTTCGTGACCCACGTCACCGGCGGCATCAGCCCGCGAAGGTGCGGCTCGTCGACGATGACGAAAATCAGCCCGCGCCGCTTGAGGAAAAAGTAGACCGACTCGTCGGCCCATTCGGCGTTGCGGAATTCCACCGCTATCGGAAGCGGGTCGAACATCTCGCGGATTTTGTCGATCCATTCGAGCGACGTGCGGCAGTTGCGGAACGAGTACGGGAACTGCGCAAGCAGGCATCCGAAGACCCCCTCGTCGACCAGCGGCTTTATCGCCTCGCGGAATTCCGCCGCGCTCGATTCCGTCGCCTCGCGCGTATGCGTGAAATCCTGGTGGAGTTTCACGTTGAACAGCGTCGCGCCGCCGGTGCGTTCGCGCGAGCGGGCGAATGAGTGCTTCGTCGGCATGCGGTAAAACGTGAAATTGATCTCCACCAGCGGGAAGTAGCGCGAATAGTATTCGAGCCGCTTGTTCGACGCCAGGTCCGGCGGATAGAAGACGCTCCGCCACTCGTCGTATGAATATCCCGCGCACCCTATGAGGATCTCAGCCGGCATTAACACCCTCGGCTTCAGCCTGTCATATGCGTAAGGTCTGCATTCTATCATTTTCCAACCTCCGGATTATATTTCCCGCGTCTATCGATGTTTCGGGACACCCTTGTCCCGAAACCCGTCGCACACTGAAGTATGCGGTACCCGGGGTTCCAGACACGCCCATTCTCGAAGACTCGAAGTGGGCATGGCACCCCCGGTTTGCCGTCAATTACGTACTCCACATCCACACGCCTCCCGGGCCGATGACCTTCGCGATACCCATCTCCCGCGCGTCCGGCCCGAGCTTCTCCCCATCCTCCCCGGGCAATCGTTCAAGTATGTCCAACTTTTCACAGTTTAAGCTACACACTCCGAAGTGGTCCTCGACTTTTCCACCGACGACATACGGCCCCTGGCTCATCGTCTTCGGGGCCAGCCGGTTGTATGCATCCGGGAAAAGCGTGACCTCATAGGTGCCGCTCTTGTCCTCCATCGACATGAATTTCATGTAGCGGTGGTTCTTGCGGGTACGGATCCGCCTTGCCGCTATCATCCATCCCGCCATGCGAACCCTCTTCCCCGCGAATTGTCCAAGTTTTGCCGCTGAAACTAAGTCATACTTCATCAATATCGGCTCGAAGAGATCCAACGGATGAGCACTGACGAGATACCCGAAATTCTCCGCCTCGATGGCGCATCGCTCGCGCAGGGAATATTCGGCGAGGCTGGACGGCAGGCAGATGGTTTCCCTCGGCGCTATCAAAAGCGACGGTTCCCTGCTTTCCTCCCGCGCGGACTTGTCCTTCGCGAGCGGCGACGCATACAGTTCGGCCATCAATTCGGCGCGGCTTCGGTTCATGCTCTCCATCGCGCCGAGACGTATGAGGTTGCGCGTCTCCTCGAAACCGGCATCCGTACGCCTGAGGAAATCGTCGATGTCGGCGAACGGCCCGCCCGCCTCTCTTGCTTCGAGCAGCGATTGCATCGAATCATATCGCAGGCCCCGTATCGCCATGAGTCCCACGCGCATCCAGTCATCGTGGCCAATGTAATCATGTTCCGAGATATTGATGTCTGGAAGCAATATCCGCAGCCCGAGCCGACGGGCTTCCTGCACATACGCCCCGGCGCCGTAAAATCCCCCCTGGTTGCTCAACACGCCCGCCATGAATTCGGCGGGATAATGCGCCTTCATATAAGCGCACTGGAAACTGAGCAGCGCGTATGACGCCGAGTGCGCCTTGCAGAACGCATAGCCCGCGAAGCTCGCCATCTGCCGCCAGATCTCCATCACGATTTCAGGGTCTATCCCTTTTTCGAGGCAGGAGCGCAGGAAGTGGTTCTTCAGGCTTTCCATCGCGACGCGCGAGCGCATTTTCCCGCTCATCGCGCGGCGCAGCAGGTCGGCTTCGGCGAGGCTCAGTCCGCCGAGATAGTGCGCCACCTTCAACACATCCTCCTGGTAAATCATCACCCCGTGCGTCTCGGAAAGGAGCTCTTCCATCAGCGGATGCAAATATTCGGTCTTCGACGGGTCGCGATGCCGCTCGATGTACTGGTCCATCATCCCGCTCTCGGCGACGCCGGGCCGTATCACGCTGCTCGCGGCGGTAAGCCCCTCGAATGTGTCGGTGTGCAGTTTGCGAAGCAGGTTGCGCATGCCGGGGGACTCGATGTAGAAACATCCCATCGTGCGACCATCGCGTATCATCCGCTTCGTCTCACCGTCGTTCAGCGACAGGTTGTAGTCGTAGACGTCGATCTCCCGCCCGGTATGCGATTGGGCTTCGCGATGCGAGTCCTCCAGCACCCCGAGCGAACGCTGGCACAGCAGGTCGAGTTTGATGAGGCCGACATCCTCGACGCCGTGCATGTCGTATTGCGTCACTACCAGTCCCTTCGTAGCGACTTCGAGGGGAAGCAAATCGGTGAGCGGACGCGGCGAGATGACTATCCCGCCGGGATGCACCGACAGGTGGCGGGGGAACCCGGCGATGCCGTCGGTGACGCGGAGCACCTTTTGCATCAGCTCGTCTTCGGTGTCGATGTCGCGGCATTCGGGATGCTTAGCGCTTATCCCCGCGGTGGTACGAAGGTGCGGGATGAGTTTCGTGATGCGCTTTATCTCGCCGTCGGGTATGCCCAGCGCCTTGCATACCTCGCGTACCGCGCTCCGCGCCGCGAATGTGACATAGGAACATATCATCGCCACGCGGTCGCGCCCGAAACGCTCGTAGACATATTCGAGCACTTCGTCGCGACGACGCCAACTGAAATCGAGGTCGATATCGGGCGGCGATTCGCGCGCCGGGTTGAGGAACCGCTCGAAGTAGAGATTGTGCTCGAGGGGATCGACATCGGTAAGCCCGAGCGCGAACGATACGATGCTGTTGGCCGCCGACCCCCGCCCTACGGTACGGTAACCGCGGCCGGCGGCCCATTGCCTGATATCGTCGACAACAAGAAAATAGCTCACGAACCCGAGATTCCCGATAACCTCCAGCTCGAATGTCAGGCGCTGCACCGCTTTCTGGGTGAGCGGGCTGTAGCGCCTCCGAAGCCCCGCGTAGGTCCGGTCGAACAGTTCTTCGAACGGCGTCACCCCGGTTTTCGGTGTATAACCAGGGAAATGCCACTCGTCACGTTCGAGCTTGAACCCGCACTCGTTCGCGAGCGTGCCGGCATTCAGCACCGCCTGTTCCATCCCCTCGTACAACGCCGCTACATCATCGGGCGGTTTCAGATAACACCCCTTCGGAACCGCCTCCCCTCCGGGAAGCGTGCCCGTGGTGCTGAGGGTACCGATGGCCCTCAGCACGCGGTGGATTTCATACCCATCCTCGTCAGTGAAGAAGACCGGTGGAAGCGCCACCGGGCGCACCCCTTCCTCCTGGCAGATTCGCATCAGGTCGCGGTTACGCGATGCCTCGCCGTTTCCGAGGCCGCGCACGATTCCCGCGAGCAGCCACCCGCCGCCGCCGAGTTTCATCGCTTCGAGCAGCAGTTCCGGGTCGGTGACGATAGCGAAGACCGAAGCATCCCCCTTCGCCGAAGCCCCGTCGGACGCGCCGAGCGACGCGAGCGCTTCGGCGAGGTTGAAATCATCGGTGACTCTTCTCGCGGTGACAAGTCGGCAAATGGCGCGGTAACCCTCGACATCCTTCGCGATGATCACCGCCCGACGGTGGCGGTTCGCGGGTTGGATATATCCTTTATCGTTAGCCTCATTACCGCCCCCACTCCATTCCCTTTCTCCTGGTGCCACGGGCACGCGAGTCTTCGAGCTTGACCGTGTCTTTGTCCCCTCCCTGACGGTCGCGGTTCGGGTTTCACCCTCTGTGTGGCACGGACAAGCGAGTCCGCGAGTTTGTCCGTGTCTTTGACAATCCGACCGTGGCATGTCCGTCAAATTCACCCCGATAAGCGGCTTCAGCCCGTGGTCGAGTGCATAACGATAAAACGGCGGCGCCCCGTAGAGGGCATCGTCATCCGCAAGCCCGACCGCCTTGTAGCCGTACTCCGCCGCGCGTTCGACAAGGTCGGTAAGATGCGACGCCCCGGCGAGGAGCGAAAAATTGGTGTGTATTTCAAGCGGCGTGAACAAGCTGGTGCATAACCTCCGCTGAGACCGACCTCTCACATCGGGCGGAGGGTTCTCCGCCCTTATCAGGCAATGGGATACATGTATATACTATACATCTGTTTAGATGTCAAGGGGAAATCCCCATTTTGAAACAATTTTCCCCCTATCCCCGTCATCCATGTGCAGGAAATATTTGCGAAGAGGCATGGTATGAACATTCTGAGGAATTTCTTGATAGCCGGGCTGGTCATCCTTATCGGGGTACTCGTCTACGGTTACTACACCGCCGACAGGACGCCCGTCGAGCCGCCGGAGGAACCGATCGTGGTGGTGCCGCTTCCAGAGCCGCCGCCGATTCTCTACCCGGTGTTCGTCGAAGGGCAATGGGGATTCATCGACGCCGCCGGGCAGATGAGGATCAAGCCGCAGTTCGAGGATATCCGCACCGATGCGCAGGCCGATTACGCAATGGCGTTCGCCGATGACCTCGCCGCCGTACGGATCGAAGGCAAGTGGGGATTCATCGACCGCGAAGGAAATATGGCCATTCAGCCGGATTACGATGCGGCATACGCGTTCAGCGACGGCCTCGCCAAAGTGAGGTTCGGCAACGGCCGCTCCGCGAAATGGGGATTCATCGACGAGAGGGGGAATTACATCATCAACCCGCGCTTCGACGCCGCGTATGCATTCAGGGAAGGGGTCGCCGCGGTCGCGACCGGCGACATCTACCTGCCCGTCGCGCTCAAGTGGGGATTCATCGACAACTCCGGCGCGATGATCACGGGGCATGAATATTTCCGCACAATGGGATTCGGCGACGGCCTCGGCGGAGTCAATATAAGATATAAGAAATCCACCGGCGGCGGATTCATCGACCGTACGGGTGAATTCATCATCGCCCCGAAATTCGATGAGGTCTACGATTTCACCGAGGGGTTGGGACGTATCGTCGTCGACGGCAAATTCGGATTCGTCGACGCGAAAGCCGCCGTGATAATCAAACCGGCATATGACAGCGCGCGCGCGTTCGCGGGCGGACTCGCCGCGGTGCGCATCGATGATTTCAAATCGCGCAAGTGGGGTTTCATCGACAAGACCGGCGCGACGGCCATCGACCCGCAGTTCGACGAGGTGCTCGATTTTTCGGAGGGACTCGCGGCGGCGAAGGTCGGCGGATTCGGCGCGGGGAAATGGGGATACATCGATACGTCGGGACGTTATGTCATCAATCCACAATTCGACACCGCCGCGCCGTTCTCGCAGGGACTCGCGTCGGTGACAATTCATGAGCTGTTCAAGGATGCAAACGCCTACGTCAACAAGGCGGGGGAGTTTATCTGGCAGCCGGAATAGCTCGGATATACAAGTATAGATTCACAGTTTTCAACATCAGGATGCTTTGAAATAAAATCAATTTCAAATTTTTCCTTCCCGCCCCTTGACAGCCCGTCGAACCGCGGATATATTCATCTTGTAGTTCTTTAAGGGAGGTAGGTTCTATGCGGGAAGCATTATCCGCTTCGAGACGTCAAGGGTCAGGGAACATCCCCCGGTTCCTTGTTTTCGCTATTCTTCTTTTCCCGCTTATAATCGGCTGTTCGGGGGGGGGGGGTGAATAGCCCGTTGCAGCCTGATGTGGGATCCCCGGCCATGCCATTCAATCCCGATCAACCCGGTCAACCGATTGACGACCCCCGCTCCGGCGGCGGGAATGACTTGCAATCGCAGGGGGAGATGCCGTATCTGGAGATCATCGGCCCGACCGAAATTATCGATTATCCGTACCTTCCGAAATCGACCACAATCCAATCGCCCAAATTCACCGTAGCGCTGAAAAACTTTGAAGGCTACGCCGAGTCATCGATGTTCCAATGCTACATCGACGGTGAGAACCTTGCCCCTGTCTACAGCCCCGTGGATAAAACCGTCTCATTCAAGGTCGGTTACCTGCTCAATGACGGCATGCACTATGCCCTCGCGTCATTCGATGGGGCCGACAATTTCATTTCGGCGGGGATTTCATTCGTGGTATGCACCGTGGCCCCCGAAATCACCGATATATGGCTTAAGCCCAAGCTCGGCATCGTGCGCGTATTCTTTAATCGCCCGGTTGAAGAATCCTATGCGTTCAATATGGACAACTGGAAAGTCAATGGGCAAGGGAATGTATTTTCCGAAGCCGAGATGCATCGGGTGGGCGGGCGAACCCAGGTTCTGCTGCATGTCCCCTCAATTGATAATATCCCCGAGATCGGTCCGAACGGCTATGAGCTATATTTCCATTCCCGCGAAGGGCTTACCACGGGCAAAATTTCCAAAACACCGCTTAACGGCTTGTTCGACCATGGCGGTGAAAGCACCGGCCCGGGCGCGCGCTTCGCGCAATATGAGTTATGCGAAGACTGCGAACTTATAAGTTTTTGCGAGCCTTGCGACCCTCATATCTGGAAGCAGCATGAATTCAATAACGTGGCTTATGAAATCGAGAATCCCGATAACTGCTGGATGCTTGTCGATGAGTTATATACTTACGAAATGGTTGAAAATGATCCTTATTATGACACTCGCCTGCCCTCCAACGGTTTTTGGGAAGATGAGGATACCGCTGGTTTCGGCGAGACCGAGGATGGCAATGGCGGATGGTGTTTCCAACCCACTACCGGTTGCTATAGTCATCAATATGGCAGGAATTCAGATATTTGCGGCCTGACATATGATTTCTACGCATACTGCGGCGACCCGATAGAGGAAACATATATCGACACTGTCCTATACGGCGATTTCCCCTCGGATGCGATGAATATTGATTTTATACATAAGCCCGAGGTCTTGCCCGGAACACTTGCGGCTGAATGGCTTGAAGGTATGAAAGATGCCTACGAGGAATCGCCTGAATGCGATGTTCATATTTTCAGTGAACAATATTGGGATAACGTTATCGCGGATTTAAATGCGAACGCCTGTAAATACTATGTCGTCGGCGCCGTCAGAGATGATAGAATCGGGCATTGCGACAGCAGCTCCAATCCATGGGGAATCGATGTCCTTGACTCATTCGGCAATTATGAGCCTACCCCGATGATGACTCATGCCGATTTTCTTATGGTTATAGATGAATCTGATTTCTACGATGATGAGAAGTACGACTGGGTTAATTCCACTTGCGATGAAATATCCCTTCGTGAAGACGGCTTCTGGTGCGATGAGATAGTTTTCGGCTGTTATCCGCTTGACAGCATACTCTTCAGCCAGATTAATCCCGCCCAGGCAATCAGATTATGGGCCTGGGACAGCGTGGGAAATTGGAAACGAAGCCCTGACCTGGTTCCTATGTTGGAAGAATATAAACTCGATATCGAATATAAACATCCTGACGAGAGCTGGAAAACCTTCAAATGGAATGAAGCATATTCGGCTGGAACCTGGGGTGATGGGGATGTCTTCCAGCAATATGTAAACTATCCTAATGATTTCGAAAACCTCGCAAATCACGAAGGCGGCGATTTACCGATTCTTTATGACATCTCTCCCAAGCTTCCCGGGATGATTGTTGTCATTCATGGCCTTCTCGACCCCCCGATGGATGATGCCCTGGACCATACACCAACGAACCCCTATGCCTATGCCGGCGCTGGTATAAATGATAATACTGAATGCGTTGAGCAGCCAGGCTTTCTTCAGATTGAAGAGGATATGAATCCCGACCTCCCTTTTGAATTTACCATTGAAGACATCGATGATCCATTGCCC
>CAZSPL010000029.1:15122-25477 GCA_964608735.1 uncultured Planctomycetota bacterium | reverse complement strand
ATACGGCTACAACCTGATGCCGACAATCATCTATGCAGACACCATGACGATACCGGCGTTGCGCCTGAGGCTTCTGAACGGCGGCGGGATAAGCTCGCAGTTGAACGAGCTTAGGATTTACCGTACCGGCCAGTCGCACTACGCGTTATCCTCGGCGAAACTGTGGCTCGATAACGGCGACCTTGTATACGGTCCGGGACTCGACGAACTGATCTCCGGGCCGGAGGTGTTCGATGAAAATTCCGGGTGCGCGAAGTTCGATGGATTATCGCTCGATCTTGGAGCCCAGACGGAGTTATATGTAACCGTTGATGTAGACAAGCTCGATACGCCAAACGGCAGGGTCGGAGTGCGTATGTTTTCATATAAGGACATCGCGGTATCGCAGGGGCTTGTCGAATATCACAATTTCCCGATATCGTCGAAGATCGCGCTCGCAATAAACGGCCCGATGCCGCTCTGCTTTGTCCCGGCAGGGGATTTCATAATGGGAAGCGATCCGCTCAATGACCCGTATTACGACCCGATATGCGATTTGAACGAGGAGACGCCGGTACACATAAATCGCACGAATGATTTCTATATGGGCCGTTACGAGATAACGAACGAGCAATATACCCAGTTCATAGCGGCAGGCGGGTATGATGAGGAATCATACTGGTCGGGCTCGGGATGGAACTGGAAGAATACCAATGAAATAACCGCGCCAAAGGGCTGGAATGAAGGGGCTCTTCCGATAGGCGAAGACTATCCCGATTATCCGGTCGCGGGCGTGAGTCAGTATGAGGCATATGCGTTCGCGAAATGGTTCGGCGCGAGGCTTCCGCATGAGGCCGAATGGGAGAAGGCGGGCAGGGGTACCGACGGCAGGCTTTACACATACGGCGACACCTACAATCCGGGCGCGTATTTCTCCGGGTATCCGCCTATCGAAGTCGGCAGTTATCCCGCGAGCGACAGCCTGTTCGGGGTTGCCGATTTGCATGGGAACGTCTTCGAATGGATGGACGATGGATGGAGCTACGGCCTTTATGAGAAATACGCGTCGGGCGACCTGACGCCGCCATCGGGCGGGAATTACGCGATGCAGCGCGGCTATTCTTGGCTGATAAGCGCGCCGTGCGACGCGGACTACGCGTCGAGGATGCCGTACCGCGATACATGGCCGCGGAGATACCGCTGGACATTCGTCGGCTTCAGGGTCGTGTTGAATCCTATTGACTAAGCGCGGGGATGTTCCGGGGAGAGGTTGTATTCGCAGTAAGGTGCTTTGAAATGAGAATAACCATCATTGTTCTGCTTGCGGTTTTCGCGATCTCATTCGTGGGATGCAGCGCGACATCGCCGGAAATCACACAGCCCGGGCTTAACGCGCCGGATTCACAGGCGGTGAGGGAGACGAGCGCCCCGGGGGGAGATTCAGCATCGCAACGTGTAACATGGGGCGTATACGAGCTTGCATTCATCCCCGAAGAGATGAAGGTCGTGGCGATACCGGCCCGCGCCGAAGACGCTCATTACAACGTGACGGGATTCGTGACCCCTCCCGCATGCCCGGACTGCATCGGGGTATTTATAGAGGGATACAATCCGGACGGATGGGTCTACGAGATACGCGTTACGCTTAAAAACCCGACGAACCTCACCGGTTACGATGTGCGCGGCACGCTACTCATCGGGGGCGCGTCGGACCCGCGGAAGCTCATGAACGCCGATGAATATACCGAGCTGTTCGATAATTCAGACCCGAAGGACAGGAATCCGTTCAAGGTATTCGCGGCCGACCAGCCAGCGCGGAAATTCCCGCCCGGCCTCGTTTACGAAGTCATTTACAACATCAGTTTTCCGCCGCCCACAAATTTCAATGTGCTCTATGTGATTGACGCATCATGGCCCGGCAATCAGAAGGAACCGTTCCGGATTTATAACCAGGCGTTCGACGGCCCGCTCGACGACGAAGGTGTCGAGTCGGCGGAAGTTGTCGCATACGTGCAGGACTGGCAGGCGAATATCGAATACGTGAAGCTCGATGTCACCCCGCTCGGCGCACCGGAGCCGATAGACCTCATACACCAGGCGGGAGATAAATGGCGCGCGGATGTCGTCAACGAATGGAGCACCCCGGCAGGGGAATATGATTTGTGGATCGAGACGAAGAGCGACGACAATGTCGTGAAGCTTTACGATAAAGTCACCCTTGAGATCGAGGGATATGTGAATACCCCGCCCGTATGGGACGACACTATCGGCATCACGGGCGCGACGCCGGGGGATGCGCAGGTCGAAGTGACATACGGAACCGCATCGGACCCGAATTTGCCGATAACCTATGTCGTCTACTACTCGGAAACATCCCCCATCGATTTCGGTACGGCATCGACCGTTGAGAGCGATATCGGATCGCCGACCGTCGTGGAAGACCTGGTCAATTTTCAGGAATATTATTTCGCGGTACGGGCGCGCGATTCATTCGGCCTCGAGGATAGCAACATCGTCGAAATGGCCGCGACACCATTTTTCGTCAACGACCCGCCGGTATGGGATGACACAATCGGCGTGCAGTCGTTGACTCCGCTTTCGCAGGCAATGGAAGTCGGCTTCGGTACGGCATCGGATACGGATGTCCCGGTGACATACAACATTTACTACTCGGAAACCACGCCAATCGATTTCGGTACGGCATCAAGTTTGAATGTGGCTGCATCGCCCGGGATCGTGAACAGCCTCGATGACGCGAAAACCTATTTCTTCGCCGTACGCGCCATGGACTCCCTCGGGATGGAAGATGACAACACGGTTGAGATGTCGGGATGCCCGAACCTTCCACCAGTATGGCAGGGGCCGGCGGGTATCAGCGGCGCGACGGGCGGATTCGATTTCGCGACGGTAACTTTCGGCACGGCGACAGACCCGGATACTCCCGTTACATATACGGTTTATTATTCGAAGACGGCGCCGATAAATTTCAGCACCGCTTCGACTATCACTGGAGTAACTGCATCACCGTATAAGGTTACGGGACTCGAGCACCATGAGAATTATCATTTCGCCGTAAGGGCTGTCGATGCACTGGGCCTCGAAGATAGCAACACGATGGAAGCCGCGGCATATGTCTGGTCGTCCCCGGAAGTGCGATGGGTCCACCCGTTCGGCGGCGTGGTGTTTTCATCGCCGAGCTATGCAGACGTCGACGGAGATAATGTGCTCGATATAATAGTCGGGGGATGGAATAACCAGGTGAAGGCGCTTGATGGGGACGACGGCACTCCAATCTGGACATTCAGTGGCTGGGACTGGTTCGATTCATCGCCATGCATCGCCGATGTTGTCGGGAGCGATGTGCCTGATGTCATCATTGGCGGTTACGACTACCGGCTGCATATTATCGACGGAGAAACGGGTATACCGAGCCTCCAGGTTCCCGTGATGGGGGTTGTATCGTCATCGCCGGCGATAGCGGATGTCGACGACGATGGTGAGCGTGAGATAATCTTCGGAACCCTGGGCGGTTACATATACAAGATATCGGAGACGGGCTCGCAGGAAGCGCAATTCGATACAGGCGACGGGGTGTTCTCATCGCCCGCTCTATGCGACTACAACAGCGACGGGATTTACGAGGCATTTATTGGAAGCCGCAGCGGGAGCCTTTATTGTGTGAGCGGTGCGGGCGGCATAAAATGGATATATCCCACCGGGGCTCCCATTAATTCAAGTCCAGCGATAGGTGATATAGACGACGATGGCGCGCTCGAAGTGGTGTTCGCGTCGCTTGACGGCTGGGTCTACGCGCTCACGATGGCAGGCGGGCTTGAATGGAAACATGAGGTCGGGGGTTATGTTCAGACATCCCCGGCGCTGGGCGATTTCACCGGCGATGGCGCTCTCGATGTCGTGCTTGGAGCTGATAACACTGCGTTCTATCTTCTCGACGGCAAGACCGGCGATGTGATATGGGATTTTCCGTCGGGAGGGCGGATATGGTCTTCGGCGGCGGTAGTAGAGATGTCCGGCGACGGCGTGCTCGACGTGGTTGTCGGCTCGAATGACGGTTACCTGTGGTGCATAGACGGCTCGAGCGGCGAAGCGCTGTGGAATTATTACGCCGGGTCGTGGGTCGATTCATCGCCCACGGTTGTCGATGTCGACAGCGACGGCTACCTGGAAATCGTATTCGGGTGCGTCGACGGTAATGTCTACTGCATAGATTCCAACGCCCCGGTACAGGGCGCGTCGCTATGCGTCTGGCCGAAATTCCGCAGGGGGCTCGATAATTCAGGGCAATATTAAGACCGAATAAGGCTTATATGAATCTGAGTATAATTCCAGCCATTCACAGTGGATATATATTGTGCAACCGCATTGCGGCTTGCTATAAAAAACGGGGTGATTGTTTTGAACAACAGTATGCTCATAAAGAGAAACTGCAGGGATGACTATCACGAAATCTCTGTTCATGGCGACATCAAATTCGGCAATTGGGAGAGGATGGTTACCGAAGTGGATAAAACCTTCGATGACGGCGCCACGATTATTCTGCTCGACTGGTCGGATGTTTCATACTTCGACAGCTCGGCGCTGCAGGGGCTGGTATCGATACACCGGCGTGTCAAGGATAACCCGAAACGTACAGTGTGCCTTATTACGCCGCACAGCGACCATCTGAGGATCCTCCGCGTAACATCCTTCGATAAGCTATTCATGATTTTCCCATCGGTGGACGACGCAGTATCCGAGCTTACCTCGGCGAGAAATCCTGCCCTCTAAGTCATGGGAAAAAAGCCCGGCGGTCAGCCGGGCATGATGCAGCAAATTAATCAGCTATAAATGTTCTAATCGAATTTCTGGCTGTCAGCACCAGACCAGGTGATGTGAATGACGCCATCGGGATGTCCATCAGGAGAGCCCCAGATCCATCCATATTGAGGTTTGGAGTCGTAGGGATAATATGGCCCATGCCATGCATCGCCGCCGCCGGCGATTTCCGGCAGGCCGCATCCGCCGCCGCCGGGCCAGGGCGGCCATCCGAGAGGTATTGATGCATAGCCACCAAAAGAAGGATCGGGATTTTCCGGCCAGGGTGGAGGCTGGCGATACAGGATCTGATTCCCGTCGGGATCGAGGTACTCCATCCGGATGATGTCGCGCCCCGGATTCCGCAAAGAGCCGAAGCCGCCAAGGATATATCTGTCAACTTTATTCGGCAGTGTGTATCCGGGGTCGAAATAGGTCCATCCCGCGCGCTGGTTAGCGGAGTGAATCCCGCTCGCTCGATAGAAGAAGTTCCCCGGCCAGAACGTGCATACCGTGTCCATGCTCCCATCGGTGCGCCACACACGGTGCCCCCCGAACATATAGTGGAGGCCCATTCCATAGGTCGTATCTTCGGTGTCCGGGAACGGCAGTCCTTCGGGAAGCGTCCGCCTCGTCTCGATATGGCTCGTCCAACTCGTCGGGTATCCACCCTCGCGGAATTTGTAGAAAAAGAAGTCCTCGACGCCGTTGCCCATTATCGAGCCGCGGTAACCGAACCGTGGGTCGCCATCGCCCTGGTGGTAATCGGGAATGTCGGTCGTCGCGCCGATAATGATGTCCCCATTTTCCGTGAAGGGGTTGGCTGGATAAGACACGATGTAGTCAAAGGTGAGCAGCGGGTCCTCTACCTGGAGATTCTCCGGCTCCTCGGAGTCGTGTATCCTGTGCCAGTAATTCCATCCCTCGGCATCGCCGCCGATAAGGTATGCCGGGTACGCCTTGCTGTCGGTCATGTAGCGCTCCAGGGCGATCTGGATGGTGTGTACGTTGGCCTTGACTTCGGCTTCCTTCGCTTTGTCCTTCGCCTTGATGTAGTTCGGGAGGGCTATAGCCGCAAGTATGCCGATAATGGTTATTACTACAAGCAGCTCGATGAGCGTGAACCCATCCGCCCGGGTCTTCCTTTCTAACATTATTGCCACCTCTAACCTATAAAGTGGTGCTTCCGGGAGAACTTTTATAATGATAATATACCATACTATCGGAATCGTTCAATGTTTATCAGGCTTAAACAATAATCTTTCTTTTAGTGTCCGGGTGATATATAATGCTATTTCATAATTTGTCAAAGGAGTGCTTTATGAGCTTTCGCATTCCTCGTCACTGTCAGCCTTCTCTCCTCATGGTGTTTGTGATATTGATGGTTGCCGGATGTTCCTCCTCGGGGATAACGGTTTCACCGGATATCGCAAAACCGGCGGCGATTGACGCGGCGAGTTCCGGAAGGGTTATCTGGACGGCATTCGATTTCAACATCGATCCGGCAACACTCGACGTGGAGATAGTTTATCCACGCATTGGAGAAGGGCATTACAACGTGACCGGATTCCTTATTCCCCCGAACTGCGATGACTGCATCAAGGTTCACGTAACCGGCTTCGATCCTGTCGAGAAGGTCTACACGATCATCGTGAGCCTTAAGAATCCCACGGACCTTACCGGGTATGATGTCAGGGGTACGCTCCTGTTCGATTCCGGTGACCCGAGGATGCTCGTGAATGTCGATGACTACACGAAGCTTTTCGACGATGACGACCCGGCCGACATCAACCCGTTCAAGGTGTTCGCGGCGGCTCTTACGAAGCGCCAGTTCACGCCGGGGATGATCCACGATGTTTTCTACGAGATAAAATTCCCCAACCCCCCAAACTACAATGTGAGCTACTTGGTGGATGCATCATGGCCCGGCAACCAGAAAGAGCCGTACGAGATAGTCGACCAGGATGTCGATTCTCACCTCGACGGTCCGGGACTCGAAACAGCCACGGTGAGCTGCATTGTACGCGACTGGCAGAGCGATGTTGAATACGTCAACATCGACCTGTCGGGGCTCGGATTCCCGGGCGAAGTCGCGATGAACCACGGAGCCGGGGATTATTATTTCCTCGAGATCTCCAATGAATACGGCGCCGCCGAAGGCCGCTACAACTGCCTTATCAGCGCCAAATCGGAAGAGAACCAGTGGCTGCTTTACGACTATGTTACGGTCATAGTCGATGAATGGCCCGAGGGGCCGCCCGTATGGGTGGATACGGTCGGGATAACCGGCGTGGTGCCGGGCAACGGCCATGTAACGGTGACTTATGGAGTTGCCGTAGACCCGGATATCCCCGTTCATTACAACGTTTATTACTCAGAGACAACGCCAATAGATTTCGGCGCCGCGCCGAGCATAATCGATGCAGACGGCTCCCCTCAGCTTGTCGGCGGTCTTGTCAACGGGCAGGAATATCACTTCGCTGTTCGCGCGGAAGACGCCCTCGGATTTGAGGATACGAACACGGTGGAGCTTGCGGCGACGCCGTATATAGTTGCGCAGGAAGAATGGTTCGCGCAGACCGCCGGGGTCATCAACTCGTCGCCTGTGTTCGTCGACGTCAACGGCGATTTGATCGACGACGTCATCATCGGCAGCGAGGATACTTTCTGCTATGCATTCTCCGGGGCCGATGGCGGGCTGATATGGTCGTTCCCCACCGGGAACTGGATAGACGCATCGCCGGCGGTAGCTTATGAGATTACCGCGGGCGGTGCAACGGATATAGTCATCGGTTCATATGACCACAATGTATACCGCATCGAAGGCGAGTTTGGCTCTGAAGTCTGGTCATTCCCGACCGGCGATATAGTGCACGCGTCGGCGGCGCTTGCCGACCTCAACGACGACGGATACATGGACGCGGTAGTCGGCTCGTTTGACGGCAAGCTCTACGCCATCGACGGCGAAGACGGCACCGAGATGTGGAGCTATGATACGGGCGGGCCGGTTTATTCATCCGCCGCGCTTGGCGATATCACCGGCGATGGAATCCCCGATGCGTTCGTCGGCTCGCGGAACAACTTCGTGCATGCTGTGAACGGCGCGGACGGCACTGGTATCTGGACATTCGAGACCGGCGACTGGGTGAACGGCTCGCCGGCGCTTTACGATTTCACGGGCGATGACGTGCTCGATGTCGCTGTGACATCACTCGATAATTTCTGTTATGTCATCAACGGCGCGACGCACGAGGAATATTTCAGTTTCGAAACCGGCGACAAATGCTGGACAAGCCCGTCGCTGGGATACATCGATACCGATGATGTCCCCGACATCGTATTCGGGAGCGATGATTACAAGCTTTACGCCGTAAGCGGCATCGACGGAAGCTTAATCTGGGATTTTGAGTCCGGCGACAGGATATTCTCGTCAGCCGCGCTCGCAGACCTTACGGGCGATGGATTCGTCGATGCGATAGTTGGAAGCGACGACTTCAAACTGTACCTCGTGAACGGCGTGACGGGCGACGCGGCGTGGGAGCATCCCACCGGAAACTGGATCGATTCGTCACCGGCTGTGGGGGATCCGACCGGGGATGCCATTGGCGATATCGCCATCGGAAGTTTCGACGGCAAGGTCTACCTGCTGTCGACCGAAGTGGCGTATCCCGATGAGGCACTGCTTCCCTGGCCGAAATTCAGGCGCGACTGGGAATTATCGGGCCTGTTTGAGTAAGATTAACTTCTGACTGGATATAAACATCCCCCGGTGAAACGGGGGATTTTTTTACACATCCGCTCAAGCTATTTCTTCATGAGCTTGTTGAAGAGGACGCGTATTTCTATCTGGGAATTCTCCACGCTGCCGTAAATGGAGATAACTTTATTCCAGTTCATTTTCTCGATCCTGAAATAGGTGGAGGAACCGGTGTCGCTTTTCCTGTCTTTCCTGTAGTACCCAGGGTCGAGTCTTGCGGCATATGCCTTTACAACTTCCGAATAGTTAGTGCCTTCTGGAAGCCTGAATGCGAGATCGTATGATTCGAACCTCTCGCCCCTCGAGCCGATGCTTCTCTCTGGGATCAATTCCGCTCCGTCAATAAGGAAGAAGCCCTGTATTTCACGCACGGCATCGTCAAGCGTGGGATGGAAAACCTCATATGAACTGCGGCTGAACTGCGGTTCTTCGATGGTGGGAGCCGGCGGATCGACCGCTCCGGAAAGCGAGCCCGAAATAGCGGGAGCGGCGGAAGACGAACCCTTCGTCGCGGCATTGTCGATGCCTTCAAACGACTCTCCGCTCGCGATATCCACCCGCCCGCCGAGGGGGATCATCCTGGCGCTCTCAGATGCGTATGAGCCCCCGTTCTCCTGATTATCAGCAATATTCGCATCCTTGAACGGTTGATATGCCGGGTTGATAATGCCGTTCACATTGGCGCATGCGAACGCCAGAACGCACAAGAGTGGAATCAGGACGACATACAGCATGTGCGTCCTGAAAGTAACCTTAATATTTTCCCAAAGCGTGTTCATCGTAGTTGAACACACATACGATTCCTTTTTACACGGGCCGGTTCACTTTTCAGTGTGGAACACATGAGGTATTATGAAACCGTAGTACCTGACAAGACGCTTTTTCGTTCGTAGCCCTTGTGACTGAAATTTCCATTTGACGGCGGTATTTCTAAACCTTTTTGGCTTTCTGAGGTATCTTAAAGGAGCAGTGTAAAAAGTGTTTGGAAAGAACAAAACCGGGAAAGAGAAAGGAGCGCAGTCGGCGGCCTGCTTCAAATGCGGGGCGGATATCCAGCCCCATACGCTTTATTGCCCGAAATGCAACAGGCGTCAGCCGCTGCCACTCGAAGGACTGGAGAGGGCATACGACGACGATATGGCGCAGTTCATACGGGTGCTGGAATCCGAGCTAAAGGAAGACCCGAAGAATTACTACCGCCATTTCCTGCTGGGCAACGCGCTTTTCCTCACGGGGGATTACCAGGGCGCGGTTCATCGCTACAGGATGAGCCTCGATTTGAAGCCCGATTTTGGCGATGCAAGGCTCAACATAGGCTATGTCTACAAGCTGCTCGGCGAGAAGAAGGAAGCCATAGCCAATCTCGAAGCCTTCAGGAGAGAGAATCCGCATTCGAACAAAGCCGAATCGGCGCAGAGACTCATCAGCGAATTAAAGGGGATCCCATACGAGAGCAGGAAACCCGCGCCGTCGAGCATACCTGAGATAATCAAGCCTCGACGCAGGGGACCGGAGATAATCAAGCGGGAGAGGCTCAATGTCCCGGCCTTCATCTTCACATGCATCATCCTGATACTTCTGATATTCGGCTTCGCACGGAAGGATATTATCGACGCGGCATATGCGAAGTCCGCCGACGTGGTCGGCAGGTTCCTTTCGAGCGATGTCAATTCCGATGAAATGGCATCGGAGGATGAAAACGGGGGCCAGGCGTCCGGTGAATCGAATCCCAACGGCAACGACATTATAGCCGGGCTGTTCGGTCGTAATGAGGAAGATGTGCTTGAGAGCGACGATTGGGGGA
>CAZSPL010000029.1:0-15112 GCA_964608735.1 uncultured Planctomycetota bacterium | reverse complement strand
GATCCCAGGGAAACGCCCATTGTTCCAGCACCGCCGGAGGAGGAAAAGAAGCCGGATAAGGGTGAGGCGGACCCGGTAAATCTTGAGCCGGAATATGATTCATACTGGCCGATGAAAGTCGGATTCACATGGAGATACAGCGGTTATGAGCTGGATTCGCTTGCCCGGCTCGTCGAGGGAAGTAACCAGGAAGGCGCGATACACGTCGACAGCCTCGCTCGCTCGGGTGATACCCCGGTATACGAAGTTAGCCACTTGGGCAGCACATCATATTTTTACGAGAACGCGCAGGGGATCTTCAAGACCTCTTACCCGAGCCGGCCGTTTTCGACGGGTGTCCCGAACCTGGTCAAACCGGTAACGGTAGGGGAGAAGTTCTCCGATACAGGAATAGGACTGGGCTATGAAGTGATGGAGGAGATAGATATCAATGTTACCGCGGGGCTGTTCAGGACGGTGAGAGTCAAGACATGGGTTCTCGATTTCCCCTCTCAGATTACTGAAATATTCTACGGCAAGGGCATCGGGCCGGTGAAGATCGTGACCGGCTCGAAGAAAGGGGGATTCAGGATTTGGGAACTTAAGAGTTACGATGTAGACTAAGAAAGAGGGATTGTCCCGAAAGGATTCATATGAAATATACAAGTATTCTTCTCAGCCTGCTTTTCATAATCTTGCTAAACCTGGATGGGAGCGCCGCAGAGCCGGACTTCAAGGTCAAGCTCGAATTCAATCTCCGCGCCGGACGCACGTATGTTTATAACGTGACTTCGTCGAGAAGCGTACAGGGCGACACCCCCGTCCCCATGTTCTGGCAGACCGACAAGCAGATTACGAAGGCGATACAGAAAACGGAAGACGGAAATTACCTGCTTGATGTAAAGATGGAAAAGGAAATGAAGCAGCGTAATGTCGCGGTGGAATATTTCCGCAGGAATTTCCCGTCATACCAGATAGAACTTTCGCCGGACGGCAGCATGTCGACGCCGCCTCGTCAGCCGTTCCCGGCGATACGAAACGTGCCGGTGTTCCCGCCCTACGCTGTCGGCCCCGGGGATAAGTGGGTCGTCGAGGACAAGCCGTTCTATCCAGGTTCGCTCATCGATGAAATAAGCGCGGACTGGGAATATGAGCTAATCGAATTCGTCAAGCACAACGATTTCAACTCGGCGCATATCACCGCGACCGCGACAATCGCGTTCGACCGAAGGCCGGTCACCATCGCGTTCCTCGGATTTTACGGAGATCCCGAGCACGAGGGCGACGGCGCATACATCAGGGAACTTGTCGACGATTCCCCCGCCACGGAAGCCGGGCTGCTTGCGGGAGACCAGGTGCTGTCGATTGCGGATGTCAATCTCACCGACTGGTGGGATATCCCGGAGCTTCTTCCGTATCTTCCTCCCGGCGAAGCGGTCGATATCACTTACAAGCGCGGCGAAGAGGAATATGAGACAACATTAACCACCGGGATTACCGAGGTAGGCGAGGTTGAGGGTACCGGAACCTTCCATTTCGATATCTACTTCGGCGTCAACCGGGGGCATGTTATCTCGATGGAAGGGAAGACCGATGATTTAACCCTCAAGCTTTACACCGAGGGCGGCGAAGAAGAGAAGCTGATAACATCACGAATATATATGGAATTCCTTCCTGAAGGGTAGGGCATCCGTTCGTCTCGAGCCAATCCATCGCCCGGTTCAAGAGATTTCTTGATTGCTGCCGGGTATGATATCCTAATATATCAATAATTCGATGAGGGAGCGTGGCCGAACAGCGTAAAAAGAAGAAGCCTTACCGCGACAAGACCTTTCTTATCAGCGAGTCAAAAGGTCAATACCGCGTATTCCTCTTCCTCACCGTCGGGATCGTCGCCATCATCTACCTGAAAACCCTGTGCCAGACAATCGTGGCCGGTGATTCGGCGGAACTGATAACGGCGTGTTACACGCTCGGCATCGCCCACTGGCCGGGCTACCCGCTATACGCCATCCTCGGAAACCTGTTTATCAACATGTTGAGCGGTGTAAGCCCGGCATTTTCAGTCAACCTGATGTCCGCGCTTTTCGCCGTACTGACGGTCGGCTTTCTGTACGCCATCATCTATCACTTCACCCGCATCCCGTTTCTCTCTGCGTCTGTAGCACTGCTGTATGGCTTCGGTGAGGCATTCTGGTCGCAGGCGGTTATTGCCGAGGTGAATACGCTTCACACATTTCTCGTAGCCCTCGTGCTTTTCATGTTCACGCTGTGGCTCGAAAAACGCTCCGATAGAGTCCTGCACTACATGATCCCCGCGCTGATGGGCCTTGCATGCACCAACCATCAGCTTGCAATACTGCTGGTGCCGTCATTTATTTACATGGCTTTCATCTTCAATCCTAAACCGCGGTTTCAGAAATTCACATCAAACGGATTCCTTTTCCTGTGGCTTGTACTGCTTGTCATATGCATCTCGCTTCCGGCCGCTTTGAATCCATGGTGCCTTGTAATCCTGCTTGGCATAGGCGGATACATCTGCCTGCAGGTAAATGATTTCAACTGGCGTATGTGGCTCGCGAGCCTTGGATGCTTCATCGCCGGGTTGCTCGTTTACATATACATTCCGATAAGGGCGTCGATGTCCCCGGCGCAGAACTGGGGGGACCCATCGAGCCTCCCGGTATTTCTGAAGGCGGTATTGTTACCAGCGGGCACGCAGTCAGCAGGGGGAGACGTTTGGTCGCATATTTTGTACCTGTTTAACCCGCTTCCGTCGGTTACGCGTGACATCTGGCCCTGGAGCAGGGGTCTGTGGATGTTCGAATTCCTCAGCCCGGTGTTTTTCCTGTTCGGGCTGTATGGAATCTATTTCGGGCTCAAAACCGGCTGGCGGATGGCGAAGAGCTTCCTGCTTTTCATAATCCTCAACATTATCGCAATCATCGCCATGTCGAAGCCCGGTACGCAGGAACTGTTCAAGGTCGATGTCTACTACCTCCAGGCGATGCTCGTGTTCAGCGTGTTCATCGCGGTCGGCATCAAGGAATGGCTTCAGGTTTTCGGCAGCGTTTTCAGGTTGAAGAAGCACCTGGTGTTCAGCATTTTACTGATACTCATCATCCTTGCCGCGCCGCTCGCGCTGCTGTATTCCAACTACGCGCGCGTCGACAGGAGCGACGACAGGAGGGCGTACCTGTTCGCGGGCGATATGGCGTCGAGCGTGGACAATCCAGACCGGGATATCATGCTGGTTAATGCCGATGACCTTTTCATGTTCTGGTATCTCGAAAAGGTCGAGGGGCGCGATATGCCGGTCTATCCGCTGGTGCCGTTCCCCGGGATGCCGCGTCCAGCTTCGGGCGGCGAAGATTTCTGGCTCGGGTGGTACAACCGGAATCTGGATTTTGAGAGCGAGCCGAGAGTCGTTTTCCCGCGTCCTGCAGAGGGAAGCGAATGGCTTACGCCCGAAGATGCATTGAATGTCTTCATCTACGCAAACTCCGAGCTCGGGAAGCGGGTTTATTTCAGTTCGCTCGGGCCCTGGGACGCCATTATCGATCTCGATAGCATCCTTTCGCCGATAAGGCCCTACAGGGCCGCGTTCAAGGTCTTCACCGAAGACGAGCTTCAGAACAGCGAATCAATCATCCGCGGGAACCTCAAGTTCTGGCAGGAGATACTCGAAACGCAGGGCAGCCAGTGGGTCGGCTATCTCGATTCCCCGGCGCATCGTCCGGGCGATGAATTCATGATAAGCAGGTTCGCCGTCAATCTCTATCACCATGCGGAGTGGGCGTCGAGGTCGGGCATGAACGACGAGGCGGTACAATTCTGCAGCATGGCGTTGCAGGTATACCCCGGCTTCGTGAATGCCCTCGATATGATGGCGCATCTTCTTGTAACCATCGGGGATACGGACAAGGCGGAATTTTACGTGATGGAACTGATAAGAATGGATCCCGACCGCTATGAATACCAGTTCACCGCCGCGGATTTCTATTACAACACCGGGAAATATGAGAAAGCTCTCTCGCATTGCGAGGATACGCTTAGACTCGACCCGAGAAATCCACGCGCCCGGGAACTTAAACAGAAGATAGAAACTGCGCTTAACCTGGCAGGCAAGTGATAAGATATATAGCGTATACAATGCATCCGTTTCTGGAATTACTTGAAAGTAGATTCCTGGAGAACCGATGAAGAAACCTTCCTCCGCAATATGGCCTCTCGTGGTTCTGCTTCTGCCGTTCCTCATGTACTTCCGCACGCTTTGTCCCCTGATGTTCGCCGGTGACAGCTCCGAGTTCGCCGCGGTAATCCAGCTTCCGGCCCTCGCTCATCCGCCGGGATACCCGCTCTACACGATACTCGGCTACCTGTTCACCCGGCTTCCCATCGGTGCCCCGGCATTCGAGGCGAACTTGTTCAGCGCCGTGATGGGCGCGCTCACGTGCCTTGTAATGTACTACTGCTTCATGAAATTGACGACGCGCAACGTGGTCGCGGCATCGGCGGCGATGCTTCTCGGGTTCGGGAATATTTTCTGGAAAGACAGCTCGATAGCGGAAGTCTATACACTGTCAACGCTGTTTATCGCGCTCTCATTCCTGTTCATGCTGAAACTCGGCGAAAATGGAAAATCACCGGCGTGGCATGGATTCATCTTCCTCGGTCTCATGCTCGGACTGGGATTCGCCAATCACCAGAGCATACTGCTCATCGTGCCGGGTATTATTGTTTATTTCATCATGACGAAAGGAATCGCATCGCCGGGCAAGGCAATCGGCATGGCTGTCCTCGGTTTTCTCATTCCATTGATTCTTTATTTAACGCTAATCCCGATATCAAACGGTTCGCCGTCATTGAGCGATCCGAAGCTTTCAGGCGTAGGGGATTTGTGGGGCTATGTCACGCGGCAGGCATACCTGACGCGTACGCCCGAATCCATCGGTGTGAATTATGACCCGGGGGATATCGTAGGTCCCGGGGATATCGCCGTCTCTTTAATCAAAGGTCTCTGGGATGAATGGGGCCCGATATTTTTCTTCGTCGCCATTGGCGGATTGGTCTACATGTTTTTCAACAGGCGAAGGCTGGCGATATCCATATGGGTCTCCATAACCTGCGCGTTTCTCGGGCTATGCTTTCTTACGAAAGGGAGTCCCCTCGGCATGCCGATGATTGACCTCAAGGTTTCGGAGCTGCTTCCACCGCTGCTTCCGCTGTTTGCATTCGGCCTGTTCGCGGCGCTGGACGGTTCATTCGGCAAGCTCCTCGGTTCCGAGCAACTTGTTGGGGAGGAGTCGTTCATTCCAAGAGATAAAGCGCCGCTCGTACTCTCGGCCCTGTATATTATGTTCCCGGTATTGATCATGTTCTTCAACCTCGACACGGCCGACATGTCGCGGCATACATTCGTGGATTATTTCGTGAACAACGCCATGAAAGGGGTCATGGCGCCCGCAACGATAATCACTTTCGGCGATGAATACTACCCGTTCCGCTATGCGCTCGACGTTGAGAAGGGCTATGTCGATGAGAATGGCTCACCGGTCGAACTCAAGCTCGTCAAGGGGAACGATATTCGAGGCGTCGAGGGAAGCGGCGCTGAATTGAATCCGGATGAAAGCCTTGCAAGCTTCATCAACCAGGAGATAAACGGCGAACGTTATGTGTACCTGACGCTTCCCCCGCCGGTCGGGGTGGAAGCATTGCTGAAGAGCGCGGGAATTCATCTCGAACAGGATGGCATAATTTATGAAGCCGTGGCGGATTCATCGCCGCGCGCCGCGCCCGAAGGCGGTTTTATTCGCTATTCAGAACCCGGCCGCGAAGCCGAGATATGGAAAGAATATGACATCGATCATCTTGTTCAGCTTGAAAACCTGAAACTCGATCCGCTTGAGATACCGTATATCGACAGGTACTACGTGGGTTCCGCGAACTACGGCGCGCTTTTCTTCGGGCGCGGCGAATATGAGCTTACGTGGTTTTTCCTCGACCGCGCGCTGTGGCTTTCGGGATATGTAAACCGCGACCCGGCGAATATAATCCCGATGCTCGCCGTAAGCGGATATAAATTGCGGCTCCCGGAAACGCCGGGCATCCTCGAATCCGCCGTCAAGAACGGGATAGATTTTCCGGAGCGCGATCCGTACCTTGCGAACATCTATTTCGAGATGAACAACCCCGCCTGGAAAGAACTCGCTACGAATGTGTATCCCGAAGACTCGTCGCGGCTTCTTGATTTCGAGGTTGTCGAAGCGCTCATGGCTCTTGATATCGACAATAAACAATACGATGCCGCACATGACAAGGGGATGGAACTCGCGCGGCGCGCGCTAAATCTTCCACCCGGCGCGGCGATACCGGAAGATCCCGCCGAATTGGCGCTCCCCCTGATCCAGAACCAGAAGGTTGGCAGGGCATTGTGGCACATCGCGAGTATCGCGGTTATGAGCGATAATATCCCCGAAGCGAAGAAGATTATCGGCTTCCTGAATTCCATAGTACCATCATTCCTGTGGGACCAGGTGAACCTGATTATCTCTGTCGGAAATTTCGAGCTCGCTAAGTCGTTCTGTGAAATTGTTTCCGAGATCGACCCGGAAGACTGGCGAGCACAGGAAGGACTGGCTGTATGCATGTTCCAACTCGGCGATGAAGACGGCGCGCGGGCGCTTGCCCAAACGGTCATCGAGCATCGTCCCGACAGAAACAACCTTAGAATGATACTCGGCCTCGAGCCGATAAAGAACGAAGAGCCTGAAAATACGGAGCAGGGATCGAGCGGCGAAGCTGCCGAAGATAATTTGGAATGAGCAACGAACTGATGAAATCATCCGTAGAGGAATCCAGCGTTCCGCCGAAGGAATCGCGCAAAGTGCCGCCTCTAAGCCCGCTGAGCTTCATGTTGATCATTTCCGCGGGATTGCTTTTCCTCGCGACGCTGTGCCCGACAGTATTCGTCGGCGACGCGGGCGACTTCATCACCGCGTGCTACAAGCGCTGGATACCGCATCCGCCGGGATACCCGGTCTATACGATCCTCGGCTGGCTCCTCACGAGGATACCGACTTCGTTTACGGCCGATTCAGTAGCCCTGAAACGTCTGCTCGCGATGGTATTCATGCTTGGCGCGGGTATTTTCGGGGTTGTATACATCATCCGAAATCGTGAGAAGTGGGTAAGTTCGCTCATCCCGAATCTCGGTTATATCATCGGTGGATTCATCGGGCTGTTCATCGCGAAGACGGTTTATTCACTAAGCGCGGGTTCAGGCGATGCGGGGGAGGCATCGGCGGGGCTCGATCTGATGAACCCGCCGTCGGCATTTTTCGCTATGACCGTCCTCGCGTTTTTCATCATAATATTTATCTCCGGATACATCGGCACGCGCTCGCGGAAGGTGAGGGGATCGACATATCTCGTATCGATAATCCTGTTCGCCATATTGAGCCCGATACTTTTCTTCATGGTCAAGTACCTGGTTCCCCCGACAGTCGATCCGGTACAGAGCCAGCCTGCGTTGATGGTTAATCTCCTGTCCGCGATCGCGGGATTTCTAACAATCATCTTCGCCTATCTTACATTCCGTGAAGTTATCCCCATCGAAGCCGTATGCGGCATAGGCGCATTCCTCATCGCCGTGGGGCGCACATACTGGGCGCAGGCGGAAATAGCTGAGGTCTACACCCTCAACACGGCATTCATATTCGGCATTTTTTACCTGGGATTTTCATACATACGCACGCGCGCCGAATGGCGCTTCTACCTCATGGCGTTCGTAATGGGCATCGCGCTGGCGCATCATTATTCGATACTGCTGTTCTATCCCGGCCTTCTTTATTACATAGCGCTGAAAACCGGTGGTATCGCGGGGCTGCGTAAATCGCTCGTGCCTGTGAAGCGCGTGCTTATCGGCCTTGTGCTCGCCATCATCGGCCTGTTCCCGTATTACTACCTCAGTTGGGTTCATTACGAAACCCCTCTCGAATATGTCGTGTTCAACCAGGAAGATGAATCGCGCCTCAGGCAGGAAGGCGTGGACAAGGTTCGTTACGAGCCCGCCGGAGAGCTGGATTATTTTGTCAAGATATCGTCGCGCGGAGTTTATACCGAGGCAAGGGAGCATGAGAAGTCCGAGGCGAATATACAGGCGCGCACTACCACTCCGCAGGTATTCAATCGCTATGCCGCGTTGACGGTCGAGGAATTCACCATCCCGCTCGCGCTGTTCGGACTTCTCGGCCTGCTTCTCGGGATGAGGTTCCGTCCCGGCTGGCTGTTGCCCATATGGATTGTGTTTGTGCTGTTCACGTTCATCGAACCGGTGAAAGCAATAGCCGTCGGAGGGAATGCCGATGAACTCACCCGGGGGGTTGCTTCGGGAGGATTTTCGGCATTCTGGTTTACCGGGGGCGAACGCCTCATTTGGTTCCTGCTCGCCATGGCGCTTTCCATATGGTGCATGCGTACGACGTATCTCATAGTCTTCGGGTCTGCATATTTGTTCTATTTCGGGGTTGTGCATTTCTTCCCGTCCGAGGATATCCTCAACGCGCCGATGGTCAATCTCGAAGTCGTCATGCCTCCGCTTGTGGTTCCCCTGCACGCGCTGTGGGCCTGCTTCGCGGTATTCTTTATAGCCTATATTTACCGCTGGATAAAAGACTATGCCGAACGCATGTCGGAAATCGACAAGACCGACCCTTCAATCAAGACCGCGACGTTCCGCATGATTGCCGTCGCCGTATTCACGGCGCTCGTGATATTCACAGGCTATGTCAACTGGCCCTATGGAGACAAATCGCGGAGCCTTATCGCATACAATTACGCGCGAAATGTCATGAATTCCTGCGAGCCGTTTACGGCTGTCATGACAACCGGCGATGAAATATTCATGTTCTGGTATCTCCAGGAAGTCGAGGGATACAGGCCCGACGTGCATGTGACGAACTGGATCCACAATATCTATGGCCTCGAGGAACTCGGAAACGAAATGGATACCATGGCGGGTGTCATCGACAGATTCCTCCAAGAGACTTCCGCTACCGGGTGGAAACTGGTCAGCACATACCTCGTGCCGTCTTTCTTGAAATATGAATCCATCACAAGCCGCCACGTGGTGATGGACGGTTTGCTGTATCGTTTCGAGGACCAGCCTCCCTATGGTTTCGCCGGCAAGGTCGACCTTGGTGAGATTCCCGATGGGGACAGGATGCAGGTGGTCGATGAAATACGCGACATGAAACTCGACCCGTCAGGCACGCCCCCGAATTCGGGATATTACTGGGGAGGCATCAACCCGCTGGTGGATTCGAGCGATTTCAGCGAATACGAGAAGAAGCGCGTTTATCTCGACCCGCAGGAGAAGGAGATGCTCGCGCGGTACCAGGATACATTTCTGCATGCCGGGCTCTTCCGCATGAAAGAAGGGCGCCGCTTCGACAGCGTGAACCTCGACGACTATGCGCAGACGCAGTATGACAAGGCGGCAAAGCATTTCAGGTCGCTGGTAAGTCTCGACCCGGCGGATGTTGTCGGATGGCTCGAACTGGGTGAGACATATTTGTATATCGGATATCCCGAATGGGCGGAAGTATGTTTCACCACCATATTGAAGAAAGACAATGCCGATGATTCGCTCAAAGCCGAGGCGCATGGGTCGCTTGCATTGATGTATTACCAGATGAAAGAATACGACCGCGCGAGAAGCGAAGCAGAGCAATCAATTATACTGGACCCGGCGAATGCCAAAGCGCTTCACGTACGCGGCCTTCTTGGCGGCGACACTGGGGCAATCACCCCGCCGCCGGATGAAAATGAGGGACTGAATGAGTAAGATAATCATCACCGGTGGAGCCGGTTTCATAGCCTCGCAGATTGCGGAAAGATATCTGAAGCATGGGCACGATGTGGTCATCTTCGACAACCTGTCCTCGGGCAAACGAGAATATATTCCACCGGATGCCGCTTTTCGCTTCATCGACCTGAAGGATGAACAGCTCGTGGCCGATGCCATCCACGAAATCAAGCCCGATATCATCAACCACCATGCCGCGCAGATAAACGTAAGGGCGTCGCTCGAAGACCCGGTCACCGATGCGAGGGAGAATATCATCGGCGGGTTGAATGTGCTGAAGGGGGCTATACAAGCGGATATCAAGCGTTTCATATTCGCGTCGACCGGGGGCGCCATCTACGGCAGCCTCCCGGTGAAGGAGCTTCCCATCACGGAAAAGGGTATCGAGCGGCCGGAATCCCCCTATGGAGGTGCGAAGCTCGCCATGGAGCACTATATACGGGTATTGTGCGGGCTGTCGGGGATTCCATATGTTATCCTGCGATACGCCAATGTTTACGGCCCAAGGCAGGTAATCAAGGGTGAGAGCGGCGTGGTGGCGGTTTTCACGCAGAAGATGCTCGATGGTAAACGCCCGATCATATTCGGCGACGGCACGCATACGCGCGACTACGTTTACGTGAAGGATGTCGTCAAGGCGAATGTCGCGGCGCTTACGAAAGGGGAGAATGGAACATACAATATCGGTACCACCGTGAGAATAGACGTCAACGAAGTCTTCGAGCGCATCGCCGAACTTCTGCACGACAAGATAGAGCCGGTGTACGGCGAAGAGATCCCCGGCGAAGTCGAGCATGTAGCGCTCGATTACTCCCTTGCCGAAGAGATCCTCGGCTGGACGCCCGAATACACCATGGACTCCGGTATCCCGGAGACCATCGATTACTACCGATCGCAAAAGATGAAATAGGCCGATGAAACAAGAGCCGCCGGCATCGGGAAATTCCTTGACCCCCCTCGATAAAAGAAACGCGTTTCTCGCGACAATGATAGTCGCGCTTTTGCTTGTCGCGCTCATACTCCTTCTGCGCCTTCCATTCCATGCGAAGTACCTCACGAAATGGGATTCATGCAACTACGCATTCGCCCTCGAACATTTCAGCGTCGCCGATCATTTCCCGCATCCGCCGGGGTACCCATATTATGTCGGCGACGCTTCGATAATTAACTCGATCGTACACGACGCGAACCTCGCATATATTTACGAAGGGATAATGCTGTGCTGTATCGCGGCGATCTTCATCTTCCTCACCGGCAGGATGCTGTTCGGATTCAATGTCGGCTTCTTCGCGGCGCTGCTTTTCATCGTATCCCCGATGTCGTGGTACCTGAGTTCGGTGGTTCTATCATACATATCCGATGCGGCGCTTGTTTCGGTAGTCCTTTATCTCGGGATTTACATACACAAGAATCCGGGCCGCCCATGGCCGATCATCGCCATGCCGCTCGCGATGGGATTCGGCGCGGGATTCAGGATACCGGGATTCATACTCTGCCTTCCGCTCTATCTTCTACACTTGCTCGACATTCCATGGCGGAAACGCATCGGCTCGATTCTGATCGTCATCATTCTCGCCGCGGGCGGGTATTACTGGGTCGTTCAGAAATCCGGCGGATGGAATGAATACCGCGGCATCGTGGCATCGGAATCGGTAAAGCATACCGATGCTCTCGCAAAGCTTCTCGCCGACCCCATTGCTGAGCTGTTGAGGAACATCCAGCAGATTCATCTCTTCGCGACGCAATCCCTCGGGCCGTTGTGGTTCCTGCTGTTTTTGCCGGTTCTGTTCCCCATGTCGGCATTCGGGCGCATCAAGAGAGAGAAGCTTTTCCTGTGGCTGAGTATTCTTGTGCCGTTGCTTCTGTTCACAATTGTCTATGTCAACTTTACACCGATAATGCTGATACTTCTGCCGGTATTGTGCCTTCTTCTCACCAAGACGCTGTTTCGGCTCGCGGTATGGATTATCAGGCTGTTTCCCGCCGGACGTAAACCCGATGTCTACCTCAGGTTCGGCTACAGCATGCTTGTTTTAATGTGGGCGGCAATCGCGATTCCCGCGGCGGGACAATATATCACCATGGATGAAAGCTCATCGGGCCCGGCGCACGAATTCAGCCTTGGAAGCATATTCCTCAATGATTACCTTGTATCCAACCTCATCGAGACAGCCGTGAATTACGACCCCGGGGATACATGTTTTCTGCTCTGGATGGAAACAAGGCATGCCGGGTATTACCTGAGGGATTACCATGTGATATGGGATAAATATCTCATCAGGTTTCCCTCGAAAACCACCCGGGAGATTTACAGCTTGAAGGACGGCAAGTCGGTGATGATTCCCGTCAAATGCATGGAACGCGACAACGGGCTGACGTGCGTGATGCCGCTGCCGGAAAACTGCGTCAACCTCATATTCCGGCAGGACATCGAGGCGTCCTATTTCCACCCCCCGGGGCGGCTCGTGCCATACACGGCCAATGATAAGATCGGCCTGATGGCGATAAGCGGTATACCGCCCGGAAGCGCAATCTATGCGACCTGGTATTACGAGCCGAATCCGGTTACCGGGGAGCGGGAGATCCTGTGGACGATAGGCCTCGTCCAGGACCTTTTATCCAAGGAAACGATTGGCAAATAATCAATCCGCATCATTAATATATTGACTTGTTTTTCCGGGTATAGTATTATTCTCGTTTGTCATTTTTTACGAAACAGGCGTTTATGAAATGAAAGCAGTATTTGAAATAGGCGGGAAGCAGCTTATTTATGAAGAGGGAGATGTCTTCCTCACCGAGAAGCTGCCAGCTGAAACAGGCGAGATGATAACCATCGACCGCGTGTTGTCCATCATCGACGGGGAATCGACGAAAATCGGCAACCCGACGGTCAAGGGCGCGAAGATCGAGCTCAAGATCCTGAACCAGGACAAGGGCAAGAAGGTTATCGTGCAGAAGTACAGGGCCAAGGAGAATTACCGTATCAAGCGCGGCCATCGCCAGGAACAGACACAGGTCAAACTGCTGAAAATCCACGCCGGTAAATAGGCGAGGTGTATAGATATGGCTCATAAAAAAGGACAGGGCTCATCGAGTAACGGACGCGATTCAAACCCGAAAATGCTCGGGGTGAAGCGTTCGGACGGCATGGCGGTTACCGCGGGATGCATCATCGTGCGGCAGCGCGGAAATTCGCTCAGAGCCGGCAAGAATGTGGGTACCGGGAGAGACTACACCCTGTTCGCCCTGACGGACGGCCAGGTCCAGTTCGAGACCCGCGGCAAGCGGAAATACGTGAATATCACCTGAGACGGGATGATGAATTTATACTCGACGACAGGCCCTATGGCGAAGATGATTGGTCCGTAGGGTTTTTTTCTACCTGCATATGTTTGTCGACGAAGCTGAAATAACCGTAAAGGGAGGACACGGCGGCGATGGCTGCACCGCGTTCCTTCGCGAGAAATACCGCCCCAAAGGCGGCCCTGCCGGCGGCGACGGCGGCAAGGGCGGCAGTGTCTATGCAAGGGTCGCTCCCGGGCTCAGGACGCTTGTCGATTTCCGCTCTCGAAGAACAGTAACCGCTCCCCCAGGAAATCCCGGCTCCGGCAAGGACAAGACCGGGCGCGGCGGGAAGGATGTGGTTATTGATTTCCCCCCGGGGACGATGATCCGTGATGCCGAAACCGGCGAATTGATCGCCGACCTGAAACGCCTCGACCAACGCGCGCTCCTCGCGAAAGGGGGCGACGGAGGACGCGGCAACGCGAGATTCGCCACATCCATCAACAGGGCCCCTGTAAAGCATGAGAACGGGCGTCCCGGCGAGGAGAAGCATCTCAAACTCGAACTGAGGCTTCTTGCCGATGCGGGCACTGTCGGTCCCCCGAACGCCGGCAAGAGCACCCTCATCGGCGCGGTATCAACCGTAAGCCCGCGCGTGGCGGATTACCCGTTCACAACGCTCGCCCCGTCGGTAGGACTCGTGAAGGTTGGTAATTATGCTTCCTTCACATTCGCTGATATCCCGGGATTGATCGAATTCGCCCACCAGGGAAAGGGGCTCGGGCACGAATTCCTGCGCCATCTCGGACGAACCAGCGTGCTCGTGCATCTCATACCCATGAGCGGCGCGGATGCCGATGACGAGGTCGCAAACGCGGTGAAGAGTTACGATATGATCGGCAATGAACTCACGGCCTACGGGCACTCACTCGATGAAAAACCGGTTATCGAGGTCATAAGCAAGGCCGATCTCGCTCAGAACGAGGAAATACTTGAAAATGTCGCCGGCGCGATCACGCGGGCTGGAAATCTCGATTCGCCTCCCATTATAATCTCAAGCCGTACAGGGCGGGGTTTGAAAGAACTGGTCGACAGGATTTATGATTACCTGAAGGAGGACACAGATAGCTGGCCGGAATCACATATTGCCGACGTCGTTTTCGACGGGGAGGACATCTGAGGGCCGGATCGGGATATTCCCCGGGACATTCGACCCCATCCACCTCGGGCACGTCGAGATAGCACGGATAGCGAGGGACAAGCTCGGCCTCGATGCGATTGTATTCATCCCCAACTACCGCCCGCCTCACAAGGTGATGGTCAATAACGCATCGCCGTATGACAGGCTGATCATGCTTCACCTCGCGCTTCTCGACAAGGATTCTTTTTATGTGAGCGACTTCGAAGTGATGCAGGGCGGAATCAGTTACACGATAAATACTCTAATGCATTTCGCGGGATTGTATCCTCTCTGCGACCTGCGGCTTCTCGTTGGAAGCGACAGCCTTCGCGATATGCGAAGCTGGAAGGATGTCGAGAAGTACGGCGAGTATGTGAATGTCGTCGGGATATCGCGGGCGGGAGAGACGGTCGGGAAAAATGAGCTGGCGCTTCCGGAGAAACTTTTGCGGGGCCTTGAAGTCATCGAGGGCATCAATTGCGTTCAGTCGTCCACCGAGATAAAAAAGCGCATCAATGAAAATTCCGACCTTGATGGATTCCTGGATCCACTGGTCGCCAGATATATTTCGAAATATGAGCTCTACAGGCTTCCGGGCGCGGATGAAATAAAATGAACAATATCGAAGAATTCGATGAAGGCGCGGTAGTTGAGAAGCTGAAAGGAATACTCGGCGATGAGCGTTACCACCACGCGCTAAAGGTAAGGGATCTCGCGCTGAAGCTCGCCGAGGGCCATGGGATCAAGCGTGAGAGGGTCGTCGCCGCGGCGCTGCTTCACGATATCGGCAAGGGGGTGGA
>CAZSPL010000028.1:25511-26017 GCA_964608735.1 uncultured Planctomycetota bacterium | reverse complement strand
AGCGGCCCCATGAGGGTCTTCTCTTCAAGGTCCTTGATGTAATAATCGAGCCTGAGGGTTTCCTTCGCTTTGAGGTTGAAATCGTCGTCGGACGGGTCTATCACGACCCCCGTACCCGGGTCGACCCATTGGAGATGCCCGAATATATTGAACAAATCAGTATGCACCCTCACGGGGAATTCCACGTAGCCCCGCTGCATATCGACGGGCCATACTTCGGCTGGTTCGAGGGTTATCGTGTCGAAAAACAGGGAGAGAAGTTCGTCGGTAAGCCCGCGCCTCAAGGTCGACGGAAGTTTGAGCACATCGGCGTAATACCGCGTGAGTTCGATATACTTCCCGCCGTTCTCGCGCGTCTCGCATACCTCGGTGCCTTCGTGCAGGTACCCACAGTTGCGGCACCGCCACACCACCGTGTCCGGCTTCTTGAAGGCCGTGCCCGCTTTCAGGTTCGCCAGCAGACCCAGGTACCGCTTCTCGTGCTGGCGCTCGGCCACGCACACCGC
>CAZSPL010000028.1:21583-25501 GCA_964608735.1 uncultured Planctomycetota bacterium | reverse complement strand
CGTTCTCGCGCGTCTCGCATACCTCGGTGCCTTCGTGCAGGTTGTTCCACGTCTCCACCACGACTATCCGCGGGTCGGCATCGAGCGCCGCGAGCCATCCCCACTCGTACAGCAGGCCGTCCATCCGGTCGACGATATCGGGGCTGCGCTTGTCTACCGCGCTGTTGTCATATCCCGGCCCCACAGCGACCACTCCGGTTCCGGCTATCGAGCCTTCCTTAGCGGCACCCCATCTATACCACGCGTCCGCATCCTTAGCCTCACTCCAACTTCGCTCCGCCACTATATACGGCTCAATTCCATAATCCGCCGCGAACTTTGCCTTGAATCGCGTGAAGAAATCCTCCCCGTAAGCGCTGGCGTAGTCCGATTTATACAGCCACACTACCGGTTTGCCGTCTATCGTCGCGCGAAATTCGTCGGGGATAAGGTCGAAGAACGATTTTACCGTTTTATAAAAAATCTCCATCCCGGTTTCGGATGTCAGGTCCGTCTTGTATTTCGCATCGAATCCCTTCTCCGGGCTGTACATCAGGGTTTGCGTATCGTAGAACATCCCCACCAGCGGATATTCTTCCCCCTGCGATTTCATGTGGTTCAGCGCCTTCACCATATGCTCCAGCCCTGTCGCCGACCATGGCTCGCATTCCGGGTAGTCGCCGCGCCCCTCGTATACCGGGAGCACGATATCGATACCCGCCTCCACCATCCCGCGAAGCTCCCCGAGATGCCAGTAGTCGTTGGTGTAGCTGAACGTGCCGTCGAATTTCAGCGGCTTGCGTAGCAGCGCATCGGTGCCGGGCGCGTTCAGGATATGCTCCCTCGACGGGTAGTCGTACCAGTAGTAAAAATATGTCGCCACAACTGGGTGCGGCCCCGTATCCACCACCGCTTCCGTGACGGCTTTTTCGTAGCCCTTCGGAAGCGCACGTCGCGCCGATGCCGGCCCGACAAGCAATATCACGAGAAGGAAAGCGACGGTTATTCGCAACAACATTTTCGCGGACATATCGATCCTCCGTTAAAATTGGGAGCATATCGCGCCCGGATAGGGTAGCCGACACAACCCCCGATGGCAAGCGGATGTTTCATCCATTCGTAGCTGTTATAATTTTCTCATGCTGAATGCGCCTGAACTCACGAAACCGCTCATACTCTTCACACTCGATTTCGATACATCCGATGGCGATGCCTCGTTCACCGGGTGGGATATTTTCGCCGCTAAATCATTCGATGCGCGCGACGATTTCAGATGCGTCGTGAATTTCGAAGGCATCGCGCTGAAACGGCTGATTGAAAATAAACCGGCGATAAACAAAATTAGAAAAAGGATAAACGATGGAAGGCTGTTCTGCGGCAATCATTCGTGGGACCACCCATCCTTCACCGGCGAGTATACCGGGGGCAAGCTCCTGAGCCGCGCTGAACAGGCCGACCAGCTCATCGCCGTGCAGGAATTCATCACCCTCCATCTCGCCGAACCGCTGTTCTTCCGCGCGCCGTTTTTCAACCACAACCTCGATACGCTTCAGCTCATATGCCAGCTCGGCATCAAATATGACCTCAGCGAAATCATGCCCGCCGATCAATTCGCCCCGGTTACGCCATATGAATATTTCATCCCGACATGGGAGCCGTTGATTCGAATCCCCACCAACCTCAAGCTGAGCCCCATCGAATGGCCCGAGCCGATAAGGGAATGGTCGGGCGAAAAGCTCAAGCCGGGGCTTTACAATGTGATAGTCCATTCGCGCGAATTCCACGAGCCCGCACAGGCGAAGGAAATGCTCAAACGCTTGAAGCGCATCGTCGCGTCCGATGTGGATTTCGCAAGTCCGGAGGAGATCAATCGTATGGCCGGATTATCGTGGTGAATTTGACCGTTTTCGCCGTAACGCTCACTCTCAGCGCGGAATGCGTCGTCCATTCGCCGTAGCCGAATGAATGCTCATCCGAATCGACCGTATACACGGCATCTGCACTAAAACAGAAAACCGTGCATTCCACCCCGACCCCGTTGTCCCTTTCCCATGTGGCCGTTTTCCCGACGAACGAGAAACTTCCCCCCGCACCTTCCCCCGCATTGCCATGAAGATTGTATGTGAACTTATGCTCCTTGTCCGATTCCACGCTGTCGTACACAACGAAATAGCTCTCGTCGACAAACATGATGCGCCGCGTAACCGTCGCTCCCCTGTAACTCGTCCTCGCCTCGATATAGGGCTTCGGCTCCATCCCATAATCGACCACTTCCACAAAACCCTCGAGCGGCACTCCCGCCACGACGAGCCGCATCAAATCATTGTCATCCACGGTTATCATATTGTGATTATCAGCCGTGACCACCTTCCCCCTTTCATCCCAACTGATATATCCCGGGTCGAGAAGCAAATCCTCGCCGTATGCCTGCAGGAAAAATGACAGCGGGTCGGGATTGTCATGCCCACCGGCATTGAATGCAGCGCGCGCGTTCTCAATCCGCATATTCAAATAAATAGCCTCGGGACCCTCCCCCGCGCGGAACACCGCATCCCCCGCCTTCGCGAGAACTTCGAGCGCCGGGTATTCCGGCGGCACGGGCGTGACGGAATCGTCGTAATGAATTATCGAAAGGATATAATCATCCGACGGACCAAGCCTCCGCCCGTCGTTGCGCTTTTCGCCGTAACCCGCATCCCATGCCGCCTGCCGAGCCTGGAACCGATCGACGAACAGCCCGGCATCGGAGGGATATGCATCGCAGAAAATCTGGCACGGAAAATATCCATACGATGCGTCATCGAACTGCGGCCAGCACCCGGTGGGCATCTGCGTGCGCGCGGCATACACGTGAAGATTGCGGATATCCGGCTCGGCCCACATGTCGCGCCCGGTGACATTCTTCAGCGCGTAGAAGAAATCCCACATTATCTCCCCGGCGTAATTGAAATAATTCATCCCCTCTGCGAAGCCGCCTTCCACCGGATCGCATATCTGATACCTGAAGTGGATAAGAACATTATCCTCGGCATAAGCAAGCCAGTCGGACGCATCCGATGCATATCGCGAGTTGTCGCGAAGCGCCAGCGCAACCAGCCCGAGTCCCGAGAACTGCCTTATCCCATGATTGTTTTTATGATATGTATACCAGTTCGGCCCGAACTCCCGAAGCTCCCATCCGATGTAGCGAAGGCTGTCGGAGATAGCGGTGATTTCATCAGGATGATTCGCTTTCATCCATGGAAGCAATATGTCATACCCTTCCGCGAAATCCCTCCCCGTATGCGCGAGCTTGAGATGCGAGTTGCCGTCCATCTCTTCCGGAATCATGCGCGGGATCGATTTCATGCGTTCGAACGAGATTTCGGCATATGTCTCATTGCCGGTTAACAAATAACAGAATGCCGCGTAGCGGGCGCGATTGGCATACTCCACCTGCTGGTCTTCAACCTTGGCCCTCGCGACGGGTTCGGCCTTCGCAACCTGTATCGCGTTCGACCACCAGTTCTCATACGGCTCACGCTCGAGGCGCGCCATTATTTCAGGCAGCTTACCCGCGTTAAGCAGCAACGACGGATGGCTTGATGTCTGCATCGATGGATTCCCG
This sequence comes from uncultured Planctomycetota bacterium, assembly GCA_964608735.1. Classification (GTDB taxonomy): domain Bacteria; phylum JAJVIF01; class JAJVIF01; order JAPKYR01; family CAZSPL01; genus CAZSPL01. The sequence continues at coordinate 21,915 of CAZSPL010000028.1, read as the reverse complement.
GCAGCGCATAACGCCATGCCGAACATCGCCGCAAGCAGCATAACTTCCATCATGATTTTAAGATGACATCTCATCGCTTGAAAACCCGCCATACAAGGTTCTCCCACTGCATTATATATCTATTTACATCTGAAATCCCCACGATGTCACGTCAGCCCGTGGGACTGTCCCCAAACGCATACCCGCCGATTTTATCATCACACTGCCAAGGGACTGTCCCAAGGGCTGCGCACAATATCAAACCGCTCCAGCCCGCGGGACTGTCCCCAAACGCATGCCCGCCGATTTTATCATCACACTGCCAAGGGACTGTCCCAAGGGCTGCGCACAAT
>CAZSPL010000028.1:18831-21483 GCA_964608735.1 uncultured Planctomycetota bacterium | reverse complement strand
ATCAAACCGCTCCAGCCCGCGGGACTGTCCCAAAGGCTTAATCTAATTAAATATAACCCCCCTTATGACGAAATATAACAACAACCGCCCCGGGCGAAATTCCCGAAGCGGCCTTGGTCTATCAGCAAGAGAGAGGGTTCGAAATGAAACCGCTTTTATTACCACGGCGACGTATTATCGCCGGCCTCATAATAACAGCCCCTTGTATCGCGATATTCCTCTTCCTCGCATCCCTTCCCGGATTCGCCGCCGACAGGGTGCCGTGTATCCAGTCCATCATCCATAGCCGCCTCGACAACGGCGACTCATTATTGCTGACATCCGATGACCCCCTCCCCCAGGCCGCCGTCAACGGCTCCAGCGGCTCCATCGAAATCGAATTCAAGGGCCTGAACTGCAAACTGCCCAGCGGAACAAAAAATAAATTCGCCACCAAAATAAACGGCAAGCTCATCGAAAGGATGGATATCCGGGTCGACGGCGCACCGCCGCGAAGTTATTTCAAGCTGTCCATCACGCCGGGGGCCGACTACGAATATGCGATATTTGAGCCTGCCCCGAACAAGCTGGAAATACAGGTGTTATATCCGAAACCCATAACCCGCGCGAGTCAGCCACCCAAATTTGTCCCTCCCCCGCCCCTCGTCATCGAACCTTCCGCGCGCGATGCCGAACCCGTCTCGAAAATTACCAGCGTCAAATATTACAGGCTCGGTATCGACTCCGATAGAATCGTGTTTGCATTCGATAGCGAAATTTCGAATCCCGATGTGAAATTTCTCGATTTCCCGCCGCGGCTCGAACTCACATTCGCATCGACCGGCGTCCAGCTTCCTGCTACCGCGGTGAACGGCGCGTTCGTGACCGGCATATCCGGACATCTCATCGATAAAATGAAAATCCAGAATCCCCTTGAACCGAGCGATGCCTGCGACATAGGGTTCAACACCATCGCGGGATCCGGTGTCGCATGGAAAATCTCATCGAATGAAAATGGAAAACTGACACTCGACATACATCCGCAAGCCGGAAAACCGGAAAGGGATCGGATAATAAAAAGCCTCCGCAAGGATGACGAGGTCGCATCGAAACCTGAAACACATGCCGAAGCCATCGCGCTGCCGAAACTCAAGCTCGAGGTCGACTGGCCCGCGAACAAAAACATGATACTCGACAAAATATCCATCGCCGCCGCCTCACTCGCGCCGGGCGACGTCGCGCAGCTTCCCATCGACCTCAAGCTGTATATCCCTCCAACCGGCGATGGGGCTCCCTACCCCGGTCTCCAGAATTGACCCGGGCGTTGCAATCGCGTTTATGTTATTATTCTCCCCTTGTCTTACGAGGAGTATGATCTATGCATTCCAATGAAATACTCGCCTTAGCCCTTGTAATGGCTGGAATTGACGAAGTACCGCGGGATACGATGATTTATGTCCCCGGCAAAATGAAACGCGTCCTGTTCGGTATCGATATCGACCTCGCGGATGTGATGTTCGCGAAACAACTCGGCTACGACGGGGTTATCGGGCATCACCCCATAGGCCTCACCACGAGAACAAACTTCTTCGAAGTCATGAACCGCCAGAAAATGCTCATGCGCGAAATCGGCGCGTCCGAGGATGAAGCCGAGGAAGCCCTGAAGGAACGCCGCGAGGAAATTGAACTCGGCGGACGCGGCGCGAATTACGACCGCAACATAACCGCGTTCCGTATGCTCGGCCTCCCGGTAATGAACCTGCATATCGTGATTGATATCATCTCCGAGAACACCGCGCGCGGACGCATCTACCCGAAATTCCCCGAGGGCAACCGAAAAACGGTCGGTGATCTGGTCGACGCATTCATGCAGTTCGATGAATATAAAATATCCCCGGTCAAACCGAAGATCGTTATAGGCGACCCGGACAACCCCTGCGGCACGCCCATCATCGCGTTTGCAAACGGGACTTTCGGCGGCCCCGATGTGCTGCGGACATACTGGAAATACGGGCGCGACACCGCCGTTTATATGCATGTCCCGCCCAAGGATGTCGTTAAACTGAGAGAGGAAGCGGACTCCAAAAACCTGATACTCGCCGGACACATGGCGAGCGACTCAATCGGCATAAATATCTTCATCGACGCACTCATCGAACGGGGCGTGCAAGTGGATACATTCAACGGCGTCGTAAGAGCCGAATCTTAGCGTTGCGCGTACTTCAGCTTGTCTGTGTCTTCATCCTTCCTACCAATCCACCGGGGGCGAACCCATCCAGCACTCATTCGCCGGCCAGTTGACAAATATCACGTTCCTCTTCGCCGGATCGGGATCCTCATTGATACCCACCGTATACGGCGACTTCAAGCCATCCAGCACCGTCTCGCTGGTAACCGTGCAATCCGACGCGTCGAAACGCATAAGCATCACCATCAAATCCGGACACCGCCTGCCGTATATCAGCACCCGGCAATAATCCAGTCCCGGTACGCTCCGGTCTATCCATATCCCGCCGTATGCATTCTTGTGATTGTCGTTGAACCCGCGGTACGTCGGATAGCTGAACAGGCTGTCGTTATACAGGTCATCGCGGTATGTCGGCGGCCCGCTCGGATTCGTGTCGAATACATACAGATGCCCGTTGTGCTCTCCCACGTGCGCCTGCTGGAAGA
>CAZSPL010000028.1:0-18821 GCA_964608735.1 uncultured Planctomycetota bacterium | reverse complement strand
TCGGCCTCCCAACTGATTACCATGTCGGCTATATCATTTTCCACGGCCGTTACTTCCCATCCCTCGAAGTATGTGCCGATGATGTCATCCGTGGGCAGGTCGGATGTTTCATCGTAAACATAATACGGCGCATCGGCCTGGTATACCCATCGCTCAAGTTTCGTATCGACTGTGCAATCAAGCCAGTCGGTGCCTGTCATCATCCATAGATCACCGTTCTCATCGATATCCATCGCCTGGATCTTCCGCCCTTCAGGCCCGACGCTCAATCCCACTTCAGGTGAAATCAAATTCCCCACGTTATCGTAGATCAGGATCGAGTTGTTCTGCCCGTTGGGGCTGTTGCCGACGGCGAGAACCCGCCCGGTAACCGGCTCCACATCGAGATGAAAGAGCAGCCCGGGATTCGGCGGGGGCGTGATGGCTACCGGCGGAAGCTCCGCGAACATGCTGCCGGTCGGATTCCCGATGGTGTCCATGTTATATCGCCCGATCTGCCCGGAATCACGCAACACAAGCATCTCGCCTGCGTACGGGCCCGAGTTCAGCCACGCCAGCTCATATTTCACCAGGTTGATCGACTGGTCCTGGAACGGAGTCTGAATATAATTATCAAACACACCGAGACCGCATTCTTCGGATGAGGGAGCTTCATCGTCAACCAACGACCCGTGCATAAAATACGCGCATACCGTTTTCCCCGGAAGCAACTCCTGGTATCCTTCCGCTTCCGATTCGACGGTTATCAACAGGTCTATCATTTCCCACGCCGGCGTCGCCCCGGTAATATCGACTTCATACGTGCTGTATCCCTCGCCGCCTCCAACCGGAACCGATGCGGCAACCGGTGCGAAATTTCCCGGTGATTCAACCGTGACCGTATTCAGGCCGGCGTTGAAATGGTCCCAGACATCCATGCTGAGACTCAAGCCCCCGCCGCTGTCGATGCCATCGTTCCAGAGCGTGTTCTCCGTTTCGGTCACCACGACATTCCATGCCTCGACGCGGTTCGCCCCGGGCGGGAAATCATTGGGTATTTCATACGGCGGCGGGCCGACAGGATATTTCCATGATGCGTCAATCGCGTAGTTAAACACGAATCCGCCCGGCTGGAATCCAATCGTATAATGCCGCTTATTCTGCTGCCCCGCCGAGAACACGCATCGCGATGCCGGGTCTACATCGCCAAGGGGCGCGTTCGCTTCGGTGAGGTCGTCGCAGAAGAATTTGTATCCATTCAATGTTGCGCTGAAGTGGGCTAATTCATCCGGTGTACCGAGAAGCCCGTCCTTGTAACCGAAAACCGTTTCCACGTGAGGGAATTCCGCCGGATTCCACCACCTCGTGTATCCATCGGCGTTGAGAAGCCGGATATCCCCCGGCAAAAGAATGTCCGGGTCGCTGAAGCCGGAAACGGTGCCGTTACAAATCAGAATGCCGCAAACATCGAAACCGGTGAACTGGTTCAACCCAAGGAACGGATGCCTGAGTACGACATCGACATCGAGGACATTCCCGCTGAATTGAACATTCTCCACCGTCAGGTGCAAGTTAACCGGCGGTTCGAGAAACCTCAGCGCGTTTAAATGAACATCGGGACCACGAAGCTGCACCACATCGAGCGTCCCCACCGAAGGGTCGGCACTGAACTGCCAGAGGCCCCATAAGCCATGCGAATCCGCGTTCACCGCCGCGTGGATGTCAACCTCAGGCGCGAGCGGAGTGCCCTGTCCCGAGCATCCCGCCATTAGAAATACGATGATGCAAATCAGTAAGACTGAAAATTTACCGGTCATATCTTGCTCCCTTGGAATACAATCAATCCTAATCGCTACCAATCCGACGGCGGCGACAACATGTAGCCATTCGAAGGCGAGTAATCAATGAACACGAGATATGCTTTCGCCGGATCCGGGTCGTCGTTTATCCCCATGGTATCCGGCCATATGCCGGTACCGAAATTCGTTTCGCTCAACACATTGCCGTCCCTGTCGATTCTCGCCACGAGGCATGGCCGCTGGGAAGTCGCCGTCATGCACAGCGACATCACGCTCACGCGGCAGCCGTCAAGCGTCGAATCGGCATGGTCGCATGTCATCGCCGCGCTTTCCACCGTGAAATAATCCGTATGGCTGTTCCATGTCCCAAGCGACAGAAGGTTCGGCGAGCTTAACTCCGGAAGGTAGGTCGGCGGGCCGGATGCGTTGATGTCGAACAGGTCGAGACGCCCGTTATGTTGCGCGAATGATGACGAATGCCACAGGAATATCCGCTGCTCGGGATAGAGAACAACAAGGTCTACCATGTCGTTGGTTACGACATAACCATAGGTGGAGTTGTAATAGGAACCGATAACCTCATCCAGTTCAAGGTCGTATGATGCGTCAAGCGTATAATACGGCGCGCTCGACAGGTACACATACCTCTGCAGCCGGCAGTCATCGCCGTAATCGTAGCTGAGCTGGAACGAGGAGATGAGCCATATATCGCCGTTTTCATTGACACCCATCGCCGATATCCTGCGCCCCGCGCCCACGCTGATTCCCGTATCCGGGCCTATGAGATTGCCCGTGTCATCAAAAAGCACAAGCCGGTTATTCGCTTCGGGACCGAACGGCACCACGATGACGCGCCCGGTCACCGGCTCGACTTCGATATGTGTAATAAACGGCGGGAATGAATACGGCGGCGGGGCAGGAGGACAGCACACAGCGGGAAGCGTCGCGAAAACGCTTCTTGAATGTGATGACACGCTGTCCATGTTGTATCGCCTGAGCTGATTAACCGAACCGTTGAAATCCGAGGCTATCATCTCCCCCGCGTATGGCCCTGTTTTAAGCCATGCCGCATCGAACCGGGTTACGCTGCCCACATCGGTGAACGGAGTCTGGACCGGGTTGGAATGGTTTCCCGTGCCGCATTCCACTGGTCCTATCGGCTCGTCATCGACCGTCGCGCTGCCGAAGAAATAAACAAATGGGCTATCCGCGCCGTCAGCCGCCTCGACGGTGATGAATAATTCAATCTCATCGGGACCCGGCGTCGCATCGATGATGTCTATCTCGTATGTGCTGTATCCCTCTCCCCCGCCGACGGCAACATCGGTGCCCGTGGCATCGAAATTCCCCGGCGACTCAACCGTCACCGTATTCATATTGGCGTTGTAATGGTCCCAGACATCTATCGATAAACTCAAATCGCCGCCGGTATCCTGACCGTCATTCCAGAGCGTATTTTCCAATTCCGTGATGTTGATATTCCACGCCTCGGGCCGGTTCGCCGCCGGGGTGAAGTCATCGGGCACGCTGTACGGCGGATTCCCCTGCGGGAACTGCCAGTTCGCGTCGATAGCGTAGTTGAATACAAGGCCGTCATTCCCGATCTCAATCGAGTAATGCCGAATATTCTTCTGTCCCGCCGAGAACACGCATCGCGATGCCACATCCACATCACCGACCGGAGCATCCGGGTCCTCGAGGTCATCGCAGAACAACTTGTAACCGTTGACCGTCGCGTTGTAATCCGCAAACGAATGCGGCGCCCCGAGCTGGCCGTCGTTGTATGAAAACATCGTCCCCTCATTTACGGGGAACTCCACTGGATTCCACCAGCGCGTGTAGCCGTCGGCATTCAGAAGCCGCGTCTCGCCTTCCCCGGCCATGACGATGGATGAATCGCCATACCCGGAAACCGACCCGCGCGTAATCAGAACCCCGCACACGTCGAAACCGGTGAACTCATTCAGCCCGAGGAACGGGTGCCTCAATCCGATATCCGTTTCGATTATATTCCCGTTGAATTGAAGGGTTTCCAGGGTGATGTACAAAAGCGGAGGCGGCTCGAGGAATGGCAATGCGTTGAGATGCATCTCCCCGGTGCGAAGCTCGACGACATCGAGGCTCTGCGCCGCGGGGTCGGCGGTAAATTGCCACACGCCCCATAGCTGGTGTGAATCAACCGCCTGCGCGACGGGCTGTTCCACCACCGGATTGACGGCGTCGCCGGAACCAGAACATCCCAGCGCCGCTAAAACTGCGAGCAGAATCACCAATACGGGAATAAGCCGTCTTATAATTGTCCTCCTGAGCAGGTTTGTCTCACCTTACTTAGACGCGAATCAGCGCCGGAATATTAGCCCGGCGCCGCAACGGCGCGAAATGAAAAACCCGCCGTTTGGAGGGTTGAAATTACAATATACCCGGCGCTACCAGTCAGACGGCGCGGGCAGCATATAGCAATTGGCCGGCATATAGTCGACCATTATAAGCGTGTTCGGCGACGCCGGTACATAATTCGTTATCCCGCATGTCGAGACCGATGGGTACGCCGGGAATATCGCCTCGTTCAGCACGACCCCGTCACCGTCAAGGCGTACTATCATCGGGTCCATGTCCGGGTGGCTTCTTCCGAATGCTATCACACGGCAGCGGTCGTATGGGATATCGCTGTGGTCGCACACAAGCCCGCCGTTGGAACCCCGCTGGTTGTCGTAAAACGAACGCCACGTGCCTTGAGAGAACAGGCTCATGTCCGATAAATCGCTCCGGTATGTCGGCGGAGTGGATTCGTTGATGTCGAAAATATAGAGCTTGCCGTTATGCTCGCCTATCTGCGCCTGCTGAAGAATGAACAGCCGCTGCACGTCCCACACGAGGCAGATCTCGGTGATATCGTTGTTTACACGCCAGCCGTAGGAGTAATACTCGCCGATAATTGAATCGGTGTCGAGATTGAACGATGCGTCATAGGTGTAGTACGGCGAACCCGACTGGTAAACCCATTTCTCGATGCGCGAATCGTAGGATGTCGAGAAGCTTGAATTCCCTGTCGTCAGAAGCCAGAGGTCGCCGTTCTCGTTCGGCGTTACCCCGTATATCTTCCTGCCTGCCCCGACGCTGATCCCCGATGACGAGCTGATGAGGCTGCCGGTATTGTCGAATATCAGCATCGAATTGTTGTTCCCGAGACCGTCCGGAACCACGATAACCCGCCCGGTCACCGGCTCGACATCGATATGATAAATGATTCCAGAGTATGTTCCCGCTGGAAGCGTAATGAACGCATTCCCCGTGTGTGCAGCAAAACTGGACATGTCATAGCGGCTGATGACTCCACTCGATGTCTGGGCGAGCGTCTGACCCGCGTACGGCCCCGACACTAAGGCTGGGATTTCATTCCTGTTATAATTGCCACCATCGGTTAACGGCGTCTGCGTCAATGAGCTGTGAATCTCCGTCCCGCATTCCACAGGACCAACCGGTTCGTCATCCACGGTAGTTGAGTATGTGAAATATGCGGATATCGTTTCGCCTCCGAGCATGCCCTGGTAATCTCCGGCTTCCGATTCGACCGTGATTAATATATCGATCGTATCCGGCGCAGGGGTTGCATCGACTATATCTATCTCATACGTGCTATAACCCTCGCCGCCGCCCGTTGCCGTGCCCGACGACGCGACATCGAAATTATCCCCTGATTCAACCTTGACCGTGTTCAGATTCACATCGAAGTGGTCCCACACATCGATGCTCAAACTCAGGTCGCCGCCGTAATCATCCCCGTCGTTCCACAGCGTATTCTCAAGCTCCGTGATTTCTACATTCCATGCTTCGACACGGTTCGCCGCGGGGCCGAAATCATCCGGAATATCCCACGGCGGATTCCCCTGCGGGAATTGCCAGTTTGCATCAATCGCATAATTGAATACGAGCCCGTTATCTCCGATCTCTATCGAGTAATGCCTGACGTTCTTCTGCCCGGCGGAGAAAATGCATCGCGATGTCACATCCACATCGCCCACCGGGGCATCCGGGTCGTCGAGGTCATCGCAGAAAAGCTTATAACCGTTCAACGTACAGTTGTAATCCGCGAAAGAATCGGGCGCCCCGAGAAGCCCATCGTTGTAAGAGAAAATCGTGCCCTCATTCACCGGGAATTCCGCCGGATTCCACCAGCGCGTGTAGCCGTCGGCATTCAGAAGCCGCGTGTCCCCTTCACCGGCCATCAACAAACCCGGATCGTCGAATCCCGAAACCGACCCGTTGCTGACGAGTATCCCGCAAACATCGAAACCGGTGAACTCATTCAGCCCAAGGAAGGGATGCCTCAAGCCAATGTCGGCTTCGATGATATTCCCGTTGAATTGAAGTGTCTCGAGCGTGAGATAGACAAGCGCGGGCGGTTCGAGAAACGGTATGGCGTTGAGATGCATCTCGCCCGTGCGAAGCTCGACGACATCCAGGCTCTGCGCCGCCGGATCCGCCACGAATTGCCACAAGCCCCAGAGCTGGTGGGAATCAGACGCCGCGGCCACCGATACATCCGCGACAGGTTCGATCGGCCCACCGGAGCCGGAACATCCAGCTGCGAGAATGATGAATGCAATCGTCATTAGTAAGAACAGGCTCTTTCGCATATGTTTCCTCCGCCCGATATTGCCCCCATATAATTAGTTGCAGATTCTCCGACAATATTACACTTCAGCCGGCAAATTAAGAGAAAGGTCCGCTGGATGACGGGCTCCCTGATTCAATATTCGCGCTACCAGTCCAGCGGCGGCGCTCCCATATGGCACGCCGATGGCGAGTAGTTGACGAAAACGATATTCCTGAGGGAAACATCAGAATCGACATTTATACCCATCGTATATGGCGATGATACGCCCGGGATTATTGTTTCATCGAGCACATTCGCGTCGCCGTCGAGTTTCGCGAGCATGGTGTACTGGTTCGGCTGGCTTCGGCCGTAAACAAGTATCCTGCACTGGTCGTAATCGAAATCCGTATGGTCGCACCAGATACCGCCGTATGCATTCTTCTGGTTGGCGTTGAACCCGCGCCAGGTCGGCAGCGAGAAAAGGCTCGTGGTCGACAGGTCGCTTCTGTGTGTGGGAGGCCCGGTTTCATTGATGTCGAACACGTTCAGCCAGCCGTTATGCTCACCCACTTCCGCCTGCTGGAAGATGTACATGCGCTGGATGGAGCGCGCTATCACAAGGTCGACCACATTGTTCGGTACCGAACTCCCGGCAGCGAGATAGGCGTCAGTTTCAAGATCGCAAGAAGGATCGTGCACGTACCAGGGTGAGCCCGATTGATAGGCCCATCGCTCGAGCCGTGTCTGGAAAGCATTGTCCCAGCTGATAGGCGTGCAGGTCAGAAGCCAGAGGTCGCCGTTATCGTTTGAATGCATCGCCATTATCTTTCTTCCCGCGCCGGAGCTTATCCCCGATGTCGAGCTCAGCAGGTTGCCCTGGTTGTCAAAAACAAGGATCGAGTTGTTATCGCCAAGACCGTTCGGAACGGCGATTACGCGTCCCGTAACCGGTTCCACTTCGATGTGGTAAATCAAGCCGATACCCGACCATGTTCCCGCCGGGAGTGTAAGGAACGGCTGTCCGTTGGGCGATGTTATCGTATCCATATTGTAGCGCCTGATCGTCGCCGCGCTTCCTTCAACAAGCATTTCACCGGCAAAGGGCCCGTTCAGAAGCCACGCCAGCTCATACTTGACCTGGCTCGCCGGCTGGTCGAGGAACGGTGTGTTTGTCGCCGACGAATAATTTCCCGCCTCGCATTCGACCGGCCCGACCGGAGATTCATCATCGACTTCGACAGCACTGAAGAAGTATGAACTTACAGGTTTACCCGGCAGTAGACCACCGTAACCGGTATCATCGGATTCAACGGTGATGAACAGGTCTATCATGCCTGCCGTAACCGGCGTCGCGTCGACGATATCGATCTGATATGTGCTGTATCCCTCGCCCCCGCCAATCGGAGTATCGGAAAGAGCGACAGGGAAATTCGTGCCTGATTCAACCTTTAACGTATTCAGATTCGCATCGAAGTGGTCCCACACATCGATGCTCAAACTCAGATCGCCGCCGTTCCCCTCACTGTCATTCCACAGCGTATTCTCAAGCTCCGAGACAGTGATATTCCATGCTTCAACCCGGTTAGCCGCGGGGCCAAAATCCTCAGGGACATCCCATGGCGGTGCGCCGTTTGGGAACTGCCAGTTCGCGTCGATCGCATAGTTGAAGATGAGCCCGTCGCCCCCAATCTCGATGCTGTAATGCCTGACATTCTTCTGCCCGGCTGAGAAAACGCATCGCGATGTAACATCAACGGTATCAACCGCCGCATCAGGATCGTCCAGATCATCGCAGAACAACTTGTACCCGTTCAGCGTACAGTTGTAATCGGCGTATGAATCCGGCGCCCCGAGCAGGCCGTCGTTGTAAGAAAAAATCGTTCCGGCGTTTACGGGGAATTCCGCCGGATTCCACCAGCGTGTGTAGCCGTCGGGATTCAGCATCCGCGTATCCCCTTCGCCCGCCATCAGTAAACCGGGATCGTCGAATCCCGAGACCGACCCGTTGCTGAAGAGTATCCCGCATACATCGAAACCGGTGAACTCTTGCAGCCCGAGGAAGGGATGCCGCAGCCCGATGTCGGCTTCGATGATATTCCCGTTGAATTGGAGTGTCTCGAGCGTGAGGTTTAAAAGCGGGGGCGGTTCGAGAAACGGCATGGCGTTGAGATGCATCTCGCCCGTGCGAAGCTCGATGACATTGAGGCTCTCCGCCGCCGGATCCGCCACGAATTGCCATAAACCCCAAAGCTGGTGGGAATTCGCCGACTGCGCCGCGGGTGCTTCGCCCGATGGCACCGCCGGGTTCCCCCCGCCCGAACATCCGATCATCATCGCAATGATTAATCCCCCAAGCAGGAAAATGAAGATTGCACGCATATCGTCCTCCTAAGCATATCCTGCATGATTAGTTGCGGATTCGCCCCGAAATCATACTAACTTCACCATGTTGTTGAATCGTCCGGTTAGCGCGCCGAGGCCGCGCCCGCAATCCTTACGCCATCCCGGCTCTCGCGCCTCCGCCGCCTTCGTCTCCCCGGCCCCCCATCCGGTCAAATGTAATGCGAATATTGCCAGCAACACGGCATATGCATATCTCAAAATCAAGCTCCGTTCGCACTGATTATCACTTGATAGCCCGGGGTTGGAGCCCTCCTGCTATCACAAAATGAATGGGCTCCTACCCCGGGCGACGTCATTCTCTCAGCACTCCCGCGATTCGCTTCAGCCCTTGTATTAGTAGTCGTATTAAGGTGGCAAAGGTTACGGTCTCTTGACTTATCCTCCAGATTCCTTATCATTCCCGGTGCGGAATGCGCAGGGGATGTTTTATAAACCGCGCTTCCACTTTGGGACAGCAAATATTTTTACCTTCGGGTTATGGGAGGATTACGATGAGCCGTATTATCACACTGCTTGCTGTATGGGGGATTCTTTTGCTCGCCGGATGTGGAGGAAGCGGAGGGGGAGATAACAATCCGATCAAACCTCCTAACCCGCCGCCGGATGACAAAACAGCCGAATGGACTGTAATGCTCTACATGGGGGGCGACAATAATCTAGCACCGATTGCCCTGATAGACCTAAATGAGCTTGAGCAGGTTGGCTCGACAGATAAGGTTCACTTCACGGCATTGGCGGATGTCTATTACGAATGCTATGATCAATATGGAGCTTCGATAGCCTGCATTCTTGATGACAGCGGTGTCCCAGTCGTGCCGATGATGCATATCACTAAGCATCCGGAGGATGGCGTCCAGAGCCACCTTACTGACACCGGCGCCGTTCTTTATCCATCGGTCGGTTTTAATTCAGCCGACCCGAATAATTTGAAGAATTTCATCAAATGGTCAGCTGACAGGTTCCCCGCCAAACGCTACGCCTTGGTTATATGGGACCACGGCAGCAGTTGGCTTCCGGGACGAGCCGGTTCCGCCGCTGTCTCGGACAGCTATGAAGGCGATGGCAATTCGATGTTTATTCATGAGATCGAAGCCGCTATAAAGGGAGCGGGGACTCACCTGAACCTGCTATCATTTATTGCATGTAATATGGGCGGTGTTGAAGTCGCTTATCAGTTGAAAGATGTCACTGATTTCATCTGCGGCTCTCAAAAAACTATGATTGCCGGCAACGATGATAATTTCAAGACCATCGCAAACTTCCTTACTTCAAATCCGGCTGTTGGTCCAGAGGCTCTCGGTAAGGCCATCATTGATGCCTATATTAATTTTTGGGCCCAGGACAACGATAGTTCTTTAACGGCGTCATTGGTTAGAACCGATCGCCTGCCAGCAGTCGCCCAGGCTGTTAACCAACTCACACCATTATTAGCTGATCCGGCGGTAATATCTTCCGATGAACTTAGGGAATCTTTCTTTGAGCCTGTTAGATTCCTTCAGGATGTCGATCTATGCAACTACACTTATGTTGTGCCGTATCACGTCCAGAGCCCTGCACTGAATACAGCTTTAAGCACAATCAGGGAAAAGGTTCACAATGCCGTCATATACAACAGGACATTCACAACGGATCAGCAGGACTCTTCATGGACTTTCGGCACGCGTGAATTCGGGCAGGGCGAAGACATTAACGTTACAGGTGCGGAAGGACTGAATATATACCTGCCTACTGATACAGATTGGACGCAAAACAACTTCGGCTACTACAACAGCATAGCCTTCAATTCCGCTACAGGCTGGAACTACGTGATTGCGCATGCTTATGAAGGCATCCCTTATCTTGGCACAGCCCCCGGCAACTGGTACGCTATGCTTGTCTGGAGTACGGGAGTCGACCTTGACTTGTGGGTGTTTGAACCCGCAGGTTATGATGAGTTTACACCCGCATCCCCTTGCATGGGTTCACAATCTCTTAATGCTTATCTATCCACTGATTCCCACTGGACAGGCATTCCTGTCGAGTCATATATGACAAAACCCGAAGTCATATGGGGCCCCTACTTCTTCTTAGCCGATTATTATATGCCAAATATCTTCTCAAATAGCGCCTACTGCATGCTTGCCATCGGATATCCCGAAGATGACGAACCACAGATAACTTCTGAGGAATACTACATCTCCGCTACGCAGCCTAATGACCCGGACTTCGGCCAAGGAGTCGTCTACTTCGGCTTCGCCCTCTACAATCCCGACGACGGTTTTTGGTACTTTTTCGAGGGCGACCGCGGCGGCGAAGCCAACCTATCGGGCGACAAACGAGCAGAAATGGGCACTCAGCTTAAATCTCTCGAACCTGGCATTACCAAAAATGAACAGCCTCAAACCGACTGGATTACTGCGGAGGATCTGAGCAAATTCGAAAAGCAGGGTCAAGCTCTTGCTGATGAATTGAGAACTCAGCTAAAGCAGAAATAGAAAACCGGAAATTTAATCCGCCTTGTCTTCCCCTTGCCCATCATTATTGCTGGACGGAGGGGAAGGCCGCATGGCCGACAAGCTAAATGCGATTCCCCCCGAAAATGTTATAATCATCCCGGATTGGCGACGCTATCCCGCGGCACGTGCCGCGAAGGCGGTGAAGAAAAAATGTGGGAATATTCCCAGAAACTGCTCGACCATTTCTACCACCCGCGCAACCAGGGCTCACTACCCGATGCCAGCGGCGTCGGCGAAGTCGGCTCCATCGCGTGCGGCGACGCCATGAAGCTCTACATCAAAGTCGATGACAAGGGTGTCATCGACGATGCCCGCTTCGAGACATTCGGATGCGGCTCCGCCGTGGCTTCCGCGAGCGCGCTCACCGAACTCATCAAGGGCAAGACCGTCGATGAAGCGCTCAAACTCACCAACGATGACATCGCCGAATACCTCGACGGCATCCCGAGGGAGAAGATGCATTGCTCGGTCATGGGACGCGAGGCCCTCGAAGCCGCGGTCAACGATTACAGAGGTGTCCCCACCGAACAAACCCACGCCGACGAAGGCAAAATCGTGTGTAAATGCTTCGGCATCACCGATGAAAAAATCAAACGCGTCGCCCTCGAAAACAACCTCCACACTGTCGAGGAGATCACCAACTACACCAAGGCCGGCGGCGGATGCGGCTCCTGCATCCCGCAGATTGAAGACATCCTCAAGCAGGTATGGACATGCAAAGACGGAAGGCCGGTCGTGAAAAAAGACAAGCCGCCGGTCGTGAAGAGCCGGATGACGAATATCCAGAAAATAAACCTCATCCAGGAAACCATCGAGCACGAGATACGCCCGTCGCTCCGAAAGGATGGCGGCGATATCGACCTCATCGATGTCGACGGCAACAAGGTTATCGTCGCGCTGAGAGGGCATTGTACTGAATGCAAGTCCGCTGATTTCACCCTCAAGAGCCTCGTGGAGGCAAAGCTGAGGGAATTCGTTACCGACGACCTGCAGGTGGTGGTGGCGCAATGAACGAATCCGGACGCGTCATCTACCTCGACAACAACGCCACCACACGCGTGGCGCCGGAAGTCTTCGACGAGATGAAGCCCTATTTCTGCGACCTCTATGGCAACCCGTCATCGATGCATTCATTCGGCGGACAGGTCAGCGAAAAGGTCAAGGAAGCGCGCGCCAAGGTCGCCGCGATACTCAATTGCTACCCCGTCGAGATCGTCTACACATCATGCGGCACCGAGAGCGACAACTTCGCCGTTAAGGGCGCATTCGAAGCATACCCCGATAAGAAACATTTCGTCACAACCCGGGTCGAGCATCCCGCCGTATTTAACCTCGGAAAATGGCTCGAGAACCGCGGCTATGATGTCACATTCCTCTCGGTCAACAAGTACGGCATGCTCGACATCGATGAGCTGCGCGCCTCCATCCGCTCCGACACCGGCCTCGTCAGCATAATGTGGGCCAACAACGAAACCGGCACGATATTTCCGATCGAACGCATCGCCCGTATCGTCAAGGGCGCCGGATGCCTGCTCCATGTCGACGCTGTCCAGGCGGTCGGAAAAATCCCCATCGACTTGAAGAAAATACCCATCGACCTCCTCGCCCTCAGCGGACATAAAGTGCATGCGCCAAAGGGCATCGGCGTGCTGTTCGTACGCAAGGGCACTAAAATCCGCCCGCAGATGATCGGGGGGCACCAGGAGCGCGGACGACGCGGCGGCACCGAGAATACGCCGTCCATCATCGGCCTCGGCAAGGCATGCGAACTCGCCATGGCGAACATGCATGAAGAAATCACCCGCGTGAAAACGCTGCGGGACAAGCTCGAACACTTTATCCTCACAAGCATCCCCATGTCGCACCTGAACGGCCATCCCACCGAGCGGCTGCCGAATACGACATCCATCAGTTTTGAATACATCGAGGGCGAAGCCATCCTCCTTGACCTCGACCGCCTCGGAATATGCGCTTCCTCCGGCTCGGCTTGCACGTCGGGAAGCCTTGAGCCATCCCACGTGCTGCGGGCGATGGGCGTGCCGTTCACTTGTGCGCATGGCTCGGTGCGTTTCTCGCTGAGCAGATACACGACCGAAGAAGAAATAGATTATGTGATAGAAAAACTTCCCGGGGTCATCAACCGCCTCCGGGAATTGAGTCCGTTTACGCCGAAGGTTACTTGATAATCTGACAATCAGCGCAGCCCGCGGGACTGTCCCCAAACGTACGATGCCGATCTCTTCATCGCACTGCCAAGGGACTGTCCCAAGAGCTGCATTATCTGCTATTATTCCCCTGAAGCACTGCGCGATGATGAAATTCACATTCCCACTGGAGGGAACCAATGAAAGTCGCAGTAGCTTCTGATGATGGAAAAATGATTGCCGCTCATACGGGACGATGCGCTTGCTTCGTCATCTATGACATCAACAACGGTCAGGCATCACGCATTGAAACAAAACAAAACGAATTCACCCCCCATATGAGAGGGGAACACGGCTCGCACTCGCATTCGCCGCTCCTCGAAGCCCTCGCCGGAGTTGAAGTTCTTATCGCGAAAGGCATGGGGCCTCGCCTTGTAGACGCGCTCGCCTCCGCAAACATCAAGCACATCTTCACAGACCAGGATGATACCGATGCCGCCGCCGACAAATTCGCCCAGGGCACTCTGAAAGAACTCGACACCAGCCAGTGCGACCATCCCGACCACGCATAATGATTCGCTACGTCGGACAGGTACGGTCGGGCCTCGGGCTTAATTTACGGGTACCTCACACTTCAGTGTGAGCTCTGCAAATTAACCTGAACGTGTGGCACGGACAAGCGTCAGCCAATCCTATCACAATACCGCCCCCTTCGAAGCTTGTTTGTGTCCTCACCCACATCCTGCTCCATCCTCTATAACTCCTTCTTTATCTCCATATGCTCAACCTGCTTGGTCAACTTCTTCACTCCGAATTCCTTCACGATGAATTTCATATTCAGGTAATACAGCCTCCCATCCCCCACGGCGTGGTATCCGCCAGCTCCAGCGTCTGTACACCCATATTCTTGGGCGCGATTTTTACGGGCGTTTCCTTCGGTGCTGCCTTGGACGGCGGCGCTCCGGAAGCCACACCGTTGATTGCGATAAAAATAATCAGGCAGGAAAGGATGAGAACAAGTTTGGGTTTAGGCATTTCAATCTCCGATAACTCGTGTTGTGCTTGTGAAAGAACTGCTTGCGGTCGATGCAAAAATAATGCCGAATGATAGCTGTTTTGTCACCGGATTGCCATTCGGTACATCTGGACAAAAGCACTCCGATTGAAAAATTTTTGACCATCAGCCCCCCTCCATGCCCGCATGTCAGTGAGCGAATGAATCGAGGTGTAAGTCATGTCACAACCTGCGGCATTCAAACGAATACTCAAGCGCGGATGTACCGGTTCCGATGTCTCTCTCCTGCAATCACGCCTGAACGAAAAAGGCTATGGAATCCTCTCCGTTGACGGCATCTTCGGCCCCTTTACCGTCGATGCCGTCAAACGTTTCCAGGCCGACCATTCCGCTCCCGACGGCGCGCCGCTCATTGTGGACGGTATCGCCGGGCCGCTCACATGGTGGGCCCTGTTCAGCGGTGAATCATCGTTCAACATCAACACCTGCATCGACACTTCGAAGCTGATGCATTCATCCCTCATTATCGCCGGCCGCGAGCTTGAGAAAATTGTGCGCGAAATCCCGCCCGGCTCAAATCGCGGCCCCGATGTGGAAAAATATCTCGCGTCGGTCGGACGCAATCCCGGCGACGCATGGTGCGCCGCGTTCGTTTATTGGTGCGTCCAGAGGGCATCGAGTTCCCTCGGTCTTGAAAACCCGCTGAAACGCACCGGCCGCGTCTCATCTCTTTGGGACGATGCCGTCAATCGCAAAAGCGTCATTCATATCGATGATGTCCGCCGCGGCGCCGATATCCCCCCCGGTGTTATCTTCTGCGCCGTCTATGCTGACGGCAGGGGGCACACGGGTTTCGTGAAATCGAAAAACGGCGATTCTTTGCGCACGATCGAGGGCAACACACGTCCGGTCGACCGCTCCGCCGGAGAAGGCGTCCACCCCAGGCGCAGGAGTTGTTCGAGATACAAGGGATTGAAGGGCTTCGTGGTTTACTGACGCCTAATCTGCTTCCTCAATCTTTTCGTGGTATATTTATGCTGACCAGTCCACGGAGGGACTTGACGATGGGAATAGATGGCAGCGATGCGCGTATCCAGATTCAGAAGATAAGCGACGTCGATCAAATCGACAAGCAGCACCAGGAAGGACAGCGGGGAGAGATCGGCGCCGCGCGGGAAAAAGCCGAGGCCGAGCGCGAGCGACGCAAGACCCAGCCTAACGAGATGCAGCGCCCCGACAAAGCTATCGTAAGCAACACCCCATATCGCAAACGAAGGCAACATCCGGACGAAGAGGAATCGGATGAAGAAACCGACGAAGAGCCCCAGGCAGGGAAATCCGCGGAACCTGTCAAAGACGTCGGCGGTACCCTCGACGTGAAAGGATAAGCCCCCTTTGATGCTTAAACCCCCCGCCGCACCGCGAACCTCTATAGGGGCCGGAGTTCCATCTTACAAATGCATAAATTTTATTTAACGCTGATTAAATCGCATCAAAATGATTTAGACTTACCGCTGTTTTCGTGAGTTATAATTCTTAGGAGGTGCATCATGCGCCGAATGGCAATCGGCCTCGTTGCATTATTGACTTTCATAATCCTTCTAACCGTATCCTGTTCCTCCAATTCTTCCGTAACGCTCCCCGATAACCCGGTGAAAGCCGCGGAAAAGACAAGCACGAGCCACCGTCTCATGGGCTTGTGGCAGTTCAAAGCTGACCCGGAAGCCCAGACGCTGGAGTATTGTGAATTGCGGATGCCCGAAATGCACGTCAACGTGCTCCCGTTCCTCGAACCCCCACCGCTGCTCTACCTCACCCTCGAAGGCGAAATCGAATTCGACATCCCGAACAACACATTGACGGTGGACATCGGCTTGACTCACCCCTTTACGGGCTTGAACGAATTCGCGGGATTCGATGTGAAGGGTATTGTAATAAGCAGGGCTGACCTTCTCGGTTCCTATCCTACGAGGGACTTGACCATGCCCGGTTCCACCACACTGCAGTTGATCAACGCCGACGGCTATACGCGCATGTGGAACCCGGTCGATTTCCCCTACGATGCCGCCTCGGAAATCTTTACCTACAAGGACGGCATGCTCGGTGCTCCCAACTCCTTCGGAAACTACAACGCCCAGTTGAACGGGTTCAAGTATTTCTGCGACTCGCTCGATCCCGGGGACAAGGTTTCCGACATGGACTTCGCCCAGCGCGGGCTGTTCACGCCCGGCGCGAAAAATATCAGGACCTATGAGATCAGGCAGCCCCAGGGACTTGTATTCAACTATGCCGTCGACGCATCGTGGGAATTCCCCACCGGCGGAGCTCCATGGACCATTCCCGATGACTATCCCATCACCGCGAACTGCCCGGAAGCATACTTCGTTGATTACTCAACCGACGGGCTCATGTTCTCCGAAGACGGCGGAAGCAGCATGCAAATCACCATCGAAGTCTGGGACCATCAGCCCGGCTCGATCCAAAGCGTGTTCGTGGAATCAAAGGCCCTCTACACCGAGGTCGCGCCGAATCCACCCGCGCGATGGTTTGCGACATACGAATCATCCACCGTAAACTCCGACATTTACACCGTCCATGTCGACAACAAGAACAATGTCTCCGCGGGCGTATATCCAGCCGTTATCGGTGTCGAGGATGTGGTCGTGGACCAGTTCAATAACATTAATGACCCACCGGACACATTCTATACCGCGTGGAGACTGTTCAACGTGACGGTAACCCAGAAGCCCGGTGTTTCAGTCACACTTGAAGAGGATGCGCTCGTGAAGGGAGGGCCGTATTTCACCGCCCAGGTCGACCATGTGTACGACATGATCAACTATGCCACGCCCCCGGCCTGGATTGTCGATTACACTGACTCCGACGGGCCATGGCAGTTCAGCTACGCCTACAACGACATCGTGACACTGTCCAGCCTGCCGATAACGTCGGCTGAAGTGTCAGGTTTCGTCGGCCAGTATCCGTCCGAAGTCGACCACTTCTACAAAGCGGCATTTGATAATTTCGGCGGACCGGCCCCATTGCAGCCATACCTGGGCGAGGAGCATGATTTTACTTATGACAATACCAGGAATGTCTATGGCGTCACCGAAGCATCTCTCCTCGGCGGAACATACACTTTCACCGATTCCGCCGGTACCGTAACCCCGATGAAATTCACTTACCCGTACTATTACGGCACCGATTTCACTACCATCGGGTGCGAGTACGTGCTTCCACCCCCGCCCATACCCATCGAAGTACTTGAAATCGAATGGCGCGTGCGCGGGCTCGGCGAAGGGGACGTTACTCTCGTCGACGGCGGGGCCACATATACAGCCCTGCTGATGAGGCACGATATAATCATCGAGCTCTCAAACATCGATTTCGCGTGGATCATTATGTACGAATGGCTTCATGACACGGGCGTTCCGCTCGCGTACATCATCGCCGGCGAATCACCCGGCCACATGAACAACTTCTTCCACGATTCCGGGATCATCTACGGCAATTGCACATATATGGTCCACCAGGGCTATTAAGCCACAGCACATGCATTCACGCCCCCCGTTTCCGGGGGGCTTTTTTTGTCATGGCGAATTCCTCGCGTATAATTCCGGCATCACGACGTGTGGAGGATTTGAGATGAACGTATACAGCGATTATTCGGAAAAGTTGAAATCAATGCTCGAACTTCGCGGAAGCCCCGTCGCCGTCATTTATACCGACATACCCGCGGATGACGCGATGGAAGGAAAATGCTGGGCATGCTACGGCCTAATCGATGCGTCCCAGGGAAAGACTATTGACATGACCGCCAAGACAAGCGCGTGTGGGGGAGGGATGGGAAGCCTCGGACTCGCACCGCGTCCGATGGGAAAACCCGGGCAGCGGCTCAAGAACTTCCTCGTAAATGGCGAAAAGCTCTGCGCCACGGAAGGCACTTTCTGGAGGATGCTCGCCAATAATGCGCAGCCCCCTCTCGGACTGGCGGAGCATGTGATATACAAGCCGCTCGAAAAATGCGACACCGACCCCGAGCTCGTCGTATTCATCGTAACCCCGCGCCAGGCCACCCGTATCGGACAACTTCTCGTATACCACGACGGCGTCCCCCTCCGTCCCGAACTCGGCGGCGCGACATGCCACCAGGTGATAGGCTATCCCCTCACTTCTGGATTACCCACCATCGCCCTCGGGGACTGGACCAACAGGAGCCCCGACAATTTTAAATATGACGAGATGTTCGTCACGGTCCCCTGGCACAGGATGGGTAACCTGATGGATGCGATACCCCGGTGTACCGCGGGGGAAGCGAAAATGCAGAGAACCCCGGGATTCGAGGCGGAATAAGCTTAAAGCGAAGACCGGGTATCCCGGTCTTGTTTT
>CAZSPL010000027.1:23727-26338 GCA_964608735.1 uncultured Planctomycetota bacterium | reverse complement strand
TCGCTTCCATCCATGCTTCGCGGAAGCCCGACTACGACCAGTGAAATGGCGTTGGCATCGATGATGCGTCGAATCTCATCCATGGCGTTCCTTCCCGCCGGCACGACCATGTGCGGATGCGCGATGCCGATTTCCGTATCGGCGATCGCTGTTCCGATACGCGCATCGCCGTGGTCTATACCGAGCAGTTTCGCCATCACGCGGGACCTCCCGCGATAGCGGCCATGAATGCGTCGAATGCATCGGGTACCTTCGCGGGCAGGTTCCCGCCTCCCTGCGCCATGGCGGGCTTGCCGCCCCCCTTGCCTCCGAGGATCGGCGCAACCATTGCCATCAGTTCACCCGCCCTGTATCCCATGTTCACCATGTCATCGGTAAGCATTATCAGCAGGCTAACGTTCCCCTTCAAGGAATGCGTAAGGAATATCGCCGTCTTTTCACTCGCTTTCTTCCTGATACGGTCGCCTATGTCGCGAAGCTCATCCTTCGAGACATCGTTCACTTCGGCGGTAATGACGTGTATATCGTCAACATATTCACCGATCGAGAGGATATCATCGGCTTCATTGCCGCGACGTTCCCCCTTAAGCTGCTTCAATTCAGTGGATACATCTTTGTAATCCGCGACCAGTTTTTCGAGCGCGCCTATCATTCCCGCGTTCTCGCAGTCGAGCATCGCGCAAACCCGCGAAAACGTGGCCCGCAGGTCTTTCAATTCACCGTATGCCTTCTTTCCCGTCACTGCGATTATCCGGCGTACTCCCGCCGCGATGCCGGTCTCCGATTTGATGATGAACAGCCCGGCGTGGCTTGTGTCCGACATGTGAAGCCCGCCGCAGAGCTCGCGCGAAATGATATCCGGCTCGCGCCCTATCTCGATCATCCTGACTTTTTCGTCGTACTTGCCTTCGAAGAGCGCCATCGCCTTCTTCTCGCGGGCTTCACTAAGCGAAGTCTCGGATATCCTGACGGGAAGCGATTCAAGCAGCCATTCGTTGACGATGTCGCTTACCCGGATAATCTCATCCTGCGTCATCGGCTTGAAGTGAGTGAAGTCGAACCGGAATTCATCCTCCTCAACCTTCGATCCCGACTGCGTGACATGCTCTCCGAGCACCTTCCTCAGTGCCGCATGGAGAAGATGCGTGCAGGTGTGCGCTCGGCGTATCGCCTGCCGGTGGGGACTGATTACCGCCGCCGTGACACGCTTCCCCTGCAGGCCGTCAAGCATGGGCTTGGATTCGTCATCCACGAAATGTAGGATTATTCCGCCTTCCATTATTTGCGTATTGACGACGCGCATTTGCCTGCCGTCGGAAACAATCACCCCGTTATCCCCGACCTGCCCCCCGGCCTCGGGGTAGAAAGGCGTCTTGTCGAGCACCAAGACCCCGGTGCCCGCGTCGGAATAAAGCACATCGGCATCGATTTTATCATACTGGTAATAGACCGCCTCGGTTGCCTTGATACCTTCGGGAAGCTTCACGAGGTCGTGGAGATATTTATCCTCGGCTTTATGCGATGCCGTCGCCGTGCGCGCGCGCGATTTCTGTTCTTCAAGCAGTTCGTTGAAGCGGGCCTCGTCGATCCCTTTACCGAGCGAAAGGGATATATCTTTTGCCAGCTCGATCGGTACGCCGAGCGTGTCGTAGAAATAGAACGCTTCATCGCCGCTGAGCTTTTCGCCTGAACCCTTGATGACCTTTTCGAGTTCCCCGTAATTGCGCTCGATCAGCTTGTCGAAATTCTCTTCCTCCATCGAGAGGAGCTCCGAGATAAATTCCCGCTTGTCGATGAGAGATGGATATATCTCGCCATACTTCTGCAGCACCGGTTCGAGCGCCCGCGTGAGTATCGGCCCCTGGGCGTTGAGTTTTCGCAGATGTATCAGGCATCGCCTGATGACGCGCCTGAGAACATAGCCCCGGCCTTCGTTCGACGGGTACAGGCCATCCGAAAGCAGGAACGCCGACGCCCGCAGGTGGTCGCAGAAGACATAGAGGCTGTTTACTCCCCGCGTGATGAACCCGTTGCTCTTCAGGATATCGGGATTCGTAATAGACCTGGCGAATTGAAGCAGCTCCGCGAAAAGGTCGGTCTCGAATACGGAGTTTACATTCTGAAGTACCATGCACAGGCGCTCCATGCCCATGCCTGTATCGACATTCTTCTTCGGCAGCGTTTCGAGTGTGCCATCGGCGTGCCTGTTGAACTGCGTGAAAACGAGGTTCCAGACTTCCGGCCAGCGCTCGCATTCGCATCCGGGCCCGCAATCGGGCTTGCCGCATCCCAGTTCCGCGCCAAGGTCGTAGAATATCTCCGAATCCGGCCCGCACGGCCCGGTCTCGGCCATCATCCAGAAATTGTGCTCGTCGCCCAGGCGCGATATTTTCGATTCCGGAAGTCCGACCGTCTTGTTCCAAATTCCGAAAGCCTCGTCGTCCTTTTCATGAATGCTTACGCGGAGTTTTTCGGATGGGATCTTGAGCCGGTTGGTAAGGTAATCCCACGACCATGGAATTATCTCTTCCTTGAAATAATCACCGAAGCTGAAATTGCCGAGCATCTCGAAAAACGTATTGTGCCTCGGCGTCAATCCCACTTCGTCAAT
>CAZSPL010000027.1:14717-23717 GCA_964608735.1 uncultured Planctomycetota bacterium | reverse complement strand
TATCAAGTGCCCGGAAGCATTTCTGGATGGTTGTAACGCGCGGTCCCGGGGGCTGGGCCTTGCCTTCGAAATAAATCTTCAGCGGGGTCATGCCCGCGTTTATCAGAAGAAGGGTAGGGTCGTCTTTCGGCACGAGGGAAAATGACGGCAGGTGCAGATGACCGTGCTCCTTGAAGAATTCGACAAAACTTTTCCTGACATCCGATGAATCCATACCGTTCTCTCCCGTCAACCTCTAAACCGTTAAATTTATCATAAATGCCGCGGCAGATGTAGCCCGGCCATCCTTCGAACCGCGAATAAATTCTTGCCCCGTGGCATATAAAATCCTATAATCCCTGATTGCCCCCATGTGGGGGATTTCTATCTCGAACAATGACTACACCGAGGAAGGAGATATATGATGGCTTCATTACCCCCATTCAAGACCGAACAATACACGGATTACACCAATCCCGCGAATGCCAAGGCGATGGAAACCGCCCTGAAGGATGCCCGGGCACGCTTCGGACGCGAAATCCCGCTTGTTATCAACGGGGAGCGCATGACCACCGGCGACTGGATCGAGTCGACCGACCCCGCGGATCATAAGACGGTGATCGCCAAGGTGGCCGCGGCGACGAAGGAACTCGCCGCGAAAGCGGTGGATATATCGTGGACGAATTTCGACTGGTGGAAGCGCTTCGACCCGGAAGCGAGGGGACGTATTCTCATCAAGGCCGCAGCGATAATGCGCCGCCGACGTCACGAAGTGAACGCCACGATGGTGCTCGAAGCCGGGAAGAACTGGATGGAAGCCGATGCCGATACGGCGGAAGCGATAGATTTCCTCGATTTCTACGGACGCGAGATGTTCCGCTATTCAAAGGCGCAGGATGTCACCCCGTATCCCGATGAGGAGAACGAGGTCACCTATATCCCCATCGGACCATGCGCCGTGATACCGCCCTGGAATTTCCCGGTCGCCATCCTCACCGGCATGACATCAGCCGCGCTCGTCGCTGGAAATACGGTGGTCCTCAAGCCCGCTTCATCGACTCCCGTACTCGGCGCTCTCGTTTATGAAATTCTCGAGGAAGCTGGATTGCCGCCTGGAGTTCTTCAGTACTTGCCGGGGAGCGGATCGAAGGTCGGAGATACGATCGTCGGACATCCGAGGACAAGGCTGATTGCGTTCACAGGGTCGATGGAAGTCGGCCTGCATATAAACCAGCTTGCGGCGAAGGTTCAGCCGGGGCAAATCTGGATCAAGCGCGTCATCGCAGAGATGGGCGGCAAGGATTGCATCGTGGCGGATGAGGATAGCGACATCGATGCCGTGGCAAACGCCATTTTCGTAAGCGCGTTCGGTTTCCAGGGCCAGAAATGCTCAGCGTGCAGCCGCGCGATAATTCACAAGAATATTCATGACAAAGTCCTCGCAGGCGTTGTGGAGAAAGCAAAATGGATCCTCGACGGGAGGATGGGGCATCCGGCGGACCATAACATCTACCTCGGCCCTGTAAGCTCAGGACAGGCGTTCAGCACGATCAAGGAATACATCGCGATAGGCAAGAAGGAAGCGAAGCTCGAAGTCGGCGGCGGATGCGATGATTCGAAGGGCTACTTCATCGAGCCGACCGTTTTCTCCGGCGTCGATATCAAGGCGCGCATAAGCCAGGAGGAGATATTCGGCCCGGTACTTTCGGTCATCAAGTGCGATGATTTCAAGGACGGCGTCGCCAAGGCGAATGATTCGATCTACGGCCTTACCGGCGCGGCATTCAGCCCGAAGCGCGAGAATCTCGAATACGCCCGCGATCATTTCCACGTCGGCAACCTGTATTTGAACCGCAAGTGCACCGGTGCGCTGGTCGATGTTCAGCCGTTCGGCGGGTTCAACATGTCGGGAACCGATTCCAAGGCGGGCGGACGCGATTATATGCTTCTCTTCATGCAGGCGAAGACGGTCTGCGAGCGTTTTTAGTGAATAGGAGGAGATCATGGCTCATCCAAATAAGGAAATACTCGACCCGCTCGGTATCCGCGAAGTCAACTCCGGAGCCTGCTTTGGCGAATGGATAAAGGAACCGTCCGGCGGCGAGCTCGTCAGCTACAGCCCCATCGACGGTCAACCCATCGCGAAAGTCTTGATGGCCGGGAAGGATGATTACGATAAAATTATGGAAAAGGCTCATGCCGCGTTCCATAAATGGCGGATGATGCCTGCCCCCAAGCGCGGCGAAGTCGTGCGCGTACTCGGCAATCACTTGCGCGAGAAGATCGATGCCCTCGGCGCGCTCGTCACCCTCGAAATGGGTAAGATCCATGTCGAGGGTCGCGGAGAGGTCCAGGAGATGATCGACATTTGCGATTTCTCGGTCGGACTCTCACGCCAGCTTTACGGGCTTACAATCGCGAGCGAACGCCCGGAGCATCGCATGTTCGAGCAATGGCATCCACTCGGGGTCGTCGGCATCATCTCGGCGTTCAATTTCCCCGTAGCGGTATGGGCCTGGAATGCCGCTCTTGCCGCCGTATGCGGCGATACCATGCTGTGGAAGCCATCCTCAGAAACGCCCCTTACAGCCATCGCGGTACAGAATATCTGCAATGACGTGATGAAGAAATTCGACCTCGAAGGAATCTTCAACCTCGTCATCGGACGCGGCTCCACCATCGGCGAGCGGCTCATCAACGACAGGCGCATCCCGCTCGTATCCGCTACTGGTTCGTGCGAAATGGGGTATCGCATAGGGGAAGTCATCGGCAAGAGGCTCGGGCGGATGATCCTCGAACTTGGAGGCAACAACGCCGTTATCGTGATGGACGACGCCGATCTGCAGCTCGCGCTAAGGGCCGTGCTGTTCGGCGCGGTGGGAACGTCCGGCCAGAGATGCACGTCGACGCGACGGATTCTCGTACACGAAAAAGTCTATGACGAATTCCTCAAGAAATTGGTCGCAGCGTATAAGACGATCCGCATCGGCAATCCTCTCGAAAGCGATACGCTGATGGGACCACTGGTCAACCAGGCGACGATGGATATCATGCTTGCCGCCATCGAGAGTATAAAAGCCGCCAGCGGCAAGATAATCTGCGGTGGCGAACCGATTAAAGTAAAGGGCTATGAAAGCGGCTTCTATGTCACTCCATGCATCGCCGAGGCCCAGAACCAGTGGGATATTGTCCAGGAGGAGACATTCGCGCCGATCCTTTACGCAATCAAGGTGAAGGATTATGAGGATGCCATCCTGAAGCAGAACGAAGTGCCGCAGGGCCTTTCGAGCGCCATGTTCACAAGCAACCTCTACGCCGCCGAGACATTCCTCTCCGCGCGGGGCTCGGATTGCGGTATCGCGAATATCAACATCGGCACATCGGGAGCCGAAATCGGCGGGGCGTTCGGTGGGGAGAAGGAGACCGGCGGCGGACGCGAGGCCGGTTCCGATGCGTGGAAGGCATACATGCGCCGCCAGACAAACACTGTTAACTGGGGCAGGGAACTTCCACTGGCACAGGGGATCAAGTTCGGCGATTGAGTGATTTATTTTCTGCGCCGGGCTATAATGCTTGCTAAACGGCATACAAAGGAGTCGCTTGATGGAATATTTAATCTGGGTAAGCGCTGCGATAATCGGGGTTCTCATCACGGCAGCCTTGATTCACTTCGGGGCGGTAATCATCGGCCCTTCCGACAGGGGATTCGGCGCCGCGTTCATGAGCGCCACGATGCTCTATATAGTGGGACACGTGATCATGCTCCCGCTGTATGTCTATTTCGGGCATACCTTTCACGCCTGGATCGGTGGCGTCATCTGGGCGATCATATCCATCGCAATCATCAAAAGGGTTTATGAAACCGCCTGGGGAAGCGCGCTGATGATATGGGTGGTCGCCGCTATAGTGAATGCCGTATACATGCTCCTGTTCTACGGGCCGGTTTTAATCAACGCGGTCTCGCAGTCGGTGGTGGCGAGAGAACTGAGACCAATGGTGTAGCCGGCTATTCAAGCCCTCGATAGTAGGAATGCATATAATGCGGCAAACCATCGCGTATCAATGCGGTGTGCTGCAACAATCCTCTCGTTTTCCCGTCAATTAAATGAAATTGCAAAGGAGGTAGCACTATCTGATGCAGTGCCTGATGACGATATTCGAGTTCGGTGTCGTCTTGCTTATATCGGCCGGCGCACTGCATCTCGCGGCCCTTGCAGCCGGTGTTGCCGACAGAGGATTCGCCGCCGCGATTTCTTGCACAATCGCTTTCCAGCTCGCGACAATATTCATCTACATACCGGTCGGCATACTGGTTGGATGTTTCTTCCCATGGTGGATGTTTCTCATGTTTGCCGTGGTTTTCTCCATCTACATCATCCAGTCGATTTACAGCACATCGTTCGGACGCGCGTTCTTCATGTGGCTGGTGATGGGCGTAACATACAGCCTTGTCGCACTGCTGCTATACCATGGCTCGATAATGAACTTCATCAACGGCAACGGCTGTTCGAACAACATATGATGATGCTTCCCCGGCGGTCCGCCGGGCTGAAAGGATGGGAAAGGTTAAAATCTCATCGATGGTGTAAATGTGATATGATTTCAGCCGTCTTAATATTTTCGGAAGTCCGCGGATTATTGATAAATACAGGGGAGGCCTTCAATGGAATGCATTCTGATAATCGTTGCTATCGTTGTACAGGTTCTTTTTAGCGCGGTCATAAT
The DNA here is from genome assembly GCA_964608735.1 of uncultured Planctomycetota bacterium. GTDB lineage: Bacteria > JAJVIF01 > JAJVIF01 > JAPKYR01 > CAZSPL01 > CAZSPL01. Next base: position 19,013 of record CAZSPL010000027.1, on the reverse strand, counting down.
CCACGTCTGCGCGATGATGCTCGGCCTCGGGGACAGGGGGTTCGGCACCGCGATATCGTGCGCCATAGCTCTTATTATTGTCGGCGTAATAATCGGCGTAGCCGCCGCGCTGATGACATGCATATCGCCGGTTCTGACCTGCCTGGGCTTGTTGGTCGGATGGCTCTTTGTTATCTACATCATCCAGTCGGCATATGATACTTCCTGGGGAAACGCGTTCCTCATCTGGTTGCTGTCGGTTCTCGTAAGCGTCGTGTTGAGCCTTATCCTGCCGGGCCCGAGCATCTTTGACATAATGAAGGAACAGCCTGATGCCGCGCTTCAATACTCCTCGATGCTCATCCGGTAGTTTTCGAAAAAGACAGGCTTCAAAACGGCACCAAACGGGTGCCGTTTTTTGATTTTATTGAGGTGTTAATCGGGTCGCGCCGGTTCTGATATAATGTCGGCGTCTGAACTGGAGGCAACGAAATGGCGATCAAACGAATCGGGATACTTACTTCCGGCGGGGACGCGCCGGGTATGAATGCCGCCCTGCGTGCCGCGACGCGTTATGCGATTCACCAGGACCAGCGCATCTTTGCCATCAACGGCGGATACCAGGGGCTCGTGGACGGGGAGGTCGAGGAATTCAACACCCGATCGGTCGGCGATATCCTCACCCGCGGTGGTACTATTATCGGCACCAGGCGCTCGCCCGAGTTCCAGACGGATGGCGGATTCCAGCGCGCGCTGAAGAATATCCACCGGTGGGAACTCGACTGCATCATCGCCATCGGCGGCGACGGCACGTTCAGGGGAGCCGCCGAACTCATCAAGGAAGGGCACAATATCGTCGGAATCCCCGCGACTATCGATAACGATGTCCACGGCACCGATTTCTGCATAGGGTTCGACACGGCGGTCAATACCGCCCTTGAATGCCTGCGGAGGCTCAGGGATACTGCCGGGGCGCACAAGCGCACCATCATCATGGAAGTGATGGGGCGCGAGTCCGGATGGATCGCCCTCTATGCCGGGATCGCCGGCGGCGCCGAAGCCATCATCGTACCGGAATTTCCTCCCGACTACGCGGAATTATGCGATGAGCTGGACAAGGGGATCACCAAAGGGAAGAAGCATGCGATTCTCGTCGTGGCCGAAGGCGTGGCGCGGGTGCACCACAACCGCGAGGATATCGCTTCGGGTTATCTCGTCGCCGAGGAGGTCTTCAAATACCTCGGATTCAAGCCGACGGTAGTGGTACTCGGGCATGTCCAGCGCGGCGGAAGCCCGACGGCGCAGGATGCCATCCTTGCCACGCGCATGGGCGTCGCTGCTGTCGACCATGTGATGAAAGATGAGTACGGCATGATGACCGCCGTCAAGGGCGGGGAGATTACATCGGCGCCGCTTGCCGATGTCGCACAGAAGCATAATCTTCTCGATGAAGCTCTATACAATGCCAATATCGACCTTGCCGGGTAGGGGAGCGGGGTTGTCGGTTTATTGAATACTGGAAAAAGACAAATGCCGAAGGCCGGACTCGAACCGGCACGTGGGTTGAACCACGGTAGATTTTGAGTCTACTGCGTCTACCAATTCCGCCACTCCGGCATCGTCAGGTAAATTATACAACCTCGGATTGATTTCATCCAGATATCATGTGAACAGGATTTTGCTCGAGCCGTACGTCTTCCCGTGTACGGTATTGACCTCTGCCTTGCCCCGTATGCGCAGGCCGAGATAGTTCTCCTTAAGTGGGAGAATCAGGAGCTCCCCTTCGTCGAGGCGCTCGTTAACCACGGGCTTGCCCTCGCTGGAATCGATAGAGAGCACGTTTAATCCGTCTTCCAAAGCTTTTATGACAATGTATTCCATCGTTTTCATTCCCCGGGCAATAATAATATCCACTCAATTACGGCTGTATTGCAGGGATAATAAGAAAGGCCCTTACGGGCCTGATAATTTAAAGCTATATTCGCGAGCTCGATCTTATTGAACCGGCGCGCCCATGTGAAGCCAGATATCATAGCTGCAAGCTATCTGACCGACTCGTAGATTTGTCAGCCACATATCCCATTCCGGGACATCCACATCGACAATTTGATAAGGGCCATAGACCGCCCAGTCCATCCAGTTGGCGGACCGGTACTGGGGCATGGTTCCGAACCTTGTAAGCCATTCATCCCACTCGGGGACATCGACATCGAGCGGATTGCTGAGCAGCCATTCGTCCCATTCGGGGACATCTACATCCTGCATGCTGACCAGCCATTCATCCCACTCGGGGACATCTACATCCATCATGGTGTAACGCAACCATTCATCCCATTCGGGAACGTCGACATCGAACGGGCAGGCGGCGTTGACGATCGATGCGCCGATGAGCACGTTGAGCACATCTTCATTCGTCAGGCCCAATGCGCCGAGGGGCAGACTGAGAGGTATGTGATAAGGTGGGAAGCAGGGCTGAGTGGCGAAGTAATATGCGTTGGCTTGAAAGGCGCTCGCAGGGAATGTACCCGGAAGCACCATTTCGGCATTTCTCTCGGCGGGTATTAAAGCGCTCTGCGAAGAACAACCTGCTACCAGTATTACTCCCACCAGAAGCAGCAATGACAGATAACGTTTCATTTGTTTCTCCCTTTTACTCGAACCACTCAAAGCGGTCCGGGCTGTCGTCGACCGATAATCTTTCGCTCTCCTCAAACGAGCCGGACTCGGGCTCACGCTCAATCGCAATCCGGTTCGTCTGATCCATCTTTGCTATCCAGAATTCCCAAGTAATATTCAATGCTATAGTACCAGATTAAAATCTATTAATAAACATTAAATCCGATTAATTCCAAAAAAAATTTCGACCCTCAAAATAGTACTTCGACGGCGTTTTCCCGTGCTTAAACAGATTTAAAGCTTTTTAATCAGCGCCACCGGCCTGTTTTTCACTCACACCCGGCGTAAATCCGCCGATTGCCGTCAACACGGTGTGCGTGTATAATTGCGTGTTTGAATGAACGGAGGTTCCGACATGGAGTTACGGCTTTTCGAAAAGGGAAAACTGAATCCCGGGATGCTCAAGCTCGACCTGTTCTGCAAAGGCATACGAATACACGAATCCTGCGACCTGGAGAAGGACGGCCGCCACATCATGCGCCTGCGGGCCGGTCTCGGCTCGGGTCTCGAAGTGGAACTGCCGGAAGGCTTGTGGGTAAACATCCCCGTACTGGAGCATTTCGCCAAGGACAGCGCCTACACATTCAGGCGCGACAAAGGGTCATATTCCATCTGGCGCGATGAAGAGAAGATAACCGATGTCACCATGCCGAAGCGTCCCGCTTTCTATGACAGGAAGACGTCTTCCGGGAAGCTCATGAAACGTATCGGGCAGCTCCAGGGAACATATCTCGGCATTTATGCATCGAAATCCTGTTCTTTCTGGACGAAATACGAGGGGCACAACTGCCGATTCTGTTCGACCGGCCTCAACATCGGCCCACAGGAAGAGGAAGAGAAACCGATACAGGATGTCCTCGACACCGTTAGGGCGGCCCGTGAAGAGGAAGGCATCACCTTCGTCCATTTCAACACCGGCTACTTCGATGGCACCGGCGCTGAGAGCATGATTCCCTATGTGGAAGCCATCGTCGAGGAAATCGGCCTCCTCGTCGGCGTTCAATGTCCCCCGGCGGCCGACTTCTCGGTCTATGACAGGCTCAAGAAAGCCGGGTGCGACCACCTGAGTTTCTGCTATGAAATCCACGACCCGAAAATATTCGAGGAATGCTGCCCCGGCAAGGCAAAGTATATCAGCCAGCAGACCTATTTCGACGCCATAGAATACTGCTGCAAGCTCTGGGAGCAGGAGCGGTTCGGAAGGGGACACATCTCGGGGGAAATCATCGCGGGTATCGAGCCGTATGAAAAAACACACGAGGCCATCGACTGGATTACATCGGTCGGAGCGTTCCCGACCATATGCGTCTTCAGGCCGATTCCCGGGACGAACTACGGCGAATGGCCGTCCCCGAAAACCGAGGATATGATCCCGATCTTCGCGCACATGTACGAATCCTGCATGGACAGCGACATTCCGCTCGGACTCGCCCCCAACCTGCAGATATCCATCGTCATTCAGCCGCAGGAAGGGCGCTATTTCCTCGAAAATAGGAAGAAGTACCGGGCGAAGGAAGTCAAGCTCATGCGGACGTTGGGGCTTGTCGAGACGCCCATCGTTACCCCCACCGAGGAGACCGACACGGATGTCCAAGAGCAAGACCAAGCGGCCTGATCCGGCCACGGACGCGCCGGACCAGC
>CAZSPL010000027.1:11864-14707 GCA_964608735.1 uncultured Planctomycetota bacterium | reverse complement strand
CCAAGGAAATCAAGCTCAGCCTCGCGAGGCAGGCGGTAAAGGTCGTGTTCAATAACCGCATCAAGGCCGCCCAGAAACGCGCCGCGAAGAAAGCGTCGAAGTGAACCGGCTTTGATTCCGGCCCTGAACATGGTATTAATTAATGAGTGAAATGAGACCCACGGTGCAATTTGCGTGGGTTTTTATATGATTATAAACAGGATGGCATTATGCTTGCCCGTGTCATTGGAGGGCATTGAAGATGAAGTACAGTCGTAAGCAGTTTCTCAAGGCGCTTGGAATAGGCGGGCTTGTTGTAGCGGGCGGAGGCTTCGCGGGATTGAAGCTTCACAAGTATATCGTCGAGCATCCGAAGATGAAGAAGCTCGACAAGAAAGTCGTCATGCTCGGATTCGACGGCATGGATTTCCGCCTTGCCCAGAAGTGGCTCGCCAGTGGTGATTTACCCAATCTCAAGAAGCTTGCCGCGATGGGCGGCGCGAAACCCCTCATGCCGACCAACCCGGCGGAATCGCCCGTAAGCTGGGCGGCTTATGAAACCGGATGCAATCCCGGCAAGACCGGCATCTACGATTTCCTAAATCGCGATCCCGAGACATATTACCCATATCTTGCGGGAGTGAAGAACATCCCCGGGAAATTCCTGTTCAACGCTATCCCCTATAAAAAACCGGCGCTGCTCAATTTGCGTGGCGGAAAGGCTATCTGGAATTACACCAGCGACAGCCGCGTACTGGCGAAATACCTCCGCGCACCCGGCGCATTCCCGCCCGATGAAATCCCCGGCAACAGGCTTCTCGCGGGATTCGGTACCCCAGATATCCGCGGGACGCAGGGCACATATTCATATTATGTCGACGACCTCGACTACGCCATGGCGAAGAGCAATACAGCGGCGCGGGGACAGGATACGGAGTTCGGAGGGAAGGTCATCGAGGTCGACAAGAACCGCGACGGCTCCATCGACACTTACATAACCGGCCCGCGAAACCCGCTTACGGGCGGACGCGAAGAAGTCAACATCAACGATTTTCATATCGATGTTTTTAAAGATACCGGAACGGTTGTTCTGAAAATACAGGGGAAGGAATACCCGGTCAAAGTGGGGGAATGGTCCGACTGGATCGATTGTGTCTTCGAATTCAACCTCCTCATAAAATCGCGCGGATTGTTCAGGGCGTATCTCATCGGCCTCGAACCGCATTTCGAGCTTTATTTCACGCCGATAGATTTCCATCCGCTTAACCCGATAGTCCCGATAAGTTACCCGGGCTGGTATTCCGAAGACCTCGCCGATGAATACGGCTTCTGGAAAACCCAGGGATGGGGCTACGAGACATGGGGACTGAATGAAGAGATTCTTACCGAGGAGCAATTCTGGGAGGATGTCGTTTTCGTCATGAAATGGGAAGCGGAAGCGACATACGGCGAGCTTGCCAAGGACGACTGGAACCTTTTCCAGTTCGTTTACCAGAATACCGACAGGGTGCAGCATATGGCATGGCACCTACTCGAAGAGGAAGGCGGACGGCACCCGGCGTACAGGCCCGAGATCGCCGCGCAATGGGGTTCGATGATACTCGACAGCTACAAGCAGGCGGATGACATCGTCGGCAAAGTGATGGACATCATCGGCGACTCCGCCACCCTCATCGTCAATTCCGACCACGGTTTCCACGCGTTCCGCCGGGCGATGAATATCAACACCTGGCTCGTGAACAATGGATTCATGGGCCTTATCGGGCAGAACGAGGACAAGAATCTCGAGGATTTATTCGGGCAGGGCGAATTCTGGCAGAACATCGACTGGTCGAAGACGCGGGCATACGCGCTCGGGCTCGGGCAGATTTACATCAACCTCGACGGGCGCGAGAAGCAGGGCATCGTGGCGGACGGTACCGAGCGCGAGAAGGTGATGGATGCCATCATCCGCGGCATGCAGAACCTTCGCGACGAGGAGTTCTCAGGACCGGATTATCCGCCGATATACGGCGTCTACAAGGGGCGCGAGATTTATTCCGGCCCGCCCGAGACGATGGACATCGGGCCCGACCTCGTCGTCGGATTCAACGACGGCTACCGCACATCGTGGCAGACGGCGCTCGGCGGGGTGCCGCGCAATATATTCGATGACAACAATCGTAAATGGTCGGGCGACCACTGCTCGCTCGATCCGAACATAACCAAGGGGATTGTTTTTTCAACCGACCCGATACGCAAGGATGTGCCGGAAATCATCGACATAATGCCCAGCGCCCTGTTGAAGCTCGGCATCGAACCGGATGAGGATGTGGACGGGGAGGATATATTTTAAGTCTGGTTGACCGGGAACTCATTTCGCCTATTCCGGCTTATGTTTATCACAAATCAACTCCCCGCAGTCGGCGACGTTTTCCGGCGGGTTTTCCTTTATCAGGACGATAATGTGCGGGATGCCGTAGACATCGGCGGCGACGTCGGTCAGTCCCTTTACGAGCTTGCGCTTCTTGTCGATGTCCTTGATGGGTGGTCCCTCAACTGTGATTAACGGCATGATATTTCTCCTTTCTTATGCAGGGGCGCATGGAATGCGCCCGGGCGTACTCCGTACGGCCCTACGAGAAATAGAACAACTCGGCCGGGTGCCGCCTACAAGCGAGTCTTCGAAGCTTGTAGGTGATAAAAAACTCATTGATACCTTTCCAATATTTACTAACTTATCGAGCTTCCCGGGCGGGCAGGGCGGTCGATGATGACGAGCGGGATATCGCCCCCCTCGGCATGCGCCGCGAGAAGCATCCCCTTCGACTCAATCCCCCGAAGCTGCCTCGGATCGAGGTTGGCCACCGTAACTATGCTCTTCC
>CAZSPL010000027.1:0-11764 GCA_964608735.1 uncultured Planctomycetota bacterium | reverse complement strand
TCAATCCCCCGAAGCTGCCTCGGATCGAGGTTGGCCACCGTAACTATGCTCTTCCCGACAAGCTCCTCCGGGCTGTAATGCTCCGCGATTCCGGCAACTATGGTGCGCTTCTCGTAGCCCACATCGATTTCAAGCTTAAGCAATTTATCGGTCTTCGGTACGCGCTCCGCCTTCAGCACTTTCGCGACGCGAAGATCGACCTTCATGAAATCATCAAATGCGATATTCGTCTTCTGCGGCTCAACGGGTTCGGCGCTCACTTTGGCACTCTCCTCAATGAATAGTTTATCCCATTTTTCGCTGAATTCTTCGAAATCGATCCTCGGTACTGCCGGGCCGCCCTTCGCTATTTTATGCCCCGGCTCGATGACGCCCGACTTGCCGGCCTCATTATACGCGACGTCATCAAGGTTAGACGAATACCCGAGCTGATGCCACATCTCGGTGGAGATGTCCGGGATGAACGGATGCACCATGATTGCGATGGCGCGTATGGTGTCGGTCAGCTCATATAGAAATGAATTCAGCTTCGATTTATCGGCATCCTTGGCGAGATCCCACGGTTTCGAATCCTCGATGTGCTTGTTCACGCGGTTGATGAGCACCCATATCGACTCAAGCGCCTCTTTGAAACGGAGCTCCGGCATATCAAGGAGAACCGCGTCATATGCTTCCTTCACCCACGACGCCGTTTCATCGCGGACTTTCCCTTCCGGCACAATCCCGCCGGTATATTTTTCGAGCATCGAGAGGGAACGGTGAAGCAGGTTGCCGATATCGTTCGCGAGGTCCGAGTTGATGCGGTTCACGATACCCTCGGCGGAGATGCCGCCGTCCTGCCCAAAGCTGACTTCGCGCAGGATGAAGTAGCGAATCATATCGCGCGTGAATATTTCGAGCAGCGGTTTCGGATCAAGGATATTCCCTTTCGATTTGCTCATCTTCTCGCCGCCCTGGATGAGGAACCCGTGCGCGAACGACCCGATGGAGATCTCGTCGTCGGCGAATCCTGAGGCTTTCTGCATCGCTGGCCAGATGACCGTGTGATGCCACAGGATATCCTTCCCGATGATGTGCAGCATTCGCGGCCAGACTTTCTTGAAATATCCCGGGTCGGTTCCGTATTTAGCGGCGGTTGAATAGCCGAGAAGCGCGTCGAACCAGACATAGCACACATGTCCCTTCTCCAGAAAATCGAGCGGCACTCCCCACGGCATACGCGAACGGCTTACCGAGAGGTCTTTCAATTCATCTTTCTTCAAGCGCGAGAGAATTTCATTCCGCCGCGATTCCGGGCGTATCGCGTGCGGGTTGCCTTCGATTCGGTCAATTAGCCACTGCCTGAACGCGCTCAGCTTGAAGAAATAACTTTCCTCGGTCATCTGCTTGGTGGGACGTCCGCACTCGGGGCAGTTGCCCTCGACAAGCTGGCCCTCAGTCCAGAATGTCTCGCATGGTACGCAGTAGGGGCCTTCATACTCGCCCTTGTAAATATAACCGTTATCGAGAACCTTCTTGAAGAAATCCTGGACATCGGTGTAATGCTGCGGCTCGGTTGTGCGCACGAATCGGTCGTAGCGGATATCATATTGTTTCCATAGCGCTTTCGTGTAGTCGACTATTTCATCGGCCCATTCTATAGGTTTCTTCCCGAGCTTCTCGGCGGATTCGAGCACCTTCTGGCCATGTTCGTCGGAACCGGTGATGAACATCACGTCGTATCCCATCATGCGATGCCATCTCGCCAGCGTGTCGGTGACGAGGGTTGTGTAGAGATGGCCCATGTGCGGGCGGGCGTTTACATAGTAGAGTGGTGTAGTGAATCCGGCTATCGTCTTGTCAGTCATTAATCTATCCTCCGCATCGCATGAAAATAACTATCTTCCCACCTTCGGTTGAAGCGATGCCGCTTCCTCGATCAAACGAATCACTTCATCCGGGTTTTCGCTCTTATTCACTTTTATGCGAAGCGCTGTCGCTCCGCGTATGCCGTGAATGTACTTCGCGAGAAACTTCCGCATCTCCTTGACGCCGCGCTCCCGACCATGCGCCTCGATTACCGCGCGGTAATGATACAACGCCGCTTCGAGTAAATCGCGCCCCATCCGTGGCGGGGGGATGGTTCCGTTCAAAATATAATGCTGGCAGTCGCTCACCAAAAACGGATTGCCCACGATGCCGCGCCCTATCATGACGCCGTCAACGCCGGTACGCTCAAACATCTCGGCGCATTTGTTGTGATCGACGATATCCCCGTTGCCGATTACCGGCATGGATGCCGCGCGCTTGAATTCCCTGATAAACTCCCAGTCCGCATCGCCGCCAAAGGCCTGCTTGAATGTGCGGCCATGGATTGTCGCGTGACTGAATCCGAGTTCCTCGATTATCTTCAGAATCTCGAGGCTGCTATGCCTGTCGTCGATATCGTATCCGATCCTCGTCTTCACGCTCAACGGGATGGTAACCGAATACTTCAGCGCAGCGAGGCATTCCTTCGCGCGGGGGATGTCCCCAAGAAGCACCGCGCCTCCGCCCGATTTGGCAATCTTCTTCACCGAGCATCCGAGGTTGAAATCAATACCAGCGGCCCCGCGAGCCTCAATGACTTTCGCGGCTTCGCCGATGGATTCCGCCTCACCGCCGAAAAGCTGCACGATCAGGTCATCTTCTTCTTCAATCTCCGTGAGGATCCTTCTCGATTCTGCCTTGTTGGACAAAACCGCATGCGCGCTCAGAAGAGGGTAGGTGAGATATCGCGCGCCGTGTTCGCGGAGTATGCGCCGGTAGATCGCATCGGTGTATCCCGCCATCGGCGCCGGTATTACCGGCTTCATCCCAGCTTCAAGGGCGTCGCCAAGGCGTACGGGCCATGCGGTATCTATTTTCGCTTTGTCATTCACTTAACTTGATCACACAATTAAAACAAAAAGGGATGGACTCAAGCCATCCCGCCGGAGAGTATATATAGTTTACCTTATCCCGGCGGGGAGCAATCTGTCTGCATCATCATCTCCATATTATTCGACTGGTTCATCGTATAAAGCATCAGCAGTCCTTTCAATGTTAAATCTTCGTCGACCACATCGATCGTTTTCGAATACGGCGCTATATTATGAATCATTCCGCCCGTCGCCACAACCTTTGCGTCGCATCCAAGCTCCGACTTGAACTTTTCGACCATGGAATCGAGCATGCCGGCATAACCATAGATCGCCCCGCTGAGCATACTCGCCTCGGTACTTGTACCGATAGCCTGCTTCGGCTCGCCGAGACCAATCTTTGGAAGTCTCGCCGCCCTCTGGGCAAGGGCGTCGTAGGATGTCTTGATCCCCGGGAATATCGCGCCGCCGAGATATTGCTTCATCGAATCGACAGCACAGAATGTCACCGCGGTTCCGAAATCGACGATGATGCACGGGATGCCGTAGAGGCGTTGGGCGGCGACGGCGTTCACGACACGGTCCGCACCAACCTGGCGCGGGTCGTCATAGCCGATGGAAAGCCCGGTCTTGAGGCCGGGGCCGACGATGATCGGCTCGATGTCGAAATACTTGCGTGTCATCTCGGCGAAGACCTGCGTGAGGGAGGGAACCACCGACGAGATGATGACCCCCTTGACCCGGATGCGCACCTCGCGTCGAAGCTTGAGGATGGACATGATAAGGATGCCGTACTCGTCGGCCGTCTTCCTGGTATCCGTGGAAATCCTCGTGTCTTCGACGAGCTCGTCGCCTTCGAAAAGACCAAGTACGATGTGCGAGTTGCCTATGTCTATCGCCAGGATCACTGTCAGATCTTGTTCAGGACTTCGCGGTAAAGCGAGCGCTCATCCTGCAGAAGGTTGATGATGGGTTCCTTCTCCGCCCAGAGTTTTTCGAGAGCCGCCAGTTCTTCCTTGAGTTCCGCGAGGCGCTCTGAATACTTTTTCGCATCGGCATCTTCAAGCACGCGAATACGCAGGCCGAGTGATTTTATGGCTTTTGGAATATCGCGCCCGTTGGTGATTTCATCGAGCGTACGGTTTATCCGCTTGATAAATTCCTCGAGGAAGGAAATCTGTTCCTGCTGGGTCAAATGATTTTCGTCCGACATGAATCCTCCAGGTAAATGGTGCTGTTCAGCTTTCCTCAAAGTCCAGCGAAATATCGACATTCGGGGCGGAATGCGTCACGCGTCCCACCGAAATAATATCTACTCCGCATGCTGCGATTTCCCTGACATTTTCCAGGGACACATTTCCGCTTGCTTCAATGAGCGCTTTGCCACGAGCCAGTTCCGCCGCCGAGCGAATATCCTCTATATTCATATTATCGAGCATTATGACGTCAGCCTGACTTGCCACGGCTTCCTCGACCTGCTCGAGCGATGTCACTTCCACTTCGATCTTCAGCGAATGAGACGCGCGGCTCCGCACGAGGTTCACCGCTTTACCTACACCGCCTGCGTAGGCGATATGGTTGTCTTTTATCAGCACCATGTCGGACAGGTTGAACCGGTGATTGCTTCCGCCTCCGCATCTGACGGCATACTTTTCGAGCAGCCTGAGCCCCGGAAGGGTTTTTCTCGTATCGGTAATACGTACTCCCGTCTTTTCAACAGCCTTGACATACTTGCTCGTAAGCGTGGCGATCCCCGAAAGATGCTGCAGGAAATTCAGGGCGGTACGCTCGGAGCTCAATAGCGGCGCGGCATATGCCTCGATGCGCCTGAGAACATCGCCTGCTTTGAATTCATCGCCATCGGTAAGCTTTCCGCCGAAGGCCGCCATAGGGTCGAGACGCCTTACCGTAATCTCGAAAATACCGATACCGCACAGCACACCGTCCTGTTTCGCGATAAGGTTCGCTTTGGCGCGGCGATCGGATGTCCCGATGATACTCGACGTGGTGACGTCGCCGGAGCCGATGTCTTCCTCGAGGGCGCGGTCGACGAGGCGCTCGATGTAGATTATGTTCAGAGGCAGGTCTATCAATAAAATCACCCTATGGTTATTGTATACACCAGCGATTTAACCGCCGCAAGTATGCTGAACGCCGCGAGCTTCGATGTCCGGGGATTCAGTTCGAACGGTACGTTGTTTACCTGGACTTGGATTTCGCCGTGATCGGAGCGGATGAGAATATCGTGACGGTTCACGGTGAGCGCCGGGTCGGCTTTCACAACGACCTTTGTGTTCTCGCGCCCGATGCCGGCATATGAAAGTATCGCGCTCACGTTGACGTTGCGCGGAAATGCCAGCACCGCGTCGCGTGCATTGCCCTCGAATATGACCGTCGGCCCGGTGATGGCGTCGAGGTCGATACCCATTTCCTTTATATATGACGCGCCTTTGAAATTCGCCGGATTCTTGGTGGTGGTGATGCTGACTTCCCTGATGCTCTCCGCCGGGATCGCCTTGAGGGCGTCGAGGCCCGCGATGGCGCCGGAAGGTATATAGAGATGCCCGCCGGTTTCACGGGCAAGCCTACGGAGGGGACGTATATCGCTCAATCCGCCCACCGATGCGATTATCGCTATTTTTCCCTTCTCGATGGCGTACTTCGCGACCGTGTCGGCGATGGATGCCGACGCGCATTCGACATAGACATCGACATCATCCGAAAAACCGGTGAAATCATCTGTAAGGGCGACGCCGGGATACTTAGCCCCGATGGCATCGCGGCGTTCCCCGCTTACATCCGCCGCGGCAATAACTTCGAGATACTTCTCCTTCTGCAACTCATCGATTAAAAATGTTCCAATCGAGCCGAGCCCGATGATTCCGATATTCAGCTTGCCGTTCGTATCTTTGTGCATTTACCTCTCCAGTATTGCTGACCGTAATAAGAGTATCAATTTCCCAGTGAAGCAACCATCTTGTCTATCGCGTTCTTCGCTCTCTTGCGGACTTCTTCATCGATCTCGATTTTATACTGCATCTTCTCGAGCGATTCCATCATTTTCATCAGCGTATTCTTCTTCATGTTGGGGCAGATGTTCAGGTTCGAGGGTGAGATGAATGTTTTATCGGGATTTTCCTTGCACAGCCTGTGATTCAATCCCTGCTCCGTGCATATGATGAATTCCTTGGCCGGAAGCTCCTTCGCCAGTTTGAGGATGCCTGACGTCGACGCTATATGGTCGGCGAGCGCGCGGACATCCTCGGTGCATTCGGGATGCGCCAGTACCACAGCTCCGGGATGAGCCTCCTTCGTTCGCTTGAGATCGTCGGCGAGAATGCGGTGGTGGGTAGGGCAGAAGCCGTCATACAGGATGAAATTCTTGCCGGTCTCGGCGCCCGTGTAGCCGCCCAGCGATTTATCGGGTACGAAAATCACGTCGTTCGAATCTATTGATTTCGCCAGCGCGAGCGAGTTCGCCGATGTACAGCAGACATCGCTCTCCGCCTTGATTTCAGCGGATGAATTGACATAGCACATGACCGGCACACCGGGATGCGCGTCCTTCAGCTTCTGAAGGTCTTCGATATCGACCATCTCGGCCATAGGGCATATGGCGCCCCGGTCGGGAACGAGTACCGTCTTCTGCGGTGAAAGAATCTTCGCTGTCTCGGCCATGAAATCGACCCCGCAGAACAGGATGACATCCGCATCCACCTTAGCCGCGATACGCGAAAGCTCGAGGCTGTCGCCGGTATAGTCGGCAATATCCTGCACGGCGGGAATCTGGTAGTTGTGGGCGAGGATTACGGCGTTACGCTCCACCTTCAGCTCTTTTATCCGCTTGATGATTTCTTCTTCAGTCATATTATTTCGCCTCTGTAATCTTGACTATGTTGTTATTCTCATCGAACAGCAGCAGTTTCGGGGCGGGACGTTCATCCTCGCTGAAAATGCCGAAAACCATGACGATAATCCTGTCGCCCACGCTGCCGAGTCTCGCGGCCGCGCCGTTAAGCCCGATGGCCCTGCTGCCCGCGGGGCCGGGGATGGCATATGTTTCGAGCCTCGCGCCGTTTTCGACATTCGCCACGAGAAGCTTCTCGAACGGCTCTATCCCGGCGGCACTCATGATTTCCTCGTCTATGGTCAGGGAGCCGGTGTACTCGACATTCGCCTCGGTCACACGCGGCAGATGTAGTTTACATCTTAAAAATTGCCTGAACATCCTACTATGCCTCCTCCGCTCCGTCAGCCAGAACGGTATTGTCAATAAGTCTGGTCTTCCCGAACCTGACCGCCATCGCTAAGAGCGTGGGGCGGTCTATCATCTTGACGGGTTCGAGATTGTCGGCATCGCGAAGTTCCACGTATCCAATTTGCGCCAGCGGAGCCTTGCCGATGTGCGACACCACGGCTTCACGAATTTTCTTCGCACTCCTCTCCCCGGCGTTATACATCCTTCGCGCCAATTCGAGTGATTCATTCAGCACAACCGCCTGCGAGCGTTCATCGCTGCTCAGGTAAGCGTTCCGGCTCGACATCGCCAGCCCGTCCGCCTCGCGGATAATCGGCAGAAGCTTTATTTCCAGCGGGAAATCCAGGTCGCGGACCATCCGCTTTATGAGAACCCCCTGCTGGTAATCCTTGCTGCCGAAATAAGCGACATCCGGCTGGATGATGTTGAACAGCTTCGCGACGACGGTCAATACTCCACGGAAATGGGCGGGGCGTTCGCGCCCGCATAAATACTTGCTGAGGACATCCTCGTCCACATATACCGAAGAATCCCGCCTGTACATCGCTTCCGTTTCCGGGATGAACACGATATCGGCCCCGGCATCATCGCACTTGCGCAAATCCCCGGGCTCATCTCTCGGATAGACTTCGAAATCTTCGCCCTCTGAGAATTGTGTCGGATTTACGAAAATCGTGACCGATGTCCTCGCGCACTCGCTCACCGACGCGCGCATCAACGACAGGTGCCCGTCGTGGAGATAGCCCATCGTCGGTACGCATCCGAGGATGCCTTCGCGCTTCAAACCATTTATTGCTTCCCTGGTTTCAGGGATTGTCCTGACGATTTGCATAATCCCCGTTTCTATTCATCCCCCTCGGAATAATTGCCCGGTGTCTTTTCCTGTACCGATGCCTTCCTCGATTTGGCGGGCCTCATGCGGAACGACTCCGCCTCGCTCGGGAACGCCTTTGAGCGTACGTCGTCGATATAACGCGAAACCGCGTCCTGGATTATCGCCCCCACGTCGGCGTAACGTCGCACGAATTTCGGGCAGAACCCGGGGTAGAGGTTGATGAGGTCGTTTATCACGAGTATCTGGCCGTCGCAATCCGGCCCCGCGCCGATGCCGATGGTCGGTATCGAAATATCCCTGGTGATTTCGCCGGCGATCTCCATCGGGATACATTCGAGCACGACGGCGAAACATCCCGCCGATTCAAGTTCCTTCGCCTGTGAATAAATCCGGCGGGCGTCCTTTTCGAGCTTGCCCTGTACGCGATATCCGCCGAATACATTGATGGACTGGGGGGTGAGTCCGAGGTGGCCCATTACCGGGATTCCCGATTCCACGAGCTTCGCTATAAGCCCGGTAAAACGCCCAGCCCCTTCGAGCTTGACCGCGTGACATCCTCCCTCTTTCATCAGCCGCCCGGCGTTGTGCAGACCATCGTCATCGTTGGCCTGGTATGACATGAACGGCATATCGCCTACGATGAGGCTCTGTTCGGCGCCGCGTCTCACCGCCCGGGAATGATATATGACGTCATCGACGGTGACCGCGAGGGTGTCATCGCGTCCCTGGACGACCTGCCCGAGGCTGTCCCCGACGAGGATGCCATCTATCTTGGCCGAATCGAGCAAATTGGCGATGGGGTAGTCGTATGCGGTCAGCATGGCGATCTTCTCGCCGCGCGCCTTCTTCGTACGCAAGGTCTGGATGGTGGTCTTTTTGAGATCCAACTCCGTTCTCCTCCAAATTCATCGTTCGATGCAGCCCTGAAATCACATTTCACGGGCCGCATTCCGATAAATCAAAAAACCTTCCCGAAACGGAAGGTCTGCCGGTTTACCGGCTTATTGTCCGTCCCGGTCCCGTAAGGGATCCAAGCGTCATTATTAATATACCATTTTCTTGTATTTAAGGCAAAGGGTCTTATCCCTGCTTTCGAGCTTGTCGAGGTACCTGTGAACATCATTCGCCTGCTGTTCTCGCAGTGTAGCCTCGAGATCAAGCAGCGGCATCAGCACGAAAGACCGCTTCGAGTATCTCGGGTGGGGGATTATCAGGCCCCTGAATTTACCGGTACGCTTGCCGGCGAATATGATGTCGATATCGATGGTGCGGTCATTGCTTCCGGGGGTCTTTATCTTCCCGAGTATCAATTCGATTTCCAGCAGGCCGCGATGAAAATCCGTCAATGAAAGCGTGGTCTCGATGCACGCCGCCATGTTCAGAAAATAACCCTTGAAGCCTTTGCCGACAGGTTCGCAGAGGTAGATATCCGATGTAGCAACCACATCGGTTTCGGGAAAAAGGTCGAACAGCTTGATAGCGGACTTGAGGTATTCCTCGCGGTCGCCGATATTCGAGCCGATCGAAAGGTGAATTCTCTGTTTTTCCTTTACAGCTTTCCCCATCAACTTATGGAACCCAAAAACAAGGGCAGGTCAGCGCCTGCCCTCAAGGAATATTCGATTCTGACCGCGGACCGACACTATTTGAGAGCTTTCGCGACAAGTTCGGCGATCTGCCTTGCCGTATCCGCGATGGGCACTCCCGCTTCCGTAAGCGCCTCTACCTTGGCTTCCGCCGTCCCGGTCTTGCCGCTGACAATAGCGCCCGCGTGGCCCATCCGTTTGCCCTTGGGGGCGGTACGTCCGCCGATGAACCCGATCACCGGTTTCTTCATCTTCTTGATGAATTCCGCCGCGACCTCTTCATCCGAACCGCCTATCTCGCCTACCATCACGACAGCCTTCGTCTCCGGGTCTTCCTCGAACATCGGGAGGACATCGATGAATGTCGTGCCGATGATCGGGTCGCCGCCGATGCCGATGCAGGTCGACTGCCCAAGCCCGGCCATCGTAAGCTCGTTCACTATTTCATAGGTCAACGTGCCCGAGCGGCTTACAAGTCCCACCGGGCCCTGTTTGAATATACGGCCGGGAAGTATGCCGACCTTGCATTTGCCGGGTGAAATGATTCCCGGGCAGTTGGGGCCGATCAACCTGATATTCGTACCTTTCAGTATGTTGAAAATCCTTATCGAATCGAGTATCGGCACTCCTTCAGTTATCGCGACAACCACTTTCACGCCCGAATCGATGGATTCGAGCACGGCATCCGATGCCGCGAATGCAGGTACGAGCACAAGGCTTGCATTGGCGCCGGCCTGCTCGACCGCTTCTTTGACGGTATTGAAGATGGGTATCCCCTCGAAATCCTGCCCACCCTTGCCGGGCGTGACACCGGCGACGACCTTCGTGCCTTCCTTCACCATCAGCTTCGTCTGGAAGGAACCGTCGCGGCCGGTGATCCCCTGTACGACCACCCTTGTTTTCTCGTCGATGATGATACTCATGCCGCACCTCCTCCCTTGATAATCGAAACAATCTTCGCGGCGCCCTCCGGTAGCGTATCGACCGGCTGCATGATGGTGCCCGCGAGGATTTCCTTCCCCTTCTCGGCATTGGTGCCCTGCATCCTTATAACAATCGGTATCTTGATATCCATCCGTTTCGTGGCCTGCAGAAGGCCTTCGGCGATGATATCGCATCGCGCGATACCAGCGAAGATGTTGATAAGTATCCCCTTGACGAATTCATCCATCAAAACGATCTCGAGCGCGTTGCCGACGACATCCGATGTCGCGCTTCCGCCGATATCAAGGAAATCGGCTGGATCCCCTCCCGCGCGCTTGACTTCATCCATCGTGGCCATGACGAGGCCGGCGCCGTTGCCGATGATGCCGACATTCCCCCCGGGAAGCCGCACATATGATTCAACCTTGCGCTTGTGGGCTTCGAGCTCAATCGGGTCGGTCTTGTCGGTCTCGGCCATTTTTGTCAATTCGGGATGCTTATACAGACCGTTGTCGTCGAAATTTATCTTCGCGTCGATGGCCTGGAGTTTGCCGTCCTTGGTGATGACCATCGGGTTTATCTCAACGAGCGAGCAATCATAGTCGAGGAAAATGCGGTAGAGCGTCGCATGGATCGCGGCGATTTTGGCAACATACTGCGGCTCGAAACCAGCCTTGAACAAAGCCGCGCGAATCTCGTACTGCTCTACGCCCTTCAACGGGTCCACCCAAATCTTTGCTATTTTCTCCGGCGTCTTGGCGGCGACTTCTTCGATATCGACTCCGCCCGCGGCTGACGCGATGAGAACAACCTTCCGCCTGTCGCGATCGATGGTGATGCCGATGTAATACTCCTGCGCAATATTCACTGCTTCGGCGACGAGCACCTTTTCCACCGGAAGCCCCTTGATTTCGAGGGCGAGGATTTCCTTCGCTTTCTGTTTAGCGTCCGCCGGGTCGCTTGCGAGCTTGACCCCGCCGGCTTTGCCACGTCCGCCAACCAGAACCTGCGACTTCACCACGACCGGCTTGCCGATCTTCAGCGCCGCGGCTTCGGCCTCTTCCGGGGTGGCGGCCACGTAACTCTGCGGCACCGGAAGCCTGTAGGCAGCGAAGATATCCCTTGCCTGGTATTCTTGAATCTTCAACGCAAATACCTCTCTTTCCAGCCATGGAATGCTGGGAGCTTATGTCGAAACGAAAACGGGGTAGATGTTAAATCCGCGTGAAACTTGTGTCAAGCCGGATTGAGCAAAGGAATATAAAAGAAAAGCCCCGCCGGG
>CAZSPL010000026.1:0-26397 GCA_964608735.1 uncultured Planctomycetota bacterium | reverse complement strand
TAAGAATTCAAGGGCCCGGGTCGATGATATCCCCTATGATTTGCTACCCGGCGTAACGAAGCCTTCCGTGAAGGGGCATAGCGGTATTTTGAAAATGGCGCGCCTGAAGGGGAAAGCGGGACTGATCTTCAGCGGGCGGCGCCATTTCTATGAGGGCGGCTCTTTCAAGGATATCACGGCCGCGATCGACCTCGCTCGGGAACTCGGGATGCGCAAGCTCATCCTGACCAACGCCGCCGGGGCGCTCAATCCGGCCGCTGATGCGGGAGACGTGGTGCTGCTCGACGATTTCATCATTCCGTTCGACGCCGGTATCGATGCCGAGACCGACTACAGCCTGCCGGCGGGCGATTCAGCCGATGCGGGGATACTCGCGGATATACGCCGCGCCGCCCGTATCGAGGAAATCGTTCTCAAGACCGGGACATACGCGTTCATGCCGGGACCGGCATTCGAAACCCCGGCGGAAGTCAGGATGCTCAGGATGTTCGGCGCGGATGTCGTCGGGATGAGCACCGCCCATGAATGGTGGGCGGCGCTTCGCGCCGGGATAGCCGTCGGCGGACTGAGCCTCGTTACGAATGTACATCGCCCCGGCGGGCCGCAGCCATCGCATGCCGATGTGCTCGCGGCCGCGAAATCGTCCGGGGAAAAATTGAACAGGATCCTTCACCGCGTGATATTCGGCGTGGGAGCCTGAATGGGACGGAAAAATGCCTGAATGCGATTTTGACGTGATCATCATCGGCGGGGGACCGGGAGGGGTGGCGGCCGCGATCTACGCGAGGCGCGCCCTTATGAAGACCCTGCTCATCGAGAAAGGCCCCATCGGCGGGATGCTCCTCATGACCGACGTGATAGAAAATTACCCGGGCTACGCATCGCTGCACGGCTATGAGCTCGCCCAGAAATTCGAGGAGCACGTGAAGAAGTATGAGCCGGAGATCCAGCATACATTCGTCACGAGCCTCGAAGTCGGCAAGGAGCCGCCCCATGTAAAAACCGTTACCACCGAGAAGGGGCAGTTCACATCCTACGCGGTCATCATCGCCGCAGGTGGCACTCCGAGACCGCTGGATGTCGCCCGTTACGGGGAATTCCTCGGCAAGGGGATTTCCACGTGCGCGATCTGCGACGCCCATTTCTTCAAGGGGAAAAAAGCCGCGGTAATCGGCGGCGGCGACGCGGCGGTCGATGAGAGCATCTACCTGAGCCGATTCGTGGATAAACTCTACCTCATCCACCGGCGGCATGAACTTCGCGCGGAACTGGTTCTCCAGAGACAACTGCTCGCGAGGGAAAATGTCGAATTCGTCTGGAACCACGTCATCGATGAGATTATCGGGGAAACTTCCGTGAAGGGGCTCCGCGTGAAAGATGTCAATACCGGCGAGACACGCGACATCGAGGTGGACGGCATTTTCAATTACACCGGGCATCGCCCGAACACGCAGTGGGTAAAAGCTGACCTCAAGGTAAATGAGCGCGGCTATATTATCACCGACCATCAGATGGCATCCAATATACCCGGGCTATTCGCCGCGGGCGATGTCCGGGCCGGGACGTGGCGGCAGGCTGTTATCGCCGCGGGAGAGGGCGCAATGGCGGCCCTGAGCGCGGTGAATTATGTCAGGCAGGTATGCGGCGTGGAGGCGGCGGAGTAACGCTTCAGTGAACGAATCACCGACAGACGACAGACCCGGACTGATGAGGCTTCTCGATGCAAACCTCAACCGCGCGCGCGAGGCGTTGCGCGTGGTCGAGGATGCATTCAGGTTTATCAACGACGACGCCATCGCCCAGGGGAAGCTGAAACGCATGCGCCATTCGCTCGCGAGGTATGAATCGCTCATCGATCCCGGCGGCACGATGCTTCTCGAAAACCGCGCGAGTACCGAAGACGTGGGCGCCTTCGTGAACCCGGCGTCCGAGATGTCCCGCGATGGGTTGACATCGGTCATACGCGCCAACATGCGCCGCTCACAGGAAGCGCTCCGGTGCCTTGAGGAATACGGCAAGTTATTCGATTCACAAGCCGCCGGTATCGCCAAGCGGCTTCGTTTCGACGCATACGAGTTCGAAAAGGAATACGGATTGTCCATACAGGATGAAGAATCCGATGACATCCCGGAAAGCGGGGAGCAAAAGTGACCGGAATACCCATGCCTCGCTTGAAAGGGCTTTATCTGATAATGAATTTCGGCGAAGCCGGGTTCAGGGAAATCCCCCTTTGGTTCGAGGGTGTGATAGCCAACGGCGCGCGGATAGTGCAGGTGCGCGGCAAGGAGATTCATCCCGCCAAGCTCACCGCTATAGCCCGCGAAGTCGTTGAAATCGGCAAGAGATACGACGCAACAGTCATCGTCAACGATCATCCGGATGTCGCCGCGAAGACCGGCGCTCACGGCGTGCATCTCGGCGCGAGCGACATCGTGGTTGCATCCGCGAGGATATCCCTCGGCAGGAAGGGAATTATCGGCGTCACGGTGAGGGATGCCGAACAAGCCGCCGCCGCATTCGCTGCCGGGGCGGATTATGTCGCCGTGGGAAGCATCTTTAAAAGCCCCACAAAGCCGAAAGCCCCGGTTGTCGGAGTCAAAACGCTCGAAGCCGTCAAGTCGAGATTTCCATCGATGCCGGTATGCGCTATCGGCGGCATCAATGGCGAGAATATCCGCGAAGTCTTGAATACGGGCGTCGATATGTGTGCCGTGGTTTCGGCGATCTCATCGGCGCCGAATCCCGAGAAAGCGGCGTTCTCTCTCGCATGCGCGTTCACCAGGAAACTGATAAAGGACGTCAAGGGAGATATCGACGAATGCGATTTTACGGAGGAAATGCGGGATGAACTTGACGATTAACGGGAAGGAGATGGAACTGCCCGAGGGCATGACCATCGCGGCCTTCCTTGAAGATAAGAGCCTTCAGGCGAGGTCGGTCGTTGTCGAAGTGAACAGGTCCATCGTCGAACGCGAAAATTTTACATCGCATGTACTGCGCGACGGCGATGAAGTTGAGATAATGAGATTCATTGGCGGGGGATAATTTCCACTACTCCCGCCTAAGGAGACAAACAGTGAAAAGCGCGATATCGAGGATAATGATTATGTTCATCATTCTGGCTTTCGTGACGCTGGGCTGCGGAAATGGCAAGCCCGCGAACGGCAATGATAACGCAAACTCCAAGGCTTCCCCGGCTCCGAGATTGAATGAGCTGCTCGATACCGGGGACTTGTGGCTGTCCGCCCGTAAAATGGCGGAAGCGATGGTCGAAAAACCTGTTGGATTCACTATCGAGCCCGGTGGACTCGGTTTCTTCCGCTTCGCGTATTCGGCTGATATCAAAGGCGCAATTGATGCAATGAACACGACCAAGGAACTCACGAAGCAGAGGAAATGGTATACCCCGGATGAGCTCATCTACGACCCGTTGGCAGCGATGTACTCCTTTGACGATATCATCGCATCTTATGGGATGAAGCTCACAGACCCCGTTGCCGATTGGCCCGCTATCGATGAGGCATACGGTGGTATCTCCCGCGATGACCTGCCCGCCATTAACGAGAAGTTCGCTACCAAAGACGGCATTACCCAATACGCAATCGATGCATCGGGCTTCTTTAGCGCGGTCGACCACCAGGCTTCCCTGTGTGGCTATGTCGCCGCGAACGGCCTCAGCGAAACAGCCGGCTTCGAGCCTTCTACAATCCTGCTTGCACGCTATTCCAAATGGTGGGTAAAGAAACCGGAAGACGGCGTCCCCGGTACCGATTTCATGGAGTTGCTCGGCATGTACGATGTCGCCACCTATCCCGCCGCTCTCGATATCGCATACAGGCAGACCGGCGATGTCCTGCTCTATTATGCAATGGCGGATATTCTCGGCACTTACAGGGATCTCATCGATTATGAGTCACTCGGAACCGCCATCGGTACCGTACCCCTGAAAAACAGGGCGGTCGCACAGCTATGCATGCTCGCAAGGCTGTTCAGGAGAATGTATGCATTCACCGACGATGACGGCTATCTCGAGACAGCCGAAGGTATCCTCACTCAAATCGGCCCGGTATGCCTCAAGGAGAGCACAAGGGAATGGATGATGTATACCCATTCCCTGCTTTTTGCTACGGAACCCGCTTTGCATGTCGTGGTCGTCGGGCCGTCGGATGACCCCATCTGGTCGCAGTTCGCCCAGCTCGCGCGTGACCGCTACGAGCCGCGCCTCGCGCTCATGCCGTTGGACAATGACCGCGATGCCGACCTGATAGATGAAATCGGATATTACGGAACCGCGGCGCCGAGCGCAATCGTATGCGTCGACATCAACTGCTTCTCGCCGATAAAAGACCCGGCGGAACTCGAAGGCCTGTTCCAGCGCGGATACGAGGAGATAGGCAAGGCGCGCACAACGAGGCTCGAAAAGCTCAAGGATGGCGAATAGAGCCGGTCGCGCGTCCCGGCGCGGGCGGATTTATGTGATATAATTCTATATCAGGTTACAAGCATGCCACACTGCCTGAAATTTGGAGGCAACGGTTTTATGAAGCTTCAGAATATTTCTTTCCTCCTCGGCTTAGTCATTCTTTCTTCGCTCATTCTCGGTTGTTCAACGGCCGGAATCCCGGTTGCTCCCGCGGCATCGCCCGATACCGCGCAAAGGGCCGCCGATGACAACCGGCAGATACTCTACACCTTCAGTGTCGAATTCAATCCTTCCGATTCGACCGCGGTGATCATTCCAGCCCGCTATGCCGCATTCCATGCGAATGTCACGCAATTCCTGATCCCGCCGAATTGCGCCGACTGCGTCGCGATCATCGGCAGCCACTATAAACCGGCTGATGAGCAGTGGGACTTGGATGTCCAACTCAAGAACCCGACCCCCATCACCGGCTATGACGTAAGGGGACTCGTATACAACCTCGGCAGCAAGTACATCATCGATTCCGACGGCCTGATGAAATCCTACATGTCGCAGGATATGAGCTTCAAGTCGTTCGCCAAGGGAATTCCCCAGCGGGCGTTCGCGGAATTCGCTGTGCACGATGAAACATATATATTCCATTTTCCATCCCCGAGCAACTGGAACTCGGTCGATTTCATCGTCGATGCATCGTGGCCCGGAAACGCCAAAGAGCCGTTCATCGAGAATCTTTCTTTCCCCGGTTCGCTCGAATCCGGCGTGGATGAGGGCACGCTGAATGTCCTTGCCTATGACCACCAGGGGGATCCATTCACCGTCGAGGCTGATTTCACGCCCATCGGCGGCACGGTGGTTCAGCTTTTCGATGACGGCGCTCACGGCGACGGCCCCGCGTCGGACGGCATCTACGGTGTCGAGCATATTATGGCGTCGGTCGACCCGGGCGTTTATGTGATAAACATGCAGGCCTATGACACCACCGCGAAATACGGCTATAACAGCTTTCGCGTGAGTGTAACCGAGCAGGCCAACATCCCGCCGGTTATCGATGAGATAACCATGAGCCGTACGACATGCCAGAAGGGAAGCGCCACTGAAAAGGTCAGCCTGCAATGCTTCGCCCACGATGAGAACATCGGCGATATCCTCGTATACCACTGGTCGGCGGCGTCGGGAATGCTGAATAATGAATACGGCCAGACCACCGTCTGGTCGCCGCCCAATGCCATCGGCAATTACTATGTCAACTGCGAAGTATCCGACGGTCATGGCGGGCAGGATGACGCCGACAGCGGCAGGATCAGGACCTGCACATACGCGGTCAAGCCTCCCGCGCCGGTTCCGAACTTCACATCCGAGAGAATCGTCGGAAGCGGAAGTTTCCAACTTACCGACTACACGCCAGGCAATGTCGTACTTCTAAATACCTGGAACACCTGGTGAATCGGCTGCATCGGGGAGTTCCCCGAATTCCAGGATATAGTAGACGGCTATGCCTCGGAAGATTTTGCGCTGATCACTTTGAGCAACGATGTCAGCAAGCAGGAAGCCATCGACTGGGTCAACGGACAGGAATATGAATTCACCGAATGGGGATGGGATCCCGAAAGCGTTATCTTCGAAGTAATGAACGACTACAACTACAACGACTACAGCCTACCGCAGACATTCATCATCGACAACGACGGCAACCTGAGATACTGCAAGGTGGGGGATATCACGAATACGCTTGAATACACAACCGTTATCGATGAACTTATCTGATTGAATTTCCCCTCGATGATTCTTCGGCCCGTCACAGGACGGGCTTTTTATTCACGGCTTCCGTCACATTAAAATGCCAGACCGGAATTCCGGCATCTCACGATTATATCCTTCGCAGTCGGCGTTTTATGCGTCGCGCGATGCGACCTTAAAGTCTATGCAATGGGAATTCCTAATAACTAACAATAACCTCATATTAACTGGTAGCTACTGCGAGTACATTAAATATTTTTCACAGTCGCGCGTGTTTATGCTATAATTTATGCAGGTGTAACTGTATGAACTTACATCCCGTGCGATGAAGTTGCTCGGAGAGTGGTGTCATGCATGCATCAATAAACATTGGAGGCAAGCGCGTAATGAAGCTTGACAAGTTCGTTGCCTTCCTCGCGTTGTTTCTCATAGCCCTGTTCGCGTGGGGCTGCTCCTCAGGCTCGATTGATCCAATGACAATGCAGGACCCGCCTGTTACTCCCGATCGTGACAGCACGGTTACGGGACGTTATGTTATGGATACATTCCGGGTTGAATTCGACGCATCAACCGGAACGGCGTCCATCGTACCGAATCGCGAAGGCGCATTCCATGCGAATGTGACGGGATTCGCGAAACCGCCCAACTGCTTCGATTGCGTGCAGATAATCGGAAGCCAGTATCTGCCGGCGCAAGAGCAGTGGACTCTCAACGTGCAGCTTAAGAACCCGGCGCTGATTACGGCCTACGATGTCCGTGGGCTCGTCTACAATGCCGGAAGCAAATATCTCAAAAACTCCGACGGCTTCATGAACACCTATCTCAGCCAGGATATGAACTTCAAGGCTTTCGCCAAGGCCGCTCCGAACCGCGCTTTCACGCCGGGAGCCTCATGGGCGGAATCCTATGTGTTTCATTTCCCCGCCGGAAGCAGTTGGACATTCGTCGATTACGTTATCGATGCTTCCTGGCCCAGCAACTGCAAGGAACCGATTATCGAGAATGTAAGCTTCCCCGAAATCCTCGCGAACGGAATCACGCACGCAACCCTTACGGTGACTGCGTTTGACCATCAGCCGCAGGATTTCTTCGTGGTCATCGCCGACCTGACACCGCTCGGAAGCGGCCCCACGGCGCTTTTCGATGACGGCGTTCATGGCGACGGCACATCGGGTGATGGGATCTTCGGCGCGACCGATATCATGGCAGCCACCGCCGCAGGCGATTATACCGTCAACATCTACGCCTACGACCCGGGGTACAACCATGGCTGGAACAATTTCCACGTGACCGTCACCGGCACGGCGAACCACCCGCCCTCGATCACCAAGCTCACGATGAACCGCACGACGGTCTACAAGGGCAGTAACACGGAGAAGATCCAGTTCAACTGCACCGCCAGCGACCCCGATCCCGGCGACAGCCTAAGCTACCACTGGGAATGCACCGGCGGCTCTTTCGACAATTCGGAGATCAAGAACCCGGTGTGGAAGTCCCCGAGCGCAGTGGGAAATTACACCGCTACGTGCGAGGTAACCGACGGCAAGGGCGGGTTTGATGACGCCCAGAGCGATAAGATGCGGGTAACCGGTTATGCCGTGGTGACCACAGGAGCGGAACCGGTGGCGAATTTCACGGCCGAAAGGCTGGTCGGCACCGGAAGTTTCCAGCTTTACGATTACGCACCCGGAAATGTGATACTAATCAATTTCTGGGCTACGTGGTGAGGAAGCTGCATCGGGGAGTTCCCCGAATTACAAGATGTCATCGATACGTACCCCGGCGAACCCTTCGCCTTGATTACCCTGGATCTCGATTCAAGCAAGCAGACCGCGATCAACTACATCAACTCCCACTCTTATGATTATACCGAGTGGGGATGGGATAACGGCTCGATCTTCGGAGTCCTTAACGATTACAACGGCAACTCCAACGGCATCCCGCAGTGCATCGTCATCGACATGGACGGGAATTGCCGCTACGCCAAGGTCGGAGCTATATCCAGTAAACTGACATATACCCAGGTAATCGACGAGCTTATATAGCCTCATTTCGACATTCACTCAAGCCCGCCTTCTGGCGGGCTTTTTTTCGTGCATGTGTGACTAATCCCGGGTTTTCGGCATAGATTTAGATACAAGGCAGGGCATCGCCAAAGCCCGCGGGCATTGCCCCGCCCGGTGCTAGCGACTATAATATCCCTGCTGGAGGTGCGCTATGGCGCGTTATTTTAGTTCCATATGCATTCTTTTCGCTTGCTTGTGTTTTTCACTGGCTCCCGCGTACTCTGCGGAATCGGATGAAGACGAGGGCGCCGGCTTCCCCGACTTCAACCTCGAAAACCTCAAGGGTGATAAAATCAGCGATGAGAAGGCATTCGGCGACGCCGACCTTATCATCATCGACTTCTTTACATACTACTGCAAACCGTGCAAGAAGTTCTGGCCCTATATCGACGAATTCTACCAGGAATACGGCGACGTGGGCCTGAAGGCCGTCCTGTTCGATGAGGATGAGCCGGAAGGGATTCCCCTTACGAGGTCTTATATGAAGCAGAAGGGATACACCTTCGAGGTGCTGTTCGACACCGGGGGCGATATCGAGTCCTTCTATTCGGTGGATAAGCATCCCACGGCGATACTCCTCGACTCCGAGGGGAACATCGTATACAGGCACGAGGGCTACAATAAGGGCGACGAGGAGATAATCGAAGCCAAGATCGTGGAGTATCTGAAAAGCATCGGTAACATCGAATAGCGGATCCCGCTGTGCGGGATTCCCAGATAAATTGCCTATTGCCGGTCCGCTGAAGAGGGTCGAGCGCGACGGCGGAAATTACTGAGGTTTGTTATGAAGTATCTTGTATGCGCCGCTATGGCTCTCTTCATCTTCTCCTACGCGTTTCCCGCGTATGCTTCCGACCAGCTCAGGTCGCGGATTAATGTCACGCTCGAATACCTCAATGACTCCCTCTCGGATACCACCAAGTTCGAAGAGGAAATCGAATGGACGCTCAAGGGCGATAAATTCAGCCTGTTCACGCGTTACGGCAACGATTGGCCCTTCCCCAACCAGGTGAAGGAGGAGCGGCTGCTCAAGCGCTCGCTCAGCCTTGATCTCGGCGATATCGACGTCACGGCCGGCAATTTCTCATACGTGCTGGGGCGCGGTATCGTGCTCAAGGCGAATGAAGAGAGGCAGCTCGGGTGGGATTCGATGCTCGACGGTATCCTGTGGCAGTTCAACCGCGACGACTGGGATGCCGGGGTATTCTACGGCCTGCACAAGACCGGCACCCCCAACGACTTCCCCATCGGCGTCGACACCGTGGGAGACCCCGACCGCCTGTGGGGCGGGCGCGTCGGGCATGATTTCGGCGACCTCAATGTCGGCGCCTACTACCTGAACAGCTTCATACAGGATGACTTCGAGCAGTACAAGGACGCCTTCATGGGCTTCGAAGTGGCGATGAATATCGAGGATTGGCGACTGCTGTACGAGCAGGATTTCAGGGATACATACCAGGGATTCGACGACGGAAGGGCGCATTACGCGGAGCTTTCCGGCGGATGGGCGGACCTCGCAGTCACGCTTCAGTACAAGGACTACTGGAAAATGGTTTTCCCCTACAGCTCGCCGCCGAGATTGAGAAGAGGGGATTCGGAGGAAGGCTCGATAAACGCCAACGACGAAAAGGGCTACATGGCCACCCTCGTGTATAATCCCGAATTCATCGGCGAAAGCTACATCACCGCCATCTTCGCCGCGAGTGAGGATACCGAGAGGCTGGAGCCGTTCCACGAATTCTACATCGAATACCAGCATGACCCGTTGAAGGACACGACCTTCACTATCGCCCACGACTACATCAAGGGCGCGCTGCAATCGGCGAACTATCTCACCGCGCAGTACCACGATTATATTTTCGAGCTCGACCATGTCGTCAGCGACGAGGATTCGATGCATGTCCACCTGAGGTTCACAACCATCGACACCGAGACCGATGATGAAGAAGAGAAGGAAATCGGCGTGGATTACAACCTCGGCGAGGACCTCACGCTGACGCTGTTCTATGAGACGTCGACGAAGCCCTACGAGCCGCCTCCCATCGGGTCCAACCAGTTTCCGACGGAATCCCCCGGCGAGTGGTTCGCTTTCAAGGCTTTTTACGATGTTGACGACGACACGTCGCTGGAGTTCACCTGGGGCTCCAAGCGCGGCGGCTATGAGTGCTCGGGCGGCACCTGCGTGCAGATACCCCCCTTCAAGGGCATACAACTGATAGTAAGAAGGCAAATATAACGGCCACCGGATGGATTGTATAAAGGGGAGCATTAAAATTTACGTGAACGGAATGTAAGACTGTGTTTCTATATACGCTGGAGGGAAAGATGATTGACGTTCAGAGCAAGTTGACCGATGATGGTGTTCTCGTATTCGCACTCAAGGGCGAGTTGAAAATTGTGAGCGCCGAGGATGGCAAAACCCGGATCAACTCCGGCATATCGTCGAGCGGCGCGAAGAAAGTTATCATGGATCTCAACGAGATGACCTTTCTCGATTCAGCGGGACTTGCCGTGTTCATATCGGCGTACAAACAGCTTGCCATCAATGACGGGGTCCTCGCGATATGCGGGCTGCAGGGACAGCCGAAAACAATATTTGAGATCTCGAACATGCAGAAGATCATCCCCGTATTTCCGACCATGGATGAAGCCCTTGCCGGACTGGCAAAGGTATAAGCGGTTTCCCACTTGATTGCAAAAAAAGCCGGACTATGTCCGGCAATTGCATTTTCGCTTATGCTATATCACTTCTTTAAGTATGCCGCGAGCAGGTCGATCCCGCCCTGGACATCTTCCTTGTGCACCAGTTCATTTACGGAATGAACGTAGCGCGTGGGTACCGACAGCGTGATGACTTTCTTCGCCCCGCGTGCGCGTTGGATCGCGCCGGCGTCGGTTCCGCCACGGGGAAGGATCTCGAGCTGGTACTTTATCTTGAGCTTATCGGCTATGGCGCGAAACTCCTTCACGAGGCCCGGATCCGATATGGAGTGGCTGTCCATTATCTTGATGGCGATTCCGTCGCCGAGCTTGCTTACTGTCAAGTGCGATTCCGAGCCGGGGATATCCGCCGCGATGGTGACGTCGAGAGCGATGCCGATGTCCGGGTCGACCCCGTAGCCGCATACCATCGCCCCGCGGCATCCAACCTCTTCCTGCACGCTTCCGACGGCGTATACGTCGTGTGTGGGATTCTTCGCCTTTCGAAGCGCCTCTATCATCACGTATATCCCCACACGGTCATCCATCGACTTCCCGCTTACCGCGACGCCTATCTCCTCGAAATCACGCCGCCAGCATACACGGTCGCCGGTCTCGACCATGCTCTTCACTTTTTCCGCGGGAAGTGCCAGGTCGACATAGAAATCGTTAACATTCAGTTCTTTTTTACGCTCATCGGGGGTTTGAATATGGATGGGCTTGCCTGCGAGATTCAGGAGGCCGGGAAGGTTTTTGCCCTTCGATGTCATGACCATCACCTTCTGGGCCATCAATGTCCGCGGGTCAAATCCGCCGAGGGGGAGGATCCTCAGGAATCCCTTTTCGTCGACGTGATTGACGATGAAGCCGATCTCATCCATATGCCCGGCGAGCATTATTTTCTTTCGCTTCGCGGCGGGGGCTTTGCCGCGCTTGAAGCCGATTACATTCCCCAGTTCATCCTCGGATACTTTGTCGCAGATATTCTTCAGTTCTGCCGTTACGATTGCCTTGATCTCATCCTCGCGGCCCGGCGTGCCGAAGGCTTCGGTAAGGCGTTTGAGTAATTTCATGATGCAAACCTCTCATTAAAATTCTTAACCTGTAATTCTATCATAAATCGGCCGCGCTTTGTGCCACGGCCTTATTTAATGGGGATGTCGGGATATCCGAGGCGATTTTCCGTTTACATGGGGGCCATTCTATGTTATATTACTTTGCCAAAGATGTTATTATCTTACTTAGTGTTCTTCATGATATAACGAGGGTCGAGGATCACGGAAGGGAGTGATGAACTATTAACCGACTACGAGAATTCAGAGTGAAGAGCGACATGTCCCAGGTCCAGCTCTCGCGCACCACCGGGGTCGCACAGGCCACCATCTCCAACATCGAATCATGCAACCGGACCCCTTCGTACCTCACGCGCCAGCGTCTCGCCAACGCCCTTGGGGTCGCGGTGGAGCAGATTTTCCCCAACGAACAGGACCTCGGGGCAAAACGCTCGCGAAAAAGGAAGACCAAGGGCAGCGGGATGCCGACGGATATCATCCTCGTCAATTCCATGCAGGCAGTATCGACCAAGCTGCTCAAGGATGCCGACAGGGAAATTCTTCCCACAGTGGATGATTCCAAGGTGATTGGATTCGCCACCGGCGGGGGCGGGGAGAGGTTGAAATATTTTTCGCTGAAGATGTTCAAGGGGGATGAGTTTGTAGGTTCATGCTGTACGGACGCGACCGGCAAGTTCGTGTTTACGAATCTCAAGCCGGGCAAGTATCAGCTTACGACCAACGAAGGCAAGCTGATGGAGCTGCGACTAAAATAGCGGGACCGGTGTTTCGAAATCGACGGGAAGGTGGCTCCTTCCCTTTTTTATTCCCATTGCATCCCGGCATCTGGTAGACTTTCCCTCGTGAGAGCCTTCTTCGAACTCAACCAGTGGTTCCAGGCGATAATCGTCACCCTCTTCTTCGCCATAATCGGGCTCGCGCTCAAGACCGTCGGACCGAGCGGCTTCGTCGGTGGAATCGTTATCGGCGTGATTGTCTATGGCTCACTTGGCCTGCGCGGGTTCCTCATCCTGCTTACATTCTTCATCATCGGCTCGCTGTGTACGAAAATCGGTTATTCGCGCAAGGCGGCGAAGGGTATCGCGCAGGAAGCTGGCGGGAAGCGTTCGGCGAAGCATACTCTCGCCAAGGGAGCCATCGCGCTGATACTCGCGGCGGCGCATTTTTTCTTTCCCGACGCGGACTGGCTCATCATCGGTTTCGTATGCGCTCTCGCAACCGCCGCCGCGGATACAGCGTCGAGCGAAATCGGCCAGCTCATCGGGAAGACGCCGATACTCATCACGAGCTTCAAGGTTGTCGAGCCGGGTACCGAAGGCGCGGTAAGCCTCGAGGGTACGCTCGCCGGAATCATCGCCGGGGCGTTCCTCGGATTCCTCACATGGATTTTCTGGAGTACGTTCGGATGGGCCGCGCTTGTGATTGTGACACTCGCGTCGTTCATCGGCAACCTCATCGAAAGCCTGCTCGGCGCAACGCTCGAAAGACTTCCCGGGGTCACAAACGAGCATATCAATTTCCTCAACACCCTCATCGGCGCGGGAATCGGTATCGCGCTGTATTTTCTTTTCGCCGTCAATCGCTGATGAGCGCTTGCGAGAATTCATATAATGAGTGAAGAAACAGGCATCCGGAAATCAGCATTGGAAAAGCCGGAGCGCGAGAGGCTCTATTTCCTGCGCCCGCACTATATTCTTCTTCTCAGTTGGATTCCCCTCGCTGCCGGGTTCGCATCGGGCGTCAAATGGCTTCTGCCGCTGATGATAACCATCCCGTCGTTCCTGGTGATGTGCCGCTGGATCTACAAGCGCAGGATTTTCGCGGCCTATGGCGAGATGCTTCTGAGCTGCCTGTGGATGAGCATCGCGTTCATCATCCTCTGCCTGTGGTTCCCGATGCGCGCGGATACCGTCATCATAAGAGGCCCCGAATATGTGGTCGACATGGAGGAGTGGATCGATACGGGCGGCGCGACGGAAGGTACTCCGGCGCTGTTCATCCCGGAACACCTGGAGCACATGGGCATCGTCGCGGCGGCGAGCATCGCGACTGGCGGATTCCTCGCCCTGTACTTCGGGGCCATACAGATGGGATATATGAATTACTATGTCGCGTGGCTTCTCAAGGCATCCGGCTACGACCCGTGGGCATTCGGGTTATGCTGGCCCGTGTGGAGCATCATACGCGTACTGAGCTTCGTGCTTCTCGCGGTCGTACTCGCGCAGCCGCTTCTGTACCTGTTCAAGTGGAAGAATTTCAGCGTGCGCCGGATGTTGTGGCTCATCGTAGCGGCGGTAATCCTCGAGGGGATCGATATCCTGCTGAAGACGCTACTGGGTCCGCATAACCAGGACGTGCTCAATGTCATCGTGGAGAAGACATATTATGATGCTGCGGTTTTCGCGGCTCATGCGGCGCATATCATCGGATAGGGGATATTATTCATATGCATGATGAGAAAGACATCTGGGCGGAGCGGTTGAAGAATGCGGAATTCACCACTGAGCTTCCCGACCCGTTCATCGTCGAATGGCTTGGCAAGGTCGCGAAGAAAGGGGACCGCGCGCTCGATGTCGGCTGCGGATGGGGGCGGCATCTCGTGGTCCTCGCCAAATCAGGCCTCGAAGCGATAGGGCTTGATAATTCTCCCGGCATGCTCGCGGCGTCGAAACGGCATCTCGATTCGGCGGGACTCGAAGCAGCGCTCATACGCGGGGATGCATCGGAGATACCGTTCCCCGATGAATGTTTCGATGTTGTTATCGCCACCCGGACGATTCATCACGGCATCACGAGTCACATGCAAAGATGCTTCAGCGAAATAACAAGGGTCCTGAATGTCGGTGGGTATCTTCTCGGGTCGTTTCCGTCGGTGAACGACTGGCGCTGCGGCGAGGGCATCGCGGTGGAGCAGGGGACATATGTGCCGGAACTCGACCAGTTCGAGGGGGGAGTCCCGCATCATTACTCGAACGCCGACGAGCTGCTCGTATGGCTGAAGAATTATGATATCAAGGGATGGGAAGAAAAGCTGGAGCCGTACAAGAAGGAGCCCACCGAGCAGGAAATCAATGCCGCCATGCGCGCAATCGAGTCTCCGCTTTACGATGATCCCGACGCCACGCCGTATGATGCCGGGCCGCACTACTGGGCGACATATTTCGTCGCGGCGCGCAAGCTCTCATCCGACGACGCGGCCTTCGAGAGTACGCATTAATCCCCTCGTAATTTCAACATCGACCCTGTCCCCGGGCTGAAATTCTTCCGATGGAATCACGATGATATGCGATTCCCTGGTGACCGCCATCAGGCCGCCGCTCTCCCTGTCGGCTGTGCCGTAGATGATCGCGCGCATTCGTTTACCGGCGAGGCTTTCGTTCCTTCGGCGAGCGATATCATTCTGTATTTCGATCAGCCGGTATAATCTTTCCCGTTTCGTATCGAACGGTACGGGGTCTTCCCATTTAAATGCGGCGGTGCCTTCGCGCGGGGAATACTGAAACGTGAACATCTGGTCGAACCGGATATCGCGCACGAGCGAAAGAGTGTTCTCGAAGGCACGGTCATCCTCGGTGGGAAATCCGGCAATGATATCCGTCGACAGCCGGCTTTCGGGCATCTTTTCGCGGATATATCCGATGAGCGCCCTGTAGTCCGATGATTCATAGCCGCGGTTCATGTCCTTCAGCACGCGGTCGTCGCCCGACTGCACCGGCAGATGAAAATGCCTGCTGACATTGGACGATGATGCGATGAAATCGACAAGGCCGGTGGTGACATCGCGCGGATGGCTCGTCAGGAATTTGATCCATGTTTCGGGATAGCGTTGCGCGATGTCCTTCAACAGCGCTTCGAAGCTCGATGGGGTGTCCGATTCGTCGACCGGGTTGCGCCCGTAGGCCATCACGTTCTGCCCGAGCAATGTAAGCACCCGGCATCCCTGCGAGACGGCCTCGTCGCATCGCCGCCGGATTTCGTTCAACGGCAGGCTTCGGACCCGGCCGCGGGCGTGGGGTACGACGCAATACGTGCAGAACATCTCGCATCCGCGCATCACCGTTACGAAGCGCTCGAACCGCTCTCTGTCGGGAATCCTCGACTGCGTCCCCGGGGAGAATACCGAAAGCCCGGGAACGTGCTCCATCAGGCTTTCGGAGAATGTGTCTATCTCAGTGGCGGGAAGCGTGAATCGTATCACGGGGAAACGCCGCTTGAGTTCGTCACCCATCAACGTGGCGGTGCATCCGACGAGTCCCACGCGCAATCCCGGATTCGTTTCGAGCGCGGCCTGCGCGGCTCCGAGATAGCTTACGAGTTTGTCTTCAGCTTTGGCGCGAACGGAGCACGTATTGACGATCAACATATCCGCCGTGAATGCATCGTCCGCCGGAACCATGCCGCGGGACTCCATCGCGATGCGATACTCCCGCGAATCGGCGACGTTCATCTGGCATCCAAAAGTCTTTATGTAATAACTCAATGGCATGCGCAGCGCGATTATATCAGAAGATGCTATGAAAAAACCCGCCTTGCGGCGGGTGAATTGTGCTTACTTGCTGAAATCATCCCGCGAGCTTTGGGAAATACATGGCCAGCCATTCACCGAGAAGGAACTGCACGCGGCCGATAAGCAGGCTGACGCGGGCCATGACGGTGTAACCGAATGCGGCGCCGAAGCTTACCATGAGGAAGTAGATACCGATTCTTCCCACGCGGCCGATGAAGCCCTTGTGCTCGACCGAGAAATAGAAGTAGGTCAGCACACAGAATACGCCGATAACTATGAGCAACTGCCCTATCAGTGATGGTCCCCATGCGATTATCTTCATCGCGCCTTCCGGCTGATTTATGGTTATCATGGTCATTTCGAGCTGGCGCATGATAGATGCCATCAGGATGGAGGGTATCGCGATGCCGGAGCCGAAGCCGATGTAATACGCCATCGACCAGCGGCTGACCCAGGCTATCTGCCTCACGAACCTGGCGAGCATCAGGAAACCGAGGATCATCGGGATGATAAGCAGGTAGTCGTGGTCTTCAGTGAGCGGCACCACGAGCTGGGGTTTGAGGACTTCGAACCACGTGATGCATATGAAGTAACCCACCGAGAGGCCGAGGTAGAGATGCTCGCCGAATTTGTAGAACGGGTTATCCTTATAGAGGAAGCTGAACATCATCAGCGTTAAAAGGGCGGCGATCCAGATTCCGAGTGTTTCCATCATGATGCAGTCACCTTATCCTTTCTTCCTCTGGACGAGATAGAAGATGTTGGTTACTACTACGAGGACAATTATCAGTGCATGTACAACCGACTGGGATCCCATCCCCGACATGCCTTTCCCGATGAGGGGGGCTTTGCCGACGCCGGTTCCATATTTATCATCCAGCAGTTTCTCATATTCCGCGGCACCCTTGAGGCCGCCGATGAGGCCGTTGAGCTGGCCGGTGTCGAGATATGGATAATACTGCGTGGCGCTTACCGCCGTGACTCCGCCGCCGAGCGTGAAGTTATAGCGCTCGACGCCGTACGCGACCCACCAGTCGATGGTGGATCCCGCCGCGAGGTCGATGATGTAATCGAGATCGCCGAGTTTAGTGATGCCCTGTGTAATTGGCATGTCTTCGGTACGCTGCAACTTCGCCATAGGAAGCGCCGCGGGGAAATTCACACCGGCCTGCATGATCACATACGCTCCCCCGACCTGGTAGCCGTAGTTCGCGTACCCGACACCGTGCTCGAGGTTGTACTCCCGCTTCATCTGGTTCAGCGCCTTTGTGATGAGGTCCTTGCCGGTGACCCAGAACGTGGCGGCCATCACCCTGTCCCCTCTCTCGAAGCAATGCCTCATGATGGCAAGGGTCATGGGATAAAGCTCCGCTTCGCTCGCGGGGTCGTAATCCATCCATATGAATATCCGCGCGCCTTTCGGGAGGGACTCGATATGGTCGAACACTTTCCGGACATTTGGCGTGGCTTTCATGGGAAGGCTGAATTTAGCTATCTGCGGGACGATAACACATACCGCCACAAGGAGGAAAATCCAACGGCGGTCGAGCTGGGTTATCTTGTTCATCCAGTTCATTATTCACCACCCCCGCCCATGTAGGTTCGCTCGATTCCGAATATGATCCGGAGGCTCGTGGCAATCATACCCAGCCCGATGCCGATCATGATGCCGCGCTGTGCAGCCATCGACGGGAACGACAGGATCCATTCGGTCAGGTTGGGGAAATCCTTCCACATCCATTCACCGAGTGGGACTCGGCCTATCATCATTATGATGGCGGTCGCGAGGAGCACCGTCGCTTCGGTGGTCCTTGCGCGGAACGCCCTGTATGCCGCGGACGCGATGTAAAACGCGAGCAGCGCGAACATCGTCGCCTGCATCGGTACGAACAGGTTGACGTACATCCAGTTGATGGGTACGGTCTTGATTGTGCCGACCGCCGCTATCAGGCCGTCGGTGGTATTCAGCGCCACCATCGGCGGATCTTCGGGTTCCGGTTTTGTCTTGTTGTCGGCGATGTAGGCATCATACTCCTGCTGTGTATCCACAAGCGCGACGCCGTTCATCTGCAGCAGCATCCGTTGCTTGGCCTGGCTCCATGTCCCGAAGTCTTCTCTTTCGGGGATGTCCATTGAGAACCAGAAACCCGCTATGACCATGGCGACCATGCCGATGTAGACGATCACGCTGTAACCCCAGCCGGGAACTTTCCGTTTGAGCTTGTGGTAGTGATGGTTCAGCAGCGAGTAGATCCCGACTATCAGGGTGAAACCGGCGATGATCCGGTCCCAGCCCGAGAACATCGAAATCATATCCTGGCTTGTCTTGGTCGGGATATAGTATGTGAAGATCCCGATCATACCCATCAGGAATGCGATGCTTATTGGAATATATTTCTTCGGTATGTGCACTTGTCACCTCCCAATCATAACGGGGACGAGAACAACTTGGACAAGAACGGTTGCCCGAAGGTAGCCAGGATGACGCCGATTATGGTTATGATGATGAACACCAGCTTGGCGAGGTCCTGGCCCTTGAGGGAACCGAGTAATAGCGGCTCGCGTGACAAATATGCGCTTGCGGCGTAGAGCTCTTCGCCGATGAGTGTGTAGTCGCAGGCCGTGATGAAGAACGGAAGCTGCGCGAGAGCGTCGGTGCCGGCGATTTGGATCGCGCCGGTGCCCGCGCCCGTCTCGGCGAGAATGAGGCTCTCCGCGTAGAACATGCCCATGAAGAAATTCGTCGCGGGTTTGTCGCGAACCATAATGCCGTCGACCGAGGCAGTATATGAGAACTGGTCGTCGGTGAGGAAGAAGACGCTGTCCTTGTTGTACGCATCCGGACGTCCGGCGTCGATGTATGCTTCCTGCACGACTTCCTGGCAGACTGTCATTACAATGGCGTCGCGGCATGGCACCAGTACCTGGCTGTCATACCTCGCCACTTTCTTCGCCACCTGCCCGAGGATATTCGTCGCGGCGATGGTCGCCACGTCGGACATATACCCGAGGCCCGGCACGTAGAGTATCGGTTTGCCCATCTCTGTGGCGCGTCCTATCGCTTCCTCGACATGGTCAAGACCGGCGATGCGCCTCACGAACAGCTCTTTGCCCTTGCGCGCGCTGAAGATGAAGTAGAGGATGGCGATGGAAAGCAGTATGGCATAGAGAAGGCTGTTCCATTTGGCATAGTTGAATAAATTGGCTTTCGCCATTGCACCTGCCGGTGGCGTCGTCTCAAGCACCCAGCGGGGGAAACCTTCGTGGTTGGAATAATCGATTCCGATCTTGAAATAATGTGTGTAGCGATTATCCGGCCACGGTTCCTCCGATTCTACGCTGGCAATGGGAAGCGTCGGGGCTTTCCTGTATTTGATAGCTCCGCTCAGTCGTCTCCCATCCGGAGTATCGGCGATGATTCGAAGCAGCCCTTTGCCTTTATCAGGCTCTCCGTCGAGCTTGAATTCTCCACGGAAGTGCATGGCAAGGTCGGCCCAGTAGCCGTTTGTCGGGTTCTTCCCGACAAAATCCTTGAACTCGAGCTTTTCATGCTCGCCGCCGCCGAGCCTTGTAAGATTGACCCATACGTCGAATTTAGACGGGTCGTTCTTCTTCTCGGGAAGTTCGGGGCTCTTTAAATCGTCATAGTATACCCATGCGTCTATTACCAGCACATCAAGCTGATATTCAACCTCTTCCTCCACCGCGGGAGGCGGGGGCACCACTATCTCTTCCGGTGGCGGGGTATACGTGTGTTCGAGCTCGTCCGATTCGACGCTCGGCCAGGTGATGAC
Source organism: uncultured Planctomycetota bacterium (assembly GCA_964608735.1). Classification (GTDB taxonomy): domain Bacteria; phylum JAJVIF01; class JAJVIF01; order JAPKYR01; family CAZSPL01; genus CAZSPL01. The sequence goes on along the minus strand of CAZSPL010000026.1, from coordinate 6,097 downwards.
AATCACGCCCCCCTGGTCGTTCTTGCGATCGGCAACGTTGAATCCTTCCGGCATCACGAGGTCCGCCGGTGGCGGTGAAGCGAGCACCTCGGGCGGCTCATCGGTCATCATGCTTTCGATACCCTCGATGACCTCACCGATGCTCGGGTTCTCCATGCTCACAACCGGCGGCTCTTTGGGCACTTCCGGCTGGCTGAGAGAGAGCTTGTATACCGCCTTTTTAGGCTTGAAGTTGAAGACCTGGCTTTCGAAGGCGTAGAAATGCTCTTTATACGCCTCCGGGTCCTTGGGCGGTTCGAGAAAGAAGCCGAAGTATCCCGGTTCCTCGTAGGTGTAGGAAGTATTCGCGGGGATCCGGTCTACGATATCCCAGTCGGTTATCGGTGCGTCCGGATCGAATGAGTGCAGGATGAAGTAGTTGTACTTCGCTTCGGTAACCGGTTCGGGGGGAGGGCCTGTCGGGGCCGGTTCAACCACTGCTGAAGGTTCCTCAATGAGAATTGCTTCCCCGGCGGCGCCGACCGCTTCTTCGGCGGTTATCGCTTCGGTGCCTCCGGCTTCAGTGGATTCTTCAACGGCCCCTTCCCCCTCGGACTGAGCTCCCGCGAATATGGGCAGTACCAGGAGAAAAAATGTACTGACCAGTAAGAGCGGCAGCCACTTGTTTTTAAGAGGGGAGAAACCTTTCAATAGGATCCTCCTTTAACAGTAGAATAAAGAATATCCTCCCCGCAAAACTTCCCAAAGGAAAGAGGCGTGGGGACGATTTAAAGTTTAATTAAGCACCAATCATAAGTGTTAAAGACCCGTTTGGCAAGGTAAAAATAAAGCCCCCCGCGATGCACTCGGCATCCCGGGGGGCGCTGTTTTTCATCGGCTGAAATCAGTCTTCGATGATCTCGATATTCGCTCGCGGGACGATGAACGATTCACCATTATCGAACTCGACTTCCATGACCCGCACTTTCGTTTCGCTCTCGACCACCATAAGCTCGGGGATAAGGCGCTTGACCGTCGCCAGCCTGCCGAAATTCGGCTCCCTGATGATGCGCACCGGGTCGCCCGTCTGTACGCCGCCGGGTTCATCCTTGGTCGATTCTCCGCCGCCCGCTTCCCGCGCTGGAAGCGGGATAATTATCTCGGGCCTGATAACGCCGGCACGTATCTGCGTCGCACCTGAAATAGACGCCTTCTTCCCCTCGTGTTTTTTCAGCAGGCCGAAAGTTTTAGCGGCCATGTTTATAAACCCGAAACCCTCGGTAACCACGAGCGAAAGCTCGAGGTCCTCGTGGCCGGTGATAGCCACGCCGAGGTCGTAGCCGAGGATCTCCTTGAGGTCCTTGTCGCCGAAACCGCCGGTGATGAGTCCCTTGACGCCCATGGCCTCAGCTTTCTTGAAGACATCTATACTGACATATCTGCCGCAAACGAGGATCTTTCCCTTGTGCGAATCGTTGATGGCGGCCGGGGTAATGTCATCGCCGGGGCCGTTGACCATCATCATTATCTCGCCGTGCGTCTCGCCGCCGATGCCGAAGATGCCCTGTATGAACGCGCAACTCGTCTCGACCACGACACCTTCCTCGGGGATTATTTTGGTGACCTTCCCATCGATATATGCCTTGATCGTTACAGGCTGAGGCGGCTCCCTTAGCAGCACCTGTCCCGTCACGGAGCTTATCTTCTCGATCGTGCCGTCGATCGGCGATGTAACCTTTGACGTGAGGAATCTCAGAAACGGGAGCAGGGCTTTCGATTCGGCGATGACCTCTCCCTTACGTATCGGTTCCCCCTCCTTCATATTCATCATTTCGGGGACTTCACTCGCCTCGCAACCGACCTTGTTCATCACGTTGATGGTATGTATTCCACCCGGCAGGTCTGTCTTGGCTACGATATCCTCGGCGGAAACTTCATCCCCAAGTTTCGCGAGGACTTCGCCCTTCAATGGAAGGGTTCTCGATTTGCGGACGATGGTGTAATCGGTGACTTTAAGTCCCGGTGTGTATGCCTGGGCCATTTTATTCACCACCCTTCCTTGGAGGATAAGCGCCGAAAGCATTCGCCCAGCCTTCGACTTGTTTCACCCGTTCCTCCTTTGAATCGGCGAATTTCAGCGGACGCCCCCTGCCATCGAGGACAATACCCACGACCCCGCCGAAGATCCCGCCTTTCACGGTGCGCCCTTTGCCTTCGCCCATATCCATCGAGCGCGCGGGATTTATCTCAGCGGTACCGAGCCTCGGCAGACCTTTCTCATTCAGTCCGTATTCAATAACCTTGACCGTGCCGAAGGGGATATCCCCCTCTTCGACGCGGCCGTCTTCAAGGGTAAGTTTATAGCGCATCGCGTTGTCGCCGTGTCTGGCTTCACCAACCGGCGCGATGCACGTGCCGAGGTAAATCATGCAGTCCTTATCGAATACCTCGGTCGCCGCCTGTGTGTGAACCTGCGACAGCACGCCGAGGTGGGGCATCATGAAGATAGAATCCACCGCGAGCCGCGTAAAGGCTTCGGGCTGGAATGCATCGACGAGCATCATCGCCGACTGGCACCTTCGCGGGGCATGGCTCAATACGCCACCCGAACCGACCAGGAGGTCGAGATCCATCATTTTTATCAGCGTGGCGCCGGAGCTTTCCTGGTCGAAAGCCGCCGCGATGTCCCTCGCCTGCTGAACTCCCTTCAGCCCAGTGGCGAGGCTCTTGTGCTGGTCGAATGCCAGCCTCAGCGCTTCCCGCGCCAGCCCCTGTTCGAGGATGAGCTCGTCGAGAAGCTGGGGTATCGTCGTGGGCCGGATCATCTTGTTCTTGATCCTGTTTCGCAAATCCTGCTCCTCGATATCGAAGCTCGCCCAGCGCATGACGTTCGCTATCCCCGCCTCGGCGAGTACATTGGACACGGAATAACTCATCCCGAGGTTCGCCGATACCGAGCGGTTGAAAAGGCTTTCGCCCTCGACGGTGAAGTTGCTGAACACATCGGTGGTCGCCCCGCCGATATCAACCCCGATGACATTCAGCTTGTTCCTTTCGGCGATGGTGCGGATGATAAGTCCCATCGCGCCGGGGGTCGGCATTATTGGCGCGCCGCACCATTTGATGAGCTTGTCGTATCCCGGGGCTTGCGCCATTACATGCTCTTCGAACAAATCCTGTATCTTCTGCCTCGCCGGGAACAGGTTCTCCTGTTCGAGGGTAGGGCGGATGTTGTCGGTGATCGTCAGCGCCGTTTTCTCTTCGAGCACGGCGGCGACCTCTTTGCGCGCATCGATATTTCCGGCGTAGATTACCGGCAGGCGGTATGTTATCCCCAGCCTCGGCTTCGGGTCGGCGGCCGCTATCAGTTCGGCGAGCTCCACGACATGCTTGGTGGTGCCGCCGTCGGTCCCGCCCGAGAGGAGTATCATGTCAGGCCTGAGCTTGCGAATCAGGTCGATCTTTATGTGCGGAAGCCGGTTATCATTGGATGCGAGCACTTCCATGACGATAGAGCCCGCCCCGAGGGCGGCGCGCTCGGCGCTCTCGGCGGTCATCGAGCGTACCGCGCCCGCGACCATCATCTGCAGGCCGCCGCCGGCGGAACTGGTCGAGATATAGATATCGACGCCGGTATCTCCCTCCGATGGGATGATGAGCCGTCCATCCCTGAGGAATGTGCGCCCCGAGAGGTCCTCGATCTCGCCTACGGCGTTAAGCACGCCCTTGGTGACATCCTCGAACGGAGCCTCCACGGTGGTGGGAGCTTCGCCGCGGTACGTCTGCCTGTACTCGTTGTCCACCTTTTCGATTAGAATAGCCTTCGTGGTCGTAGACCCGCAGTCGGTCGCCATGATTACACGCAGGTTCGGATCATCCTTCTGAAACATAAACAAACCGTCCGTTCTTTTTATATTTCCCTTTCCGCTCGAACCCCATTGCAGCCCGCTTATTCATCCTCATCCCCGGCGTCGGCGGGATCCGCCTTTTTCGCCGCCTGTCCCCGCTTCTCAGCCCGCTCATGCTTTCTGCGCTCCCGGGCATCCGCATCGAATTCCTCTATCTTATCGATGAGCCTGTCAATCGCTTTCCTCTTCTCAAGAACCCTGACGAACGCGGCATGTTCAAAGCTCGGCATGAAATGTTGCTGTATGTAGACCTCGAACGCCAGGTCCTTGAACAAAAACTGCCCGGCCTGCACCACACTCGCTCCGAGGAACGAGAGCGGCTTGAGCGTTATGAACCACAGGATCGCCGGCGCGGCAAGCCCTCGCTTTACGATGGCCCCGGCGAATGCGTCGATGATCTTCTCGTCATCATCGGTAATCCGCTCCTCGTACTCCGGGCCTATCGCGAATGCGTGGCGCCACTTGTCATGCTTCGTCACCGGTTTTCTCACCCGGTTTTCTTCGTTTGATACGCTCATCAAGATATGCCTTAACCCGCTCACGGTTGTCGGGCGCGAAACGCAGGAAATTTCCCCTGAATACCGCGAGCCTGGAGGGTTTCCGGAATGGGCTTAGCTGCACTCCCGTTTCATCGGAATAGAAACTCTGGAAATCCGTCCATGGCCTGAAATGCCTTATGATGAACAGGCTCGTGATTTCCACCCCTTCGCCGTCGAGGACGTAATTCGTCGGGAGAAAAAATGGAGCCGTCGCAAACAGCAGTACCACGAGACAGAAGATGCCGTAAAAGGACCCGAAACCGCTCCAGAATATCCAGGTACACAGCGCAATAATGCCAAGAAGCAATATCCCGTGAACGGGATGTTCCGCCACCGGGTGTACCCGCCAGCTTAATTCATCCTCGCCCGAGTCAATCTCATCCCGGGGCTCGTTTTCGGTCATGCCCATAAAAAGAAAATAACCGTCCCGAAGCCGTTTTCGAGGCGATTGAAGCCTGACGGCGGCCAAAATACCCCCCTGAAAGCCCTGAGACTATATCATAAAATAGCGGGTAATCACAACATTTTCGAATGCCGCGACGCAGGCGCTCATGGAGCTACTCGGTCGAATCAATAGCGATCTCGGCTTCTCCGATACCTTCGGCACCCGTGTCAAGAAGCACTTCTTCATTGGTGGCGACGTATGGCTGGCCCTGCTGTATGCGCTCAATTCCTTTGAGCGCTTCCTCGTAGATATTCGCGGCTATCGGGCGGCCGTTCTGCGCCACAAAATCCTGCATGTCCTGCTGGGATATCCCGGCATCGCCGCTGCTTTCCTTGAGCCGCAGGAGTCTTTCGTATAACGTCTTGATCAACGAGTATTTCTGCTCGGCCCGCTGCTTGTACACATTCCTGGATTCCTCGTCCGGCTGGACATCACCCATCTTCTCATACAACCGCCCCTGGAAGAACAGGATGTCGTTCGACTGCTGCTCCTTCTTCAAGCGGTTATTGCGCGTCAGGTAGTCGTTGTAATTCTCCTCGGCGTTGATATAGTCCCCCTTCTTCTCATACGCCTGGCCGAGCAGGAGGTATGCCTGCGGCTGGTCGGCCAGCGGCATCGGGCGTCTTCCCTGGGCTCTCTGTTCGGGTGTCCATTTGTCATACTTCAGCCTTGTCGCCTCTTCGAGAACCTCTATCGCTTCGTCGAGTTTTCCTTGAGCGATAAGCGCCTGGCCCCGCCACATGTAGAACATGTATTCCACGTTCTGAGCCATGCTGACCCAGTTGTACACGATAATCGCCCGCTCGCTGTACTTGTCGGCCTCCTCGAAACGTCCCACGCGGTTCAGCAGTTTGACAAGCTCGGTGTAATATTCTATCCGTGTGGGAAGGCGCTTCGCCGCCTGCATGAATGCATCGATCGCCTCGGAGAATTTCTCCATGGCCTCTGTTTTATCGCCCGCGGCTATAAGCGAATCGCCCCACCAACTCAGGGTCAGGCCGAGGGTATAATCAGTGTCGGTCTGGGGATAGAGTTTCTGCGAGTGTCGAAGTATCTCCGCGCCGAGAGCATACTGCTGGGTCTTCGATGTCGCCCACCCCCAGAAGAATTCGGCGCGGCCGTTCGACGGATTCAACTCCGTGGCGCGCTTGAACCAGAAATCCCGCGCCGAGTTGTAGTCGTTATATTTCGGCGTGATAAACCGGCTTCCCCAGGAGAAGAATGTG
>CAZSPL010000025.1:0-26534 GCA_964608735.1 uncultured Planctomycetota bacterium | reverse complement strand
GACAGGATCAATGCCATTCTCGATTTCAAGCCGGTGGATCGCATGCCGGTAATCGAGCCGTTCGTATGGTGGGATAAGACCGTCGCGCGATGGAAGGATGAGGGGCTTCCCGGCGATGTCGAGCTCTACGAATATTTCGGACTCGACAAGCAGGCGCAGTTGTGGATCGGCCCGGGAGCGGATGACAATCCCGAGCGCGGAAAAGGCGCAGGATGGAACGTGGCATCGGCAGATGATTACGTCGGCGCGATGAAGCATCTCTATCCCGACCCCGCATTCGACATCGGCAAGATTACCGCCATCAAACCGTCACACGATGCAGGGGATATTTTTTTCTGGATAACCGTCGAGGGATTTTTCTGGTGGCCGAGGGTTTTGATGGGGATCGAGAAGCATCTTTACGCATTCTACGACAACCCCGAATTGATGCATCGAATCAATCGCGACCAGCTCGAATATAACCAGCGGGTTCTCACGGAAGTTAGCCGGCTCATCAGGCCCGATTTCATGACTGTCGCGGAAGATATGTCGTACCGCTCCGGCTCGATGATCGGCCGCGCGCAGTTCGTCGAATTCATGAAGCCGTATTACCTGGAGCTGGTCGCGCACGCGAAAAATTGCGGCTTGAAGAAAGTGTTCGTGGATACGGACGGGAATTTCTCCGGGCTGGTGCCGTGGTTTCATGACGAGTGCGGCATCGACGGCTTCGTACCGTGCGAGCGACAGGCGGGGATGGATTTGAATGAATTGCGAAGGCAGTATCCGAAGCTGAATATCATCGGCGGATTCGACAAGATGGTGATGTCGAAAAGCGAGGATGAAATGCGCGCCGAATTCGAGAAGGCGCTTCCGGCGCTGAAGACAGGCGGGATAATTCTCGGTACCGACCACCAGACCCCGCCGGAAGTGAGCCTCGGGAATTATAAGATGTATGTCGGATTGCTGAAGGAATACGCTTCACAGGTGGGTATCACCGGCTAATAGAGAAAAAATAGCGGTTTTCCGGGGGGGATTTGAACCTTTTCAGGAAATTTTCGTCAAAAGAGGTGTAATATCTTGTAATTTCTTGTAACTTGTGGTAACTTGTTTATGTTCGGGTGGGGGAAAAACGATGTTGAACCTTACGAAGACATACTTAACAATCATTCTCTTGATCGGTCTCTCATTAGCTATATCAAGCTGTGCGAGCAATGTGAGCGCGCCCGTAGTGCCGGACGCCGTTGAAGCAAATACGTCCACCGCGGCTCCCGAAGGACACGTTCTGATGGGCGCGTTCACATTCGCCCTCGACCCCGCGAGCGGCGAGGTCGAAGTCTTACGCAATCGCGCGGCCGAAGCTCATTACAATGTTACCGATTATGTCCTGCCCCCGAACTGCCCGGACTGCATCGGCGTTCACTTCCAGGGCATTCAGCCCGGCGGCGACATTCATATGTTTCAAGTGAACCTCAGGAACCCGACAAGCCTTACCGTATATGATGTCAGGGGGATCATCCTCTGGGACGATGGCGACAACCGCAGCCTTACGAACGGCGAGGCGTTTACGAAGATATTCGACGACGGTGGAACGACCACGATGAATCCGTTCATTACGTTCAGGGATATCGTGGATCCCACCAATGCATTCGGTCCCGGAGCGATCATCTCCAAGACGTTCTTCATCAATTTTCCGAAGCCGCATAATTACGTTCTTAACTTCATCGTCGAGGGAAGCTGGCCGGGAAATTCGAAAGACCCGTGGACAATCAGCTCCGAGGATGTCAGCAATTCGCTGGATGAATCCGGGAATATATCGGCCCTCATAAGCTGCCGGGTATCGGACCACCAGGACGATGTGGATAGCGTCACGGTCGATCTCACCCCCCTCGGATTCCCGGGCCCGGTTTCGTTGACCAATATATCGGGCAACAACTGGCGCGTGGAAATAACGAATGAATATTCGGCGGGCATCGGCCATTACAACTGCCTTATCGAAGCGCGCGACGCGACGGATGCGTGGCCGCTGTACGACCGGGTGCAGGTTGTCGTGAGCCAGGACATCGCCCCGTTCATCTATGTCGACAGCAACTCTACCGGGGTCCCGGACGGTTCGCTGGAGCACCCGTATCCCACGATTTACTCTGGCATCGTGAACGCCGAACCCGGGCAGATAATCATGGTGCGCGACGGGACATACATAGAGAATGTTTACCTCGATTCGGGTGTGCATCTTCGCGGCTATGGCGCCTACAACCCGGTGATAGCAGGTCTTGGCGAGGCATCGATCTATTCAGGTCTTTTCGTTGAGAATGCGATCGTTGAACATTTCGTGCTTCAGGGCAACGGCACGTCTACTCTTTATGGAATACATGCCGAAGGCAGCCAGAGCCTCGAGTTCCACGATATCGACTTCGTGTCGACGGGCTCGACGAAGAGTTTCCAGCAAGCGGTGAAGACCGAGAGCGTGGAGGGATTCACGCTGGCGGATTCGCGTTTCCAGAATCTGAAGGCGAGCGGTGGCGCGCCGATCTTGATCAGCCTGAATGACACGACGGACGTGGTGCTCGAATCGAACCTCATCAAGAATTTCTCGTTCGAGCCGGGTTCGATATTCCCGGTCGCGACGGGAGCGGTCATCTACCTGTTCGATTGCACGAACGTAACTATCAAGCAGAACCTTGTCGGCACCGTCGAGGGAAATATCAGCCAGTTCGGGAGCCTCGAGTTCTCTGGCGTCAGGTCGACCAACGGCTCGGGACTTATCCTGCGTAACAATCTCTTCTACGATTTCCATCCGCAGGGGGACTGCAACCTGGCCCTCGCGGGCGTACTTATCAACGGTACGAACAATTATTCGCTGGAACATTTTACGATTGACAATATAGGCGATACCGACCAGGTGAGCGGGAATGCATACGCGGTAAATGTGATGTTCGGTACGGGCGAGCTGATGATCAACAATCTTCTCACCAATATACATGCGCCCTCTTCCGGCAACGGATACGGCGTGAAAAGCAGCCAGGCCGTTCAGCAGGCTTACTCGGACGTCTGGCAGACGGGTGAGGATGATACATACAGGTATAACGGTCTCGCGTCGGAAGGCGTCGGCGGACTCAATGTAAACCCGAAATATGTCAATCCGCCCGCCGGTGATTATCACCTTCAGCCGGACAGCCCCTGCCTGACGACCGGTCTCAGCGGCGCGCAGATGGGTGCTTACGGCGGCGCGGAACCCCTGGACCTGCCGTAGAACAAAGGTTTTACGGGTGCCGCACACTTCAGTGTGCGATGATTGAAAATACAATATCAGGGCTGAAAGTTGTTGCGATACAACGGCCCGCTTAAATTTGGGAGCAACATCGCGAGGAGGAAGCCGGGCCCGGGAAACTGGGCCCGGCGACCATTTTCAGGCAATTACGCCCGGTTACAATAACCAGGGGCTTTTAACCCGTTAAATGTTTGCTTAATGTATAATGGCCCGGGATGTTCGTCAAGGATTTGAACCTCTGACATCGCGGATTTGTAGTACATTTATATAAGCAACTACATGCGGGGAGACGACACGATGCATAGATATGTCATTCTCATTTCCTTCCTCCTGATTATTCTCTTCACCGTATCGGCGCCGGCATCGGCGGGATGGTCCAAGGTCGTCTATGAAGCCGACAGCCTCTACCATCACATCCGCGTCGTCGACGACACCGGCAAGCGGATACTCCGGTTCGATAACTCCATGGAGAGCACGATGAACATCGCGAATCCCTACACCGGGCACTTCGAATATATCGACTACTTCTTCCAGTCGTTCGTGCTCAACCCGGATATAGAAAATGTCGCGATGCTCGGCCTCGGCGGCGCGAGCGCGCCGAAACTTATGCAGCGGCATTTCCCCGATGTCTCGGTTGATATCGTGGAGATCGATGATATGGTCTATGACGTGGCGCGCGAGTATTTCTCCTTCGAGCCGTCGGATATGGTGGGTGTCACAATTCAGGACGCGCGGGTGTTCATGAGGAAATCCGACGAGACTTACGACCTCGTAGTCATGGACGCGTATACCGCGAATAAATACGGTTCATACATCCCGTTCCATCTCGCGACGCAGGAATTTTTCCAGATAGTAGACGACCGCCTTTCAAGCAAGGGCGTATTCGCGATAAACATCATCGGTCAGTTGCAGGGGGAGAGGGATGAGATTGTGGCATCAATCTATCGAACCCTGAGCACCGTGTTTCCGAATATCTACATTTTTCCGGCTTTGACGACGCGTAATGTCGTGATGCTCGCGAGCAAGGACGACACGTTTGTCTCGCGTACCGACTGGAGCGCGGCGGCATCGAAGCTTATATCGCATGGCGCCACCGGTTTCTACCCGAATTTCCAGCTTCGGGCGAACAGCTATTACACATCGGAGCCGCCGAACTGGGAAAAGGCGCAGCTTCTAACCGATGACTTCGCTCCGATTGACGGGTTGTTGAAGTAAAAGATTAGTGCCTGGCACCACGCCTGGCACCACGCCCGGCCCCGGGGAATCCCGGGGATTTTTGATACTTCAAGCTTTCCCGGATTGTCTTTACTAGTTAACAGTCTTTGCGATGTGTCTAAGTAATAAGAGGTGAATTATCGATGAAAATTATCCTTACGGCAGTAATGCTTTTCCTCGCGATGTTCATTGCATCATGTTCCGCGACTGGGACGGCCGGCGTAACGCCCGCTGAAGCAATAAATACAGCATCCACAGACAGCCATGGCGGAACCGCCTGCCTCGGTCTCTGGGATATCAGCATCGAGCCGGGTACACACCGGGTCGATATCACTGAGCTTCGCGGCGCCGACCTGATACTGAACGTGCTCCAATTTCTCGAACCCCCGCCGATGGTCTGGCTAAGCATCGACTTAGACACCCTCGAAGTGAAACCGGTGCAGAAAAAGGTCGCCGTCGATGTAATCCTCAAGCATCCGTTTAATTCAACTGAGTTCATGGGATTCGATGTCCGCGGTATCGTCTTCGGGCCCTGGCTCGACAATTCCGACGGCAACTCCTACATCATGAATCCGTGGGACTTCTCGGGGGTTCCTTTCGGCTATAAGGACGGTTTGCTCGGTACGCCATTCGGCCCCGGATATCAGCCCTGGTACATGGGTTTCAAGTATTTCTGCAGCGGGCTTGGAAAGGACGAGGTTCTCTCGGATTTCTTCTCGAATCCTGCAAACCTCGATAGCAGGGGCGTTTTCCTCAACGGCGACCAGGTGGTCCGCCACTATGACCTGCAATGGGTTGACGGTTCCGGCTACGACTTCCTCGAATTCCAGTACGCGGTCTACGCCAATTATGACCTGCCCGTGGGGATTGCTCCATACGAGCTCGATGACTTTTCGATTCACACGGCGAACAGCGCCGAGGCATTCTGCGAAAGCGCGACAGTGACCGAGAATACTATGTGGTATGAGAATGGCGAGGGCGGAGGATGGATAAGCCTGTTAGCCGAGGTATGGGACTGGCAGGGAGATATTTCGTCAGTGATGCTCTCCGCAGGAGATATTATCGACCCCGTTGAGGGCGTATACATTGGTCCCGGTTCAACGGGAAAATCGTTCATCTATGAGTTTGACCATATTTACGCGCATCCTACCGGGTCAGGTGATATGGCTGTCGGCATCACTGCCTTCGACGTGAAAACGATAGGTGAATCCTGGTTTGGCGGATTACTTCCACCACCCCATGATTATTATGATCATCCATCCTTCATCTCGTGGTATCACAAGGTCAACATCGCCGACATTCATGAACCTTGCATCGATATGGAGGGTTTCGGCGAATATGAGGCGTTCGTGAAGGAAGGCGCCCCGTGGAAATTCATGCTTCCCAACTCGGCCGGGGTGACTTGTACGCGTGGAAGCATAACCGAACCGTACATCATCAGCGGCGCGTTGAGAGATTACCCGGTGACATTCCCGACATTCGGCGCGACCCCCGTGTCAGCCGACAACCCCGTGCATAACACCATCGATTACAGCTCGGCGTTTGAAACGACGGCGGATATCGCCTGCGATACCCAGAATTATGTGTATCTCGTCGGCACTAACGATTTGAAAAGCCTGAAGAGGAGCTATTTCGACGGCGCGACGTTCACCGCCCCCGAGGTAGTGCATACATTCGGCGATGACATCGTCCGCTTCACTGTTGACGATGATGACAACCCCGTTGTGCTGACCAACGGAGGCCCGTCATCGGGATATAAAATCTTCCACAAAAACGGCACCGACTGGGTCGAGATTCCGGTCAATCCTGATATCGTCGCCGCAGGGATTCAGGACTTTGACTACAACCCGGTGCAGGACCATTATGTTTTCGTGTGCAGCATTATCGCGATAAAGATGTTCGCGCAGGACAGCTCGGGCGTGATTCAGTTCACCGATAACGAGCTTTTCGGGACGCTGCCGTATACGCAGGTCCCGAGTATCTACATCGACCAGGACGACCCGGACTGCCGCATGGTGTGCTGGGGCACTATCGACGGCGCGACGACTTTCGCGCGGAGGGTGGCAAGGTTCGCGGCGGTGGATTATACGATACCGAAGGTGTTGAGTAATTTCAGCGTTTCGGACAACGGGGCGTCGACGGTCGGCGGGGCATTCGCGCCGGGGACCGATTATTTGTTCGTGCCGGCTTATGATGGGGCGATAGGGCGAGCGGTGGTGCCGGTGAACTGGTAGACGCCGGCCCGTGCCACACGGGTTTGTTTGATGGATAGGCAGTAAGACCACGGGCAGGCGTAACGCGTGGTGGCAGCGGGATGCGAACCGGTTGACGCCAGCCCGTGCCACACGGTTATATTTTGTTTCTGGACAAGGGTTTATTTTGTTTCTGGACAAGGGTTTATTTTGTTTCGGGACAAGGGTTTATTTTGTTTCGGGACAAGGGTGTCCCGAAACATCGGGGAGCATGTCATTTTTTTCTGCCAACCACGACACGGGATGTGTGCCACGGACAAGCGTCTGCCCATACCATCGCACTCCATCACCTTATAAAGCTTGTCCGTGTCTTCTCTGTCTTCACCATCATTGACATCCATTCCCCGGCGCGATTTAATGGCACCGTACGATTCTGTTATAAAGGGAATAACAATTGGAGTGCCTGTTCGCGTTAATCGTCGTTTGCGTTGTATTGCTCATCGCCTTTCTCTACGGCTATAACCGGCTCGTGCAGATGCGTAACGTCATCGACCGTACGTTCGCGCAGGTCGACACGGTGCTCCAGAAACGCGCCAACCTCATCCCCAACCTCATCGAAGTGACACGCGGCTATGCGAAACATGAGAAGGATGTGCTTACCGGGATAGCGCTCGCGCGCTCGAAGGCGTCATATTCGAAAAAAGCGCCGGGAAGCCGCGACGAGCAAGAGATAGAAGTGGCGAAGGATATAAAGCAGATAATCGCGCTGAAGGAAGCATATCCCGACCTGAAAGCGAACGAGGATTTCCTCAACCTGATGAACGAGCTCGAACTCGTCGAGCAGCAGATAGCGGAGCAGAGGGAAGCATTCAACAATGTCGTGAAGGTGTATAACGATTACATCGGCACGTTTCCCACATCATACCTCGCCACGATATTCGGGTTCGCGCCGGCGGATTATTTCGAATTCGGCGATGCCGCGCGCGCCCTTGTGGTTGTGGATTTTCACGAAAACGCGGATGACGCTCTTATCGACATCAGCCCAACGGGAGAGAAATAAGTGACTTCTAAACGTGAGCAGGACATGCGGCGTACCGGCATGATCAACAGGATAGGATGCCTCGCCATCGCGCTCGTGGTCATACTGGCGATCGTGCTTGGAGCATCGGTGACATACGGCGGGCTTCAGAAAAAGCATGGCAAGGCAATGAAGGAACTTGAGACCTTGAAGGGCATCCTCTCTTCGAGACTGGATACCCCCGGGCCGCTCGGAACGTATGTCCGGGAGAAGCAGGATTTCGACGTCGCGATGGGCAAGATCAGAGATATGAAGGCGGAAGTGGATAGCGCGGTGAGCCTTCCCGAGCTCGACGCTCGGTTCGACGATTTCAAGAAGTTGAGTATGGAGATCCGCGACATGGTCGATCCCGCCGTAGCGAACGACCAGGCGGTGCGCAACCAGTTCCAGAACATCGACGGCACATATAACAGGTATATCGTCCAGCGCGAGATTGTCGTCGATGCCATTACCGCATATAATTCGGCCTTCTCCGGTTTCCCGGAGAGTACGATAGGCGGTTTTTTTGGTTTGAGTGAAATGCCTCTCGATAGCCATGGAGATAACAATGAGGAGTAATATTAAACATACGCTGTTGATCCTCGCGGTTCTTTTCTGCGCGGCATACGCGGCCACGGCGGCATATGCGCACCAGATTCCCGATGCGCATGGGAATTACGTGAACGATTTCGCGGGAGTGCTGTCGCCGGCCGACAAGAGCCGCCTCGAAGCTCTGAGCAGGGAAGTGCGCGATGTCAACAGCACCGAGTTTGTAATTGTCACCGTCCCGTGGGTGACGGAGGGTGACGAGGATTTTTTCAAGGCTTGCACCGATTATTTCAACGAACAGCGCATAGGGAAGAAGGGCGCCAACAATGGCGTGCTTCTCGTCCTCGCCACGGAAGAGAGGAAGTGCTTCATCATCCCCGGCAAGGGCATGGAGGGAGCGCTTCCCGACAGCCTGTGCAAGGAAATCGTCGACAATGAGGGGAAACCATACTGGAAGAAAGGGCAGGAGAACTGGGGCGCGGGCGTAATCGCGATAGTCGAGGAAGCAAATCAATATATCAAGGGCGAGAAATTCCCGTCCTCGAGCGGGTCATCGACGAGCGGATGCGGTACTGCCGTGGGATGCGTAATTGCATTCTGGGTCGCCTGCGTGGGATTTATCATGTGGGTGGGATACCTCGCTCGGGTAAAATGTCCCGTATGCAAAGGCAAGGTAAAACTTCTCAAGACAACCGAGGTGCTCGCGCCTACGACTAATCGCTCGGGGCTTGAGAAACGCGAATATGAATGCACTGTGTGCAAGCATAAGTTCGTGCGTTCGGTAACTCTTCCCGCCAAGGGCAAGAAGTCATCCGACGGCGGATTCTGGGGCGGATGGTCGTCG
The DNA here is from genome assembly GCA_964608735.1 of uncultured Planctomycetota bacterium. Lineage (GTDB taxonomy): Bacteria > JAJVIF01 > JAJVIF01 > JAPKYR01 > CAZSPL01 > CAZSPL01. The sequence continues at coordinate 17,430 of CAZSPL010000025.1, read as the reverse complement.
GGTTCGTCGGGCGGGTGGTCGTCAAGCGGCGGGGGCGGAGGAAGTTCCGGTGGCGGAAGCTTCGGCGGTGGATGTTCCGGCGGCGGGGGCGGTGGAAGTTCGTTCTAAACATCGGTGGTGGAATATGGCAGATGAAAAAACCCGGTGCCCGGCATGCGGGGACGAAATCGAGAGCATCGAAGCCGGATGCGCCCGGTGCGGCAACCTCGTGGAACATATGCGCGACGGCGTTTTCCTCCCCGGGCCGCGCGGGCCGGTGAACGATTTCGCGTTTTTATTCACGCGGGACCAGTACGATGAGCTGACCGTCAAACTATCCAAACATTTTGAGATTACCGGCATCCCGATTGTCGTGGCCACGGTTTACTCGACCGATCCTTTAGAGCCGCCGGATTACGCGGCCCTGCTCTACAACTGGTGGGGCATCGGGAAGAAGAAAGTGAACCGGGGAGTGCTCGTGCTGCTTTGCCTCGGATGCCGGCATGTCGAGTCGGAGGTCGGGCTCGGGCTGGAGAAATTCATCGGGGAAAAAGAGACGGATGAAGCCCTGGGCGATATTGCTAAGCCGTATTTCGTCGAGGGCCGGTATTACGACGGGATGAACGCGGCTGTAGATCATTTGATCGACATGATCGTGAAGAAAGTCCCCGGTGTGAAGAAATAGACCTATTGCGCGCCGCGAAGCATCATCGCGCGCTGAAGGATTATCAAGACTCCGAGACCCTCTCCATTATCAGGCGTTCGAAGTGTTCCACGACGGGCCCGGCGAGCCTGATGGATACCCATAACCAGAGGAACGAATATGTCAGCGCGAGCGGCAGGCACAGCAACAGGAGCGGATAGAGCTTAAGCACGAGCGGGATCATGAATAATACGGCGACCGGAAGCAGCATGAGTATCGAGACCGCGGCGGCGACGCTTTCCACGATAGCGAGCAGAATCACCTGCTGCGCGCTTACGGTGGGACGTTCGAGGTCGGTGTAATACGGCAGCACCGGGCTGGTGAAATTGCCCGCCGCCACCAGCAGTATGAACAGGTTGAACTGCAGCATGAACGCGAGCAGCCCGTAGACCCACCACGAGAGCAACAGCCAGGTGAATCCGCCGAAGACCGCGGCGTCGAACAGGAACAGCGAGAGAAGGAATGCATCTTTTCCCATCAGCACGATACGCTTGTCGACCTCGGTCGTGAAAAGCGAATAGATCCCGCGCCCTTCGAGGCCGAACATATTCCCCGAAAACAGATTCGCCTGGGCGGTGATGACGAACACCGAGAATATCATCGCGGCGTAGATCAGGCATCCGAAGAGCGCTTCATCCCGCTGGATATACTTATAGTTGCTGGTGCTGTACCAGATGGCGAACATCACGATCCCCGGCCCGATTACGGATGGTATGGTCTTGTACAGAAGGAAATTCCTGCTCCTTAGAAGGTGGAGATGGTCTTTGCGCATGATTTCGAGAGCCTGGAGCGGGAGAATTTTCCTGAGGGCTCGCGCCCAGAATGATGCAACGATTTCCGCGAGGGCCCTTCCCCGGCGGCCGGAGTCCGCGGTCTCGGTGCCCTCGATATTCCCGGCGGCATACCATCGCGAGAAAAGGTAGCCGGTGAGGGTTCCCAGCGCGGCGGTGTGCACGAGCAGCCAGAAGAATCCCACGTATGCAGCGGGCCAATGGCCTGTGTATCCGTTGTATATCGCGGCAGTGGCCATCCCGTGCGGGAAATAAATATATATCTTTTCCCCGACCTCGATATCGAAGATATGAATGGGCCTGCCGATTTCAGCCTGCAGGGTGAACCACGCTCTGTATATGATGTATGCGAACAAGCCGAAGGCGAGAGCGATCTTGTAAAATGCCACGCGCGGCAGGTAGTTGTATATCAGGATCACCACGAGCTGGCCGCAGAGAATCATGTTGACGAGGAATACGATGAGCACCGCCATGTTCCAGAGAAGCGTGGCCTGGCTCATGGTGAACAGGAAAGTTATGCCGGTCAGCGCCGCAAGTGGGATGATGATGGTGATATCGGAGAAGCTTCCCGCGATGTTCGCGAGGAACATCGTCGTGCGTCGCACCGGCAGATGCAGCAGTTTGGAGATGTCATACGATTCGTTCATCCGGAAGCCGAACACCGGCACGAGGATCCACAGCCCGTAGATCCCCCACAGCAGGTTAGCGAGCACCATCACCTGAATATCCGGGGCGTTCCCGAGGTGCTTTCGAAGGAAATAAAACGTGCTGATGATCCCCGAGGCGAAGACGATCGAGAAAAAGACCATCATGACGGCGAAGAGGATGGACTGCACGAGGGCGAGCGTGTCACGGGCGTGGGAGCGCATCGTGAGGGTGCCCTTCAGGCCGGCAAGCGTCCTTATTTGCCGCAGGTCATTCATCTTTGCAGGCAGGTGCGGAGTTTTCTTCGAGGATCGACGGCTCGACCCCGTCGTGGGATGATTTCTGCACGAGGCTCAGGAAAATCTCTTCGAGGGTAGTGCCCTCGCGACCGGCTTCTTTCTTCAGGCTGTTGAGATCGCCATGCTTGATTATCTTGCCCTCGTGGATGATCGCAACATCGGAGCAGAGCTTTTCGACGACTTCGAGCACGTGCGACGAGAAGAAGACCGTCACACCTTCTTCGCGGGTCGAGCGCGAGAGGACTTCCCGTATACGGTACGTGGAGATGACATCGATGCCGGTGAACGGCTCGTCGAGAAGAAGCAGCCTCGGGCGGTGTATCATCGCGGCGGCGAGGGCGATCTTTTTCTTCATGCCGAGCGAATATTTCTCCATCAACTTGTCGGCATCGACGTCGACAACATTTATCAGCTCGGTCATCCTTTCCTTGACTTCCTTATTATTCAAGCCGTGCATATGCCCTATGAAACTGAGGTATTCGCGCCCGGTGAGGCGTTCGTAAAGGTTGAGCTGTTCAGGGAGGAATCCCACCGATGCCTTTATCCTGATGATATCGCGGCGGGCGTCGTAGCCGTTTATAACGATCCGCCCCCTGTCCGGGAGCAGGATGCCTATCATCAGCTTTATCGCGGTTGATTTACCGGCGCCGTTGGGGCCGAGGAATCCGTAGAAGCGTCCTTTGGGTACAACGAGGTTTATGCCGTCAAGGGCCTTGACACGGCCGTATGATTTGTGAACATCTTCAAGCAGGATCGCACTTTCCATGTCATTTTCCAGAAATCGCGCTTTACCTTTACGACACTGTCTTTACAAGTAGGATTCAAAAACCGGGCTTAATGTTTAGGTTTAGGCAGCCCCGCCACCTTCGTTATTTTATATTCAGTGGTTCCCAGGCCGATCTTTTCGCCGTATTTCAGATAGACGCGCGGCGTGCGGTTGTTGACCTGCGAGAAGACATCATTCTCCGGCGAGTTCTGCATTCCTTCGGCGCGGCTTCCCGGAAGCGGCACCGCGGAGCCGACGATGTCGAGGGTGGCGGTATCGACGGCGACGCAATCATACCCCGCGACGATGCCGAGGTCCTGCACGATAGATGTGTCCGCCATGGGCATGCAGTCGCATTCGGGCTGGAGATTCAAAAGGAAACTGATGTGGATGATCTTCCCGTCATCGAACGTATCGACCGCGGCCTTCGCGGCTTCGGCGAGGGCTTCGTAGAAATCGTCACCGTATTCATCCACCGTGAGCGCGCCATACTTGCACACGTGGGCGCATCGCGCGCAGTTGAAGCATGTTTCCCTCGTGATAACGACCCCCTTCTCGGCGAAGTGCATTGATTCGGTCGGGCATATTTCAACGCACGCGCCGCAGTGGATGCATTTATCGGGATGCTTCTTGATGGTTCTTCCGCCGAGGGTGTGCATCCTTCCGCGGTCGCCCTGTGACCAGTTTTCGCCGCGGCATTTCTGTGACACGCATCCCATCGCGAGATTCTTCAGCGCACCGCCGTAGCCGTAGGCGACATGCCCCGTGGCGTGGGTGAGCACCACCATGCCCTTTGCGTCATGTATCGCCGAAGGGATGGAAACCTGCTTGAGATATTTCCCGGCTTTCACTTTGACCGAATCGGCGCCGAACAGCCCGTCCGCGATGATGACCGGGCATCCGAGCGACATGGGATTATAGCCGCACTTGTATGCGTGTTCGAGATACATATCTCCCGGGAGCCGCGCGGAATCGGTGACGAACGGCCTTGTCCCGGCGGCCTTCAGCGCGTCGACGACATCCCGCACGAACAGCGGCGGTATGGTGCGATGGATCCCGGGATTGCCGAAATGCATCTTGACCGCGACGGGGTCGCGTTCGCTGAAGTGTTTCGAGAATTTCAGTTTCTCAATGATTGCATGCAGCTTGCCCTGTACCGAGCGTCGCGAATCGAAGTAGTATGACCTTGCATCGGCATAGAACAGCTTCGCCGGATCCATACGAGCCATGACAAATCCCTCCCGAAATAATTCGGTTATTGTACCAGAAATTCGCCGGGGCGATGGGATGTGCCTGTCAGCTCAGGAAATCGGCGTGCGGCCACCAGCCCTCCTCGAACGTGAGGTGGAACGCGAAGTGCTGCAGGTTCTTCGGTTCGAGGTATTTCCCGGTGGCGATGTTGTAGATCATCTGTACGATGCCGAAATGCGTGAACAGCACGACGGTGTTGCGCCCGGTATGACGGCAGTGGCGTACCGCGCATTCGAGCCCTTTCTCGGTGCGACGTCGCACCGTGTCGGCATCCTCGCCGCTGTACGGGCTGTAGTCATATCGAAGCAGAGTATCTATCTGTTTGAAGCCCGGCTGCATCTTTTCCAGTTCCCCCCATGATTTCCCGGACAGCTCGCCGAAATCGCGCTCGATGAAATGGGGGCAGGTGACGCGCTCGACATCGACGCGCTTCGCGAAGGCGTCGGCGCTTTGCTTCGCCCTCCTCAACGGCGATGACCATATCGATATCCCCGGGGCTTTCATGACATCGCTCGCGGCGAGGATATCCGCCACGGTTTCGGCGTCGGCAAGCCCCTTCTCATTCAGCGGAAGATCGTGGCGCTGGGCCATGATCCAGCCTTCCTTGTTGGCGTTGGTTTGCCCGTGCCGGACAACAATCATGTTGACGGGCCTGATAGACCGTGCATCGAATTCCATCAATGACCTCCCTTTTTAAGCGCTCCCCGCATAATAATATATCGCATGATCCCTGATTTACATAGGGGTGGGCGCATCACTTCGCGAAGAATCTCGGCCCGAATTTGTACCCTCGAGTATCCTCGGAAAATGCTCGACCGAATCGATGCTCATCATGTGGATGCCGCTTGCGACTCCCTTCAACTGGGCGATTGTCTCGCGCGCGAGGGCGATGCCTACCTCGACGGTATCGGACGACTTGATGATTCGCTGGTACACATCGTCCGGCAGGTATATCCCCGGCACTTTCGTTTTCATTATCGTGGCGGTTTTGCTCGATGTGAGAGGGAGAATGCCCGCCAGTACATAGCATTCGAGGTCCTTCAATCCCGCGACGAATTCCGCGAACCTTGGCACATCATAGACCGGCTGCGTCTGGAAAAATATCGCGCCCTGGTGCACTTTCTTCCGCGCCTTGATGAGCTCCAGTTCCGCGAGATGGCTGAACGGATTCAGCGCGCCGCCGAGATTCATTCCCTTGGGCGATTTATTAAGCTTGTTGCCGACCATGTCGGTGCCCTGCCTGAGCATGCTCGCGACATGGATCCCCTGCGTCGAATCGATATCGAACACCCCCTCGGCGTCGGGATGATTGCCGCATAGCGGGTGGTCGCCGGATACGATGAGGAAATTGCGTATGCCAAGAAGATACGCCGACAACAGCTCCGATTGAAAGGCAAGGCGGTTTCGGTCGCGAAGCGTGACCTGTACGACGCTCTCCATGCCTTCTTCTTCAAGCAGGTGGCAGATTCCGGTGGGGGCGGTTTTCATGCTCGAACGCTGGCAGTCGGTGACATTGAATGCGTCGCCGAGCCCGCGGAGCGCGGAGGCTTCTTCCCAGAAACGTTTCATGCCGATGCCTCGGGGCGGGTTCAGTTCGATGGTTACCCCGAAGCCGCCTTCGCGCATTTTATCGATGAACCCCATCTACTTCTCCTCGTCCCTTGACACGGTCTGCTGTCGCGGATGATGGGTGAACGTCTTGGGCGGCGAGTATTTGGAGAATACGGCGAGCGCGACACCGAGTTGCTTGCTTCGCTCATAAATGAGCGCCCATCCGCATGGGGTGACGCCGTCCTTGTCGCATTTGCCGTCCACCGTGCCGCCGCATGGGCCGTTCACGAGCGATTTCGAGCAACGGTAGCGGGGGCAGATACCGGCTGTGGTATCAAGCACGCAGTTGCCGCACAGTCGGCAATATTCGGTGATCTCCGGCCCGTGCTGAACGCTCCCGGCGAAAACCGTGTCGAGCCCGGGGTATGCCATCACCTCCGCGAATTCGCCGAGCATCTGCGTGCCGGTCCCGCAGGAAAGGGAGAGGATGATGTCGTACTTCAGGTCGCCGATTTCGCGGAAGCCCTTGCGTACCGCCGCGAGCTGGCATGGGCCCTCGAAGACGAACGACCCGGCCACGACGAATCCCGCGACGCGAAGCTTTCGCACCATGTCTTCGACGGCTTTCGCGTCGCCTGTCTTGCAATGCTCCGCGCAGATGGAACATCCCGCCACGAGGATCCTCTTGTCGTGGGGGAGGAATTCGCGTATGCGTTCGAACGGTTTTTTCTTCGTTACTATCAAATTATGCGACCCTCATATATCACTATATGTTGATTATATCATAATAAAATCCCCGGCGCAAAGTCCGGGTCTCATATTACACACATCATTTTACTATCAATTTTCGGGATGGCTCATCCACATTTCGATATCGAACGACCAGGTGGTGAAGTCGTTCTCCGTGAAATACAGCCCGAGCTCGTATTCCGCGGATTCCGGTGAATCGCTCGCGTGGACGAGGTTGAGAGTGAAATCGCGCCCGAAGTCGCCTCTTATGGTGCCGGGTTCGGCCTTGTTGCCGTCGGTCGCGCCGACGAGCTTGCGTACGAGCGCGATAGCGTTCTTTCCCTCGACGGCGAGCGCGATTACGGGGCCTGAGGTGATGTATTTCGTCAGCTTGGCATAGAACGGCTTGCCCTTGTGGACGGCGTAATGCTTCGCGGCGAGGGCGTCATCGAGCCGGAGCATACGGCAGGCGACGATATTGAGGCCGACGCGTTCGAAGCGGGAGATGATTTTCCCCGCGATGCCGCGCTGCAGGGTGTCGGGTTTAAGAAGCACGAGTGTGCGCTGGATTTCAGTCGGCATTTGATGGCTCCCCGGAATGACCTACTTGAACAGTTGCGATACGCTCGAGCCGGTGTGAATATTGTTTATGGCCTGGGCGAGAAGTTCCGCCACGCTCAGGACTTTTATCACGCTATTATCGTAATCCCCGAATATCGGCACGGTGTTTGTCACTATCAATTCCTTGAACCCGCATTCGGCGAGTCTCGCGGCGGCGCCGGGACTGAAGACGGGGTGAGTCACGGCGGCATAGATCTCGGTAGCGCCGAATTCCTTGCAGGCCTCGTATGCTCTCATGATGCTCGTGCCCCGGTTGATCTCATCGTCAACGAGCACGCATGGGCGGCCCCCGACGTCGCCGATGATGTTCCACGCGATGACATCCCCCTTGATCTTGTCTCGAACTTTATCCACGATGGCGATGTCTGATTTCAACCTGTCGGCATATTCCCTCGCCCTTCGCGCACCGCCGGCATCGGGGCTTACGATAACGAGGTCCTCGAGATTCTTATCCCTCAGGTAGCTGCAGATAATCGGCGCGGCAAGAAGCTGGTCGACGGGGATGTGGAAGAATCCCTGTATCTGCTCGGCGTGCAGGTCCATACATACCAGCCTGCTTATGCCGGCGGTTTCGAGAAGCCGCGCGACGAGGCTGGCGGTGATGGCGATGCGGGGCATGTCCTTCTTGTCGGAACGGGCGTAGGCGTAGTAGGGCATCACCAGCGTGATGCGCTTCGCGCTGGCGCGGCGGAGAGCATCGACCATTATCATGGCTTCCATCAGGTTATCGTTGACCGGGGTGATGGAGGTCTGTACGACGAAACAGTCCACTTCGCGCACATTCTCGAACAGGTGTACGAACGTGTTGTCGTTGGCGAATTTCTTCGTCTCGCTCTTGCCGAGTTCGCATCCGAGATGAGAGCAGATTTCGACCGCGAGATCCGCGCTTGCCGAACCGGCGAAGACTTTCATTCCATCTGGCATTTCTGGCTCCAGCATCGTTCTGTTTCTACGGTCTGGCAATATATACATTTCTTGGGAAGGATGCAAGTATGGGAGCAGGTCCGGTATCACGCACTGAAGTGCGTGCTACCCGGGGAAGTGTTACCTGAGTTTTTACCTGAGTTCGCAGTGGCCGTGGAGCACGCCGGTTATCCGCTCGCGCTCGATGGCCCCTTCACGCAATATCGTGGCGAACGGCGTGGTAAGGTCGATCACCGTGGACGGCCTGGGGTAGCGCATGGTTTCACCGAGGATAATGACATCCACCTTATCCCCGAACTGCTCCACGAGTTCCTCATCGGATGTGACTTCGTTGTCGGAAATATTCGCGCTGGTCACGGCGAGGGGAAGCGGGAGATAATTCAAAAGCCGCAGCGCGACTTCGTGATTCGGCACCCGGAGCGCTACCGTGCGAAGTCCGCTTGTGACGATGGGGTCGATCACGGTGTTTTTATGCAGGACGATCGTCAGCGGCCCGGGCCAGAAGCATTCCGCGAGAAGCACGAAACGTTCATCTATCTCCTCGGCAAGCGAGTATGCCGCTTCCATCGAGCGGATCATCACGGGAAGCGGTTTCGCTCTCGGACGCTCCTTGAGGTCGAAGATGCGATCCACCGCCCCGATCATATCCGCCCGCGCGGCGAGGCCGTATACGGTTTCGGTGGGAAAAATAACCACTCCCGCCGTGTCGAGGGCTTCCTGCAGAAGCCCCACCGATTCGATGAGTCCCGCTTTGTCGACATGCTTGATTACCGCCGCCGTCATGAATCCCCTCTCCTCGGCCTTATCGCCTTGATGCAGGTCGATTCGAGGCTGCCTTTGCGGATGATTTCAACTTCGCATCCGGGGCAGATGGATTCGGCGATACGTATCACCGTCGGCATGCACAGGTGTTCGCATGGCACGATGCCGCGTTCGGTGAAATATGCGTGCATCGGGCATACCGGGTGATGGAAGACATATTTGTCGCCTTCCTTCACGACGCGATATTTCACCCCTCCCGCGACGCAGCCGATTTTCCACGCATCGACCGCATCGGTTATCGAATCGCCGAGGTTGAATGTATCGCGCACTTCACCGGCGAGGGAGTCGCCGAGTTCCGCCGCGGCATCCACAATCCGGTTCCTGAGAGTTTCATCGGAATCGATATCCTTCCCATCGACCAGCGCTTCGAGGAATTCGTGATACATGCGCAAACTCGTCGCGGCTTTCGCGCCGGGGGGTATCCATCGGCAGGCTATCCATCGCATCAGGCTCATTTCTCTGGTTTCAATTTCTCCCTGCAATCAAGAGCGCTTATCGCTATCAGGCTTATTATAAATGACACGATGGACAAAGTAATGCTCAGCTTTTCGAGCCATGGGTTGTAGTAGATGATTCCTTCAAAGCTCGTTGTGGGAGTGTCGGAAAGCCGCATGAAACCATTCTGAGTCATTCCCATCGGACGGGGCCCCATTTCATTTACATCGTTGACCCATCCGGGATACCATGTCTCCGCGATTCGCAAATCTCCCACATCCCCCGCTAAAGCCGTCAAGGTGTACAGTTCCGGCTTGCGCCGCTCAATCTCGAAGCCGCGCCCGTCCATTACATATTCAGGTGCGTTGATCTCTTCAATCGGCACCTCATTCCCGGTAATTGAAATCGACACGCTCCACTTTCGCTGCAGGGGATTTATAATTTCAGACCCGGTTCCGGTTTCGGCGAGATATTCGTCCCATTTGCCGTATTCCCTGGTCGTGAGCCGTTTCTTCGCGATTATCCCGCCGGGAACATGTGCCCTGTACCCATCGGCAAAGTGGCTTAGAATAAGGCTGTCGTAGCCCTGGACGAATCGCATCCGCGGGTAGATGTTGATATTCGATTCCAGAAATGCCGAGCTTGTGGCGTTGAAATATCTTGGCGCGTTAAGCGCCGCGAATTCGTCTATCGGGCCGTTCCGCTTGACCCGCAAACCGAAAGAACCGTTGTCGGGGCTGTAGAATGTCGTCCATTTGGTCATCATCGGAAGATAGCTCACCGCAAGCAGCGCGATGAAAACTCCTATGGCGAGCCTACTTCGCTTATTTATTGTTCGAAAAAGCAGACATCCGACAAGGATTATCAGCACGATTGAATATGCGATGAAATTCGGGGAGAAATCGTCGGGCTGATTACTCATGAGTCTCATTGCCGCCGGAAGCGCGAGAAACAGCAATGCAACTATAATGACAGGGATTTTGTGAAAACTAATATTCTCACGAAATCCGGTCAGTATCCGCTGCAGCGATAATCCAAATGCAATCGTCAGGCACAGAAACAGGGCCGGGTAGGGCATCAGTACGGTCAGCCTCGCTCCGGGAACGATGAGGAGAAACAGCCGCGCGACCGGTGTGATGAAACATATCGCGCCGATTACGAGCGATGTGATGAAATAGAACCTGTAGCGCGAATCTTTCCATTGCCCGTAGAACGGTAGCAGGAGGAGTATCGGGATAAGGCCGTAATACAGGTTTCCGAATTTGAGCATCGGGGAATACGGGTCGCTCTTGTCCCACAACGGGATTATCAGGTTCTGGTAGAGCATCAGCGCGATGTGCCTGAAGTCGACATGGAAATTTGACAGGGCTTGTCCCGCCGCGGTCCTCGCCGAAAGCGTGTAGAAGAGATAAAGCGGTATCAGTTGAGCGAGGGAGAACATCAAGCCGAGAATTCCCGCAAGGATGATTCTCCCGATTGTTTGCGACTTGCGTTCCGGCGTTCTGATGTATTCAAACACTACGACCGCGATGCCAAGATAGAGCATGTGAACCACGAAAACGGGATAGCCGGATGAGATGATGCAACTCAGGCATATTGCGAGGAGGAGAATGTAGAGCCAGCGTCCGCCGCGGATCATTTTGACTATCAGCAGAAGGATCGCGGGCATGTACGCGAGCGTCAACGCGACCGGCGGCATCATCATTACGGTGGGATGCGAGAACTTGAATACGATGACGAATGCCGCGAGTCCCGCCGCGACAGGCGAAGCATTGAATGCCTTCATCAGGTAGTAGAATCCGATGCCCGCGAGAAGCAGATGCATCAGCGCGAGAACCGTGAGCACCATTTCCGACGGTAGTATGATGCTGAGTATCAAGCGTGGGATGTATGTGAGCTGATTCAGGCTGTCGGCATAGAATGGCGTTCCGCAGAGGTTATATGGATTCCACCACGGCATCTCGCCTTTCTTCAAGCGCGAGCAGGCATAGTCGTTCCATGGCTGATATTCGAGATTCGTGTCGGAAATCGGCACCGCGCCGACAGGGATGTCATAGGCTATATCCGGGTTGACATAGACGTCATCGGGGATGGGAAGCATCATCCGGTTCGGGATGAACCCCGGCCCGAGCAGCCATAGCCCAACAAGAAAGAGGACGGCGATGAAAATCCAATCGGATTTTTCATAGTCAAGCAGCTTTGTTTTTCCGACCTCGTCCAATATCTTTCCCGTCGAGCCGGATAATCAATATTATTGAGATGATGAAGAAAGCCGCCGAAAGCCATAAACCGAGTATTTCAAGCGATGGCTGATAGAACAGCTCAACCGAATATTTACCCGGCTTGAGATTCGGGATTTGCATGAAACCCTCATCGCTTTGCTGAACATCGAAACTCTTTTCCTCACCCTCGATTCGATATTTCCATGCCGGGTAAAATGTCTCGGCGATATTCATGCTCGCATTTTTTTCGGTATCGATGTCGATTCGTATCAGTTCCGGGCTGACGCGGTTCATCGCGCAGGAGCCGCTTGAGATGACGCATTCGGGGTAACCGGCATCGACGACATGAAGCTCGACGCCGCATATGTCTTCGATGCGCGCATCGGGAACGTCATCCGGATGCACGATAACTTTCCCGACACCGGCTTCCTTCAGAAACTCCACCGGCGCGACCCCTCGCTTCGATTCCGCGAGCCTCATCCGCCAGAGGCTTCCGCCGATGAATTTCTCGTATGTGTCGGCATAATTTTTCAGAAGCAGGCTTTCGTATCCCTGCGCCGTTCTCATGCCGGGATATATATTGATGTTCGGCGTCAATACCGACGTGCCGGATGCATTGAAGTAGCGGGGTTCGTTGAGCCGAGTATTCGTTCCCTTGCAGGTAATCGCGAAGGAATTCCCGTCCGATTCGCCGTGTACCATTGTCTTAGCGAGTTGAATATATGTTGTGGACACGACGAGAAACGCGAAGATGAGGAGGTATCGCGAAAACCGCCGGTCCGAGCCCGTAAACAAAAGAATGATGCTGAAGATGAGGATGAACTGCCCAAGGAAGAATCCGACCCCGGCATAGTTCATTTTATAGAATTCGAAATCTCCGAATACTCCGCCGAGGTTCCTGCCCACGAGGAACGCGGCGGCGTAGGGGATACCCACGAAGGCTATGAGCATGACGAGAATTGAGATGCCGCCGCGTTTCATGCCGTCAGCCGCGGGAGAGAGGATGGCGTTGAGCGAGAATGCAACGGCGGTTATCGCGCAGTAGAACATCAGTGGGAACGGCGGCGATGGCGACAGCCCCATCCCGGGGATGATTTTCATCGCGATATAAAACGCCGTCGATGAGAACGATATGAGAGCCGTTATGATTGCCGCGATGATGAAGAACCGATATTCGCTCGTCCGGGACTGGCCGTAGAATGGCAGGACAATCAGGCAGGGCAGGAGGCCGAGGTAGAGGTTGGAATATGCCGCGAATTCACCGGATGTGTACCGCGAAGCTATCCCGGCGGGAGATAACAGGTTCAGGAGGAATATCAAACCGAGATGCGACGGGTTTATCCCGTAATGCACCAGCATGCTTCTCGTAAGCTCCGGGCGCACCGACATCGGATAGAGCTGCATGAGCGGAATTATCTGCGTCAGCGAAAAAAGAAAGCCCATCACGACCGCCGCGATTACTTTGATGAGATTCCCGGGGATATTCGCATCGCCACTTCTTCGCAGTTTCAGGATTTCAAAAACCAGCAACGCGATGCCGAGATACGTGAAGTGAACTGTAAATACCGGGTAGCCGTTTGAGATTATCGTGCTGATGAAAATCGCGAGGGGCAATGTCCACAGCCATCTTCCGCCACGGATTAATTTGATCGCGATGAGCAGGCATATGGGTGCATAGGCGAGCGAGACGACATTCGTGCTCATCATAAGTACCGTCGGGTGGCTGAATTTCATCAGCAGGAGCAGCGTGGCGAATCCCGCGGCTAAGGGCCTGATATGGAATGCTTTGAGGAAGTAGTAGAACCCGAATCCCGTGATGAGAAAATGAAGCATCGCCAGCGCGGTCTGGACATTTTCCGGGGCGAGCGTGAGGGAAAATATTATCCGCGGGATATAGGTTACCTGGTAGAGGCTGTTCGCGAAGCATGGATGCCCGCAGAAGTTGTAGGGGTTCCACCAGGGGATTTCGCCCTGCTTCAGCCTTTCGGCGACATATACGCTCCACGGCTGAAAATGCAGGTTGACATCGAATCCCGTGCGGAATGCGTCATCCCGCGGGAAGCTGTAGCCGCTGTCGGTAAGGGTCCGCGTGTAGACAGTGTCGGGAAATGGAAGGAGCATGTATCCGGGCTTGAGGAATGGCAGGAAAAGAAAAAGGGCGAGGACGACCAGGAAAGCCCAGAATATGAGGTCGGGCCGTTCGTAGTCGAAGAGCCTTGAGCGAAGTTTATCCGTTGCTCCATTCATCGGGTTCACAGGATGAAACCAGTATAACCATAAGCGGGGTTCTTTTGAAGCACCGGGCAAATATTCAAGACCGGTGCATGATTGTAATGATTATGTATAATATGGGTGCGTAGGGATAACGGAATACGCCATAGAGGTGCCGGCGAATGGAAAAGCTTATACACCTGTTCGACAAGATGGTGCGGAAAGGCGCCAGCGACCTTCATCTGCAGGTCGGGACGCACCCGTACTACAGGATACTCGGGATGCTGGGGCCTGACGACGGCGAGCCGGTGGTTAGCGTGGATTTCATGGAGAACGCGGTTGACTACCTTCTCGTTCCCTTCGACAGGGAACGTTTCGAGAAAAACCTCTGTGTCGACTTCGCACATGTGCTCGAAGGCGTCGGCCGCCTGCGCTGCTCGGTTTATCATCAGAACGACAGGGTAGGGGCGGCGTTTCGATTGATCCCCGAACATCTTCCGACGTTCGAGGAACTCGGGCTTCCCGAAATAGTGCGCACCATCGCGAAGTTCCCCCGCGGCCTCGTACTGGTGGTCGGGCCTACCGGCTCCGGCAAGACAACCACCCTCGCCACGATGATCAACTATATCAACCACACGCGCTCGGAGCATATCCTCACACTGGAAGACCCGATAGAATACAAGCATAAAAACATGCTCAGCCTGATCGACCAGCGCGAGGTCGGGCGCGACTGCATGAGTTTCCACGACGGCATCCGCGAAGCCCTGAGGCAGGACCCCGACGTGGTCCTCGTAGGCGAGATGCGCGACCTCGAAACCACGTCGATGGCGCTTACGGCCGCTGAAACAGGCCACCTGGTGCTGGCGACCCTGCACACGTCGGGCGCCGCCGACACAATCAACCGTATCATCGACATCTACCCACCCGCCCAGCAGCCGCAGATTCGAACCCAGTTATCAATTTGTCTGAGAGCGGTTGTCAGCCAGGTGCTGGTGCGCATGAAAGACGGGAAGGGACGGCGTGCCCTGTTCGAAGTGATGATGATGACCAACGCGGTCCGAAACCTCATCCGGGAGAACAAGGTCTTCCAGATCGACATAGTCCTCCAGTCGGGCAAGCAGCAGGGTATGGTCACTCTCGAACACAGCATCAAGATGGCGATCCAGACCGGCTACATCGACAAGGCGAAGGGCGTCGAGCTTGCGAACGACCCCGACGACCTGCTTGAATTCCTGCTCGAGGAAGACGCCGAATCGCTGGATAAGGACCGCGAGAAGGGCGAGAAGGCGATCGCCGCCGCGAAGAAAGATGCGGATGCCATAAGGCGGGATGAGTATGCCGCCTCGGGCTACGGGAAATCGAAGGATGAGAAAAAGCCGATCACGTTCGGGGCGCAGGAAACAAAGGACGGCGAGGATGACTGGTTCAAGCAGCAGGAAGAATGGCAGCGCAAGCAGCAGGAACGGATGAGGAAGAAGTAACGGAAGCCGGTATCTCACGGAAGTCGGATGTGACAATTACGTGCTACGTGTTCGTAGCACTTTCTTTTGGGTGGATTTGAATCGTCGGCGTATTTTCCGCTATAGTTACGCGTCCTTCGGGGCAACGTGGCATAAACGATGTTCGACAGACTTACGGAAAAACTGCAGGAAGCATTCAGGAAGATTTCCGGCCGCGGGAAGCTCAACGCTGCCGCCGTGGATGAAGGCTTGCGAGAGATACGCCTCGCACTGCTCGATGCCGATGTCAATTTCCGCGTCGTCAAGGATTTCATCGACGGGATACGCGAGAAAGCGGTCGGCGAGGAGATACTCTCAAGCCTTACACCCGGCCAGCAGATTGTGAAGGTCGTCAGGGATGAGCTTGTCGATATCCTCGGCGGGGTCGCGGTAGAGCCGGATATCGCGAAGGGAAGGCTGAACGAAGTTATGCTCGTCGGCCTGCAGGGTTCCGGCAAGACGTCGATGGCCGCCAAGATCGGGCTTCATTACAAGGGGCTCGGGCTCAAGCCGCTGCTCGTCGCCCTCGATGTCTATCGTCCCGCCGCGATCCAGCAGCTTCATGTCGTCGGCGAACGCGGCGGCATCGATGTTTTCTCGATGGAAGACACGCAGGACGTCGAGCGCATCATGCTCGAAGGCCGTAAGCGCGCGCTTCAGACCGCATCCGATTTGATTATCTACGACACCGCCGGGCGCGTGCATATCGACGACGAGATGATGGACGAAGTGCGGCGCCTGAAGAAAATGCTCGCGGCAAATTCTAATGTCTTCCTCATCGTCGATTCGATGACGGGCCAGGACGCGGTAAACATCGCCCGGAGCTTCAACGAAACGGTAGGCATCACCGGCGCGATACTGACGAAGCTCGACGGCGACGCCAGGGGCGGCGCGGCTATCAGCGTGCGGCATGTCACCGGGGTACCGATCGTATTCGCGGGCACCGGCGAGGACCTGAAGGGCATCGAGAAATTCCATCCCGACCGGATGGCGGGACGTATTCTCGGCATGGGCGACGTGCTCAGCCTCGTGGAGAAGGTGGAGACCGAGATAGAGCAGGAAGACGCGCTCGAGATGCAGCGGAAGATCCTGGAAAAGAAATTCAATTTCGAGGATTTTTATAACCAGTTCCAGCAGTTGAAGAAGCTCGGGCCGCTCCAGGGCCTCGTGGGCATGATCCCGGGCATGGGCGGCGTAGCGAAACAACTTGACGATATCGACCCGAAGAAATTCTCGCACATGGAAGCAATGATACTCAGCATGACCCCCGATGAGAGGCGGAATCCCGAGATAATCACCCGCTCGCGCAAGGAACGCATCGCCGGCGGCGCGGGGGTCGAGGTCAACGAAGTTAACGCGTTATGCAAGCAATTCGACCAGGCCAAGGTGATGATCGAGCAGTTCACCGGCGGCAACATGCGCTTCAGGCGTCCCGCCGGGGGGCTGAAGGGGTCCGGCAAGAAGCGTCGCAAGAAAGACAAGGGCAGCCGCAGGAAGAGGAAGTAGGTCGGGAAAAAAAGTCCATTGCGTGATTTAAAGGTTGCCCAAAATACCGAAAAATGGTAGTATTCCTGCTTGTCTTTTGAGTTTGATTTTAGGAGACATAGATTGGCTGTCAAGATTCGATTGAAGCGTACCGGCATGCCGAAGCAGGCATCCTACCGCGTGGTTGTTATGGATTCACGCTCCCCCCGTGGCGGCGTGGTGCTCGAGAATCTCGGGTATTATTTGCCCCAGCGGAAGACAAAGCCCCTCGAGATCGATATGGACCTATATAACTCGTGGGTGAAGAAGGGCGCGATTCCCACCGACTCGGTCAGGAAACTGGTGAAGAATCTCGGGAAAAAGGTCAAGAGTCCCGCGGTTCAGGCTAAGACAGAACCCGTGGGAACCATAGCGGAAGAGCCCTCCGTGGCTCCACCTGCCGGAGACAGCGCTACCACTCAAACCGGGGCAAATGCTTCTGAAGAAGCTCGATAAAG